>DPVD01000017.1:0-7070 GCA_003526745.1 Candidatus Latescibacterota bacterium
TTGCGGTTGCGGCGATCCGTGGCGAGTTGATCCCGTTAGGTGAAGTCAATTACGTCCTCGGGTTCGGTGCCAATCGCGCTCATCTCGCATACGATCAGAGCTACTTGGCTGTGCTGTTCGTCGTTTCCCTCGGTGGCGAGGGTGCACTCGAACGGCTCGTCGGCGATCTCAGGGACGGCACACCCTTCGATGTGGCGCTTTTCCGGGTTACCGGTCGCTCTGCCGACCGGTTCGAGGCAGATTTCGCCGGCTTCGTGTCGCAGCGATTCGGGCTTCGAGCGCTCGTTACTTCGGAAGCGGCGCTCTGGCTTTACATCGTCCTTCTAGTCCTTATAGTCTGGGCAGGGGTACGTCGGAAGAATCGACGCACTTTGAAGCGCTGGGAGGAAGAGGATCCGCTCGAAGGGTTGCCGCTGAGACTGCAAGCAAAGATCAGACGGGAGCGCGACCTATGACGATAGGCGTTACTGGAGGGATCGGGTCGGGCAAGAGCACGGTCTGCTCCCTGTTTGAGTCGTGGGGCGCCGATCGGGTCGATGCAGACAAGGTCGGTCACAAGGCACTTGAAGACTATGCTGTTCGGAAGGCCCTTATCGATGCTTTCGGAGAGGATCTGATTAAGGCAGACGGATCGTTCAACCGGAGCGAACTCGGTCGCCGGGCGTTCCTGAACGGCGAGACCAGGCGACGGTTGACTGATGTTGTCTGGCCCGAGGTTGGGAAGCGGCTCAGGGAGGTCGTGAAGGCTTCAGAGGCTGATTTGCTCGTGGTCGAAGCGTCGGTTCTGCTGGAGAGGGGCGATCCGGAAGGGATCTACGAGAAGATCGTTGTGGTCACGGCATCCGAGCAGGTCCGCGTCGATAGGGCGATGAAGCGACAGGGCTTCGACGAAGCCGATGTGCGCGCCCGCATGAAGCATCAGATGCCGGAAGCGGAGAAGATCAAGCACGCCGACTATGTGATCGTGAACGACGGCACAGAGACGGATCTGAAACGTGAAGCCGGCCGAGTCTGGGGCGCGCTGACGGAATCAGTTAAGGAGTAAGCATGGATTACACGCCTCATACAGAGGAAGACATCACCACGATGCTCGCCGCGCTGGGGCTCGAAGATGTCCAAGATCTGAGGGCGCCGATACCTGACTCGCTGCGGATGCCGACACTCGATCTGCCTCCAGGAATGACCGAAATGGAAGGGGTCGGTCTTGTGGACTCGATCGCAGCGGCGTCACGCGCCGCGGCTCCTGAATTGAGCTTTCTCGGTGCGGGCGCATACGACCACTTCGCGCCGTCGGTCGTCGATGCTACGATCTCGAGGGGCGAGTTCTTCACCGCCTACACGCCGTATCAGCCGGAGGTCAGCCAAGGCACGCTGCGTGTGATCTTCGAATTCCAGACGATGATGTGCGAGCTGACCGGTATGGAGGTCGCGAACGCGTCGATGTATGACGGATCGTCGGCCCTTGCCGAAGCGGTCCTGATGGCGATGCGAATCCGGCCGGGGAAGCGCGTGATTCTTCCACGAAGCCTGCACCCGTTTTACAGAAGCGTGGTCGAGACGTATGTCCGCGGGATCGGACTCCAGATCGTGACGGCGCCATGGACGCTGGGCGGGACGATCGACCTCGATTGGCTCGCCGACAACGCTGACGACTCAGCGACGGCCGTCGTGATCCAGAACCCGAACTTCCTGGGTGTGCTAGAGCCGCTCGATGAGATCGGCGCTCTGCTCGCCGATCGTTCCCCCTTGTCTATAGCAGCCGTGAACCCAATCACACTTGGACAGATCGAACCTCCAGGTTCGTATGGTGCGGATATCGTCGTCGGTGACGGTCAGCCGCTCGGTCTGCCTTTGAGTTTTGGTGGACCTTACGTCGGGTTCTTCGCGACGCGACACGAACATATTCGACGGATGCCGGGCCGGATCGTCGGGCAGACTACCGATGTTAACGGGAAGCGGGCCTATGTCCTGACGCTCAAGACGCGAGAACAGGATATTCGTCGGGACAAGGCGACCTCGAATATCTGCACGAACCAGACGCTTTGTGGGACGGCGGTTACCGTATACCTCTCGGCACTCGGGCCGAAGGGGCTTGCGGAGGTCGGTGCGGTGAACTGGGAACGGAGCCACACAGCACAGGAAGCGCTGTGCGGCTTACCCGGTGTCTCGAGCCCGTTCGGGGGGCCGTTCTTCAACGAGTTCGTCTGGCAGACACCGATGCCGGCAACCGACCTGCTCGATCGGCTCTCGCAATCGGGGATATCGGCCGGTGTCGACTTGGGGCGCTTTTACGAGGACTTGTCGAACTGCGTTCTGACGTGCGTGACCGAGAAGCGATCACCTGATGACGTGGATCGCTTGGTGAAAGCTGTGGAGGGGGCGATATGAGCGAGAAGATGCTGATCTTCGAGAAGAGCCAACCAGGACGTCGATGCACGACTTTCCCGGCCTCCGACGAGCCGAACATCCCCGCTAGCCTGAAGCGTAAGAGCGCGCCGGTGCTTCCCGAAGTGAGTGAATTGGAACTTGTTCGCCACTACGTGAGCCTGTCGCACCTGAACTTCAGCATTGACACAAATTTTTACCCGCTTGGCTCGTGCTCGATGAAGTATAATCCGAAGGTGCACGAGAAGGCTGCGCGTGTTCCCGAGATCGCCGGGATGCACCCAATGGAGCCGCAGAACCAACACACGCTTCGGATGATCTGGGAGATGGAGCAGACGCTTAAGGCCGTGACGGGCATGGACACGTTCACATTCCAGCCTGCGGCCGGGGCGCAGGGCGAGTTCGTCGGGATCTCATTGATCGCAGCACATCACAGAGCAAACGGGAATGAGAAAAAGGTCGTCTTGGTGCCCGACTCGGCGCACGGCACGAACCCGGCTACAGCGGCGATGTGTGGTTACGACGTTGTAGAACTCAAGTCGACTGAAGACGGGACTGTCGACGTTGACGACCTCAAGGCAAAGATGAACGATGAGGTCGCGGGTTTGATGCTGACAAACCCAAACACCTTCGGTGTTTTCGAGAACGAGATTCTTGAGATTTCTGACATTGTCCACGCGGGTGGCGGACTGCTCTACTACGACGGCGCGAACATGAACGCTTTCCTCGGCCAGTGTCAGCCGGGCGCGATGGGATTCGATGTCGTTCACATCAACTTACACAAGACGTTTACGACGCCGCACGGCGGCGGCGGACCGGGGTCGGGACCCGTCGGTGTGAAGGACATGCTCAAACCCTACCTGCCGACTCCGCTTGTTGTGCAGGAGGGGGAATCGTTCTGCCTGGACTTCGACCTGCCGGAGTCGATTGGGAAGGTAAGCACCTTCTGGGGCAATTTCGGTATGGTTGTCCGTGCCTACGTGTATTCGAAGATGCTCGGTGCGGAGGGCATGCGGCAGACGAGCGAGATGGCGGTCCTGAACGCGAACTACATTGTGCATAAGCTGGAGGATGCCTACGACCGTCCGAAGAAGGCCCAGCCGATGCACGAAGGCGTGCTGTCCGCGTCGCGACAGAAGAAGGAGTCGGGTGTCGGTGCGCTCGATATCGCCAAGCGACTGATCGACTATGGGATTCATCCTCCGACGATCTACTTCCCGCTCCCGAAAGTTTGTCCGGAGGCGTTATTGATCGAGCCGACGGAGACGGAGAGTCTCGAGCAGCTGGATACTTTTATCGACACCATGCGGAAGATTGCGAAAGAGGCACACGCGAACCCGGATTTGCTGAAGGAGGCACCGCACGATACGCCGGTAAGGCGGCTGGACGAAGCAACGGCTGCAAGGAAGCCTGTATTGCGTTGGACGGAGCCGTCATCTGGGTCAGCGGTTGATTAGAGCATGAAGGCGGTGCCCGAGCCCATTAGAAGATAGACGGTGTTAGATCGATCGAGAAACAATAGACCCAGTTCTTCAGAATAGGGTCTTGTCTGTTTTCGGCCGTTTAAAGACCCGTAACAGACAGATGTCATTAAGAAAGATCGCCTAGAGACCGAACGATTTTGGTCAGTAAGGTAGGGGTAAGCCCGTCCATAGCTGCTTATCCGGACAATGAAGGACACGTGTTAGCAAGACTTGGCCCACCTTGGTGAGTTTGCTGTAGAGCGATGGTCGAGCTATGCCCAGGGGCTGTGAGCCGGCGTATCAAGACTTTTTCTGCTCTGCTGATTTGCGTAGGCAAGTTCTTGAGCGAGGAATAGCAGGATGGTCTAGGCTTCGAAGGGACCCCCTCGACCCAGCTCGGGGAGGCTCTTCGCTGGCGGTCAGGATAACAACAAAAGAGGGGAGCGACGTTGGTTGTCGCTCCCCTCTTTTGTTGTTATGTCAGACCGGGTGGCCTCGGTTTTGACTAGCCGGGTGGCCCTGAGAGTTCGATCAGGTTGCCGGACGGGTCCTTACAGAAGGCGAATGATCGTCTGTTGTGCGGTCGGACACCAGGCCCGCCGACAATCCCGACCCCCGCGCATCGGATGGAGGCGATGCACTCGTCGAATTTGTCGACCTCGACGGCGAAGTGTTGTCGAGAGGGATCCTGATGCTCTTCCGCCAAGAGCAGGTGAAGCTCGATAGGTCCGCATCGAAACCACGCGCCCTCGAACTCGTAGTTCGGTCGGTCGAGCACCGGCAATCCGAGGATCTTCCCGTAGAAGGCGCGTGCTGCTTCGAGGTCGCCGACGACGAGCGTGACGTGGTGGATTCCGGATATGGTGAATGGGTTCGACACGGTTAGCTTTCTCCCAGATACACCTTGATGCGGCGCATGCGTGAAGGATGCTTGAGTGCCAAGAGTGCCTTGTCGCGGATCTGGCGGACACGCTCTTTCGTTAGGCTGAACTGGTTGCCGATCTGCTCAAGCGTCATCGGTTCGTCACCGTTTATCCCGAAGTACATCTTCAGAATCTGGGCTTCGCGCGGCGATAGCGTTTCGAGCGCCGACCGAATCTCCTCGATCATCGCGCGACGCATGACGACGCGCTCCGGGCTTTCGGCTTCTTTGTCTTCGATGATTTCAAGGAGGGATGTGTCCGGCCCTTCTTCGAGGGGCGAGTCGAGCGAGACATGCCAGCGCGAGGCATCCAGGAGATCCTGAACCTGCTTCGGCTGCATCTCCGCGATCTTCGCGACTTCCTCTGTGTTGGGTTCGCGTCCGAGCTCTTGTTTGAGACCTGATGCGATCCGTTCTAGGCGACACAGATGCTTGATCTTGTTGACCGGGAGGCGAACCATGCGGGCCTTCTCCGCGAGCGCCGACAGGATGCCCTGACGAATCCACCAGACGGCATAGGTCGTGAACTTGACACCGACCGTTTCGTCGTATCGTGTGGCCGCCCGGACGAGACCGACGTTTCCTTCGGCGATTAGGTCCTCAAGCGGGAGCCCGCGGCCCTGATACTCCTTCGAGATCGTGATAACGAAGCGAAGGTTGGATTCGACCATTTTCTCGAGGCTCTTGCGGTCACCTGAGCGGATACGGACAGCGAGGTCAAATTCCTGTTGGGGTGTAAGAAGTGTGTTGTAGGCGATGTCCTTGAGATACAGTTCAAGAGCTGTTCTTTTGAGGTTCTGAGCCTTTGCGTCTTCTTTTTGGCTCGCTGTTGCTACTGGCATTGCGGTCCCCCTGAATACTCGTATACGACAACGGCGCATCCATTGCGACGGTCGTGATGCGAAAGCGTCCTGCGATCGTCCCGAAGGAACGAGATTCGACTCGTTTGATGAGTTACTGCTTGGGGAATCCGTGGGAAAATCTGTGAGCCGTTGCTCGCCGCGGTTGCCTTGGGAGAAGGCGGCAGCGCCAAGGGGTATTGGGTGCAGAGGATTCGCCCGGGGAGGCTTCAACTCTGCCGTGAATGGCTCGGTAAGGTTGGCGTAGGGGGCCAACCTGTGCTACAAATTACCGGTACTGTCTCTTGTGCCCTCCCTTAATTTGGTTCAAGCCCGTACTTCTCGACTTTTCTGAGTAAGCGAGGCCGTGAGATGTTCAGCATCCTCGCGGCCTTGTTCTTGTTCCATTCCGTCGACTTGAGTGTGTGCTCGATCAGTTGCTTCTCGACTTCTTCGAACGTCACACCCTCATCGGTGAAGTTGATCACGAGCTGCTCGCTGTTCCACTTCCGGGTAGCGAGTGAGTTCGTCTGGCGGATGCTGACCGGAATCGCGTCCGGTTGCAGCGTCTCTGCGTCGTGCAAGATCATGGCGCGCTTGATCGCATTCCGCAACTCGCGAACATTGCCCGGCCAGTGATACTGTCTGAGCAGATCCTTTGACGTTTCTGACAATGTCCGGTGACCAAGCGAGTAGACTCTTCCGAACTCGTCGATGAAGCTCTCGGCCAGTAGGATCACGTCATCACCTCGCTCTCTGAGCGGCGGCAACGTTATCTGTATCTCGTTTAGTCTGTAGTAAAGGTCCTCGCGGAAGTCCTGTCTCTGCATAGCTTCCTCGAGGTTTACGTTGGTGCTCGCGATGATCCGGGCGCGAACCGTGACCTCATTCTCACCACCTAGGCGGCGGAAGGTCTTCTCTTCGATCGCCTTCAGCAGTTTCGTCTGCAGTGCTAGGCTCATGTACCCGATTTCGTCGAGGAGGAGAGTTCCACCGTCTGCGAGCTCAAAGAGCCCGCGTCTCCGACGATCTGCCCCAGTGTAGGCGCCTTTCTCGCAGCCGAACAGTTCGGATTCAAGAAGGTGCTCGGGTATGGCCGCGCAATTGACTTCTACAAAAAGTTCGTTGCCGACAGAACTGTTCTCGTGGATCGTTTTGGCAACGACTTCTTTCCCCGTTCCAGTTTCACCGCCAATCAGGACCGAAACCTCACGGTTTCTGCAGACACGCTCAATCAAATTGAAGATGTCTAGAATCGCCGGGCTTTTACCGATGATGCGACTGAAATCGGGCATCTTGACCAGGGGATAAACGCGGCGTCGGGAAGCTCAAGGGGGACAAAATATTGAGAAGGAGCCGCATTGAGTATTAAGCAAGATAATACGGCCTTAGGCGTTTGTCAACAAAGAGCATTGAAAAAACATCATTTAAGTCAGTTGTTGCTTGACCAGCCACTATCGG
>DPVD01000066.1:0-6949 GCA_003526745.1 Candidatus Latescibacterota bacterium
GGAAAGAGGATGTTGTTCAGGATCAATCTGTATCCCGGTGAATTCTTGTGAAGGGCAAGCTGTGTCGGTGGATCGCCTACCAGATGACGGTAGTCTTCGGGGTCGTGCCCCGCGTAGAAAGTGAATGTACCGCGGCCGACGTTACCGTGAATATACTTCACGCTTTCTGACCCCGTAACTTCTCCGAGAATCGTGACCGACGGCTTTATCTGAGACCGACGAAATGCGGTGGTTTGGCCGAGGAAGCCGCGAACGATTGGTACGTGATTCTGCGTGAGCATCGTGGGGACCGGGTCGTATTTGGCGGAGAACTCGAAAAGTGTGAAGGCTTCCACGTCAGCCCCTTTTAGACCCCGCTCATCGGTCGGAGAAACGTCGATCGTGGAGTACTCGTATTCCATAGGATCCGTGACGAGTCCGAAGTTTTCGAAGGCGAAAGTCTGACCGAAGTCGAGTCGTCTATCAGCACCCGGATTGATCGGATCGCCGTCGTAGACCGTATCTGCGATGTCGAGTCCCCAGGAGGCGAGGGCGATGTCGAATGTGTCGGTTGCCGAGCACATGGCGAAGAGGAAACCACCTTCCCGAACATAGCCGGCGAATGCCTGGACGACGGCCCCTTTCTGTGTCGAGACCTTTGAGAATCCGAGGTCGCGAGCCATCTGCTCGAAGGCTCTCTGCTGCTGGCGATACCAGAGCTCCCGTCCGTGGCTCCGGTAGAACTTTCCATACTGTCCCGTGAAGTCCTCGTGATGAAGATGCACCCAGTCGTAGTCCGGAAGTTTGCCAGTCAAGACTTCCTTGTCCCACAGTGTTTCGTAGGGTATCTCGGCGTAGATCAGGGCAAGTGTGACTGCGTCGTCCCAAGGCTGCTTGTTGGGTGGTGTGTAGACGGCGATACGAGGAGCCTTCTCCAGCTTTATCCTGTCGGCGTTCGATTCCTCTATATCGGCGTAGATCGCATCCACCTCCACATTCGACACGGACTCGTATCTAACGTTTCGCAGCCTTGCCTCCCTCTGAAATGATTCTGTCGCGTCGGCGAGGAATGAGCCGCCCCGGTAGTTCAGAAGCCACTCGACTCCGTATCCCTGCTCGAGGATCGTGAAGGCCAGACCATAGGCCTTGAGGTGATCCGTCTGGCGAAGATCCATCGGGATCAGAAGCTTCTGCGCGTTTGCGTTCGACAGAAGGAGGAGACCGGAGAGGAGCATGCACAAGGTAATCCTGAGTTTCATGTTGCGATGTCTCATCCGGCTTCGTTCTCCTCGGAGGGCGATTTCAGGTCTATTAGTCGCTCGCGCGCCCGGTCGGCATCGAGGGCGTCAGGGAAGTCGACGAGGATGCCTTCGTAGATGTCTCGAGCTTCGGGTATCCTGCCCTGTCTTTCGAGGCTGATTCCAAGGTGAAGGCGTGTCCAGGACACGACCGAGGTTGCCTCCGCCGGCACGGCTTCACAGACCTCCTCTATTTGGGACCAGGCTTTCGCCTCCACAAGACGGCTTACCCCGAAGCGAAGGCGGGTGGTGTCCAGCGTGCGGTCTCTCGATAGGTCGATGCCGTCGAGAGCAGCAGATGCCGATGTAAGGAGATCTCCGCGGTGCTCGGCCATCAAAGCTCGTGCATATGCGTCTAGCCCGGTCGCATCTTCGTCGAGTCCGGCGTTGATCGCAGCAGCTAGCTCAATCGCATCGTTGTAGACGTAGCTCGCTGTCGCGCCTTTCAGAATGCTTCTCAGCGCCTTCTGTGCGGCGGAATACTCGCCTTGGATGGTTAGCAGGCGAGAAAGTCTGTAGGTCGAGGTGAGTGCCGCTTCCTTGCCCTTGTTCTCTCTGATGTTGGTTCTATACGTCTTGGCCGCTTCGTCTGGGCGGTCCGTCGCAAGGTAGATGTCTGCGAGGAGGTCGGTCGCCCTGGTTCGCCAGGGAGATCGATCGTCGAAGTTGCTGAAGCTCTTGAGCGTCGAGATCGTCACGGCGACGTGGCGGAGACGCCAGTGCAGTCTGCCCATACGATATAGGCATTCAGCCAGGACGTTGCTGTTTCCGGGACCGTTCACCACAGTTTTGTAGACCTGCAGCGCGAGCGTTGTCGACCCCGACCTTTCAAGCGCTTGGGCGAGCCCGGACCGGGCTTGTGCGATGAGGGCGCTGTTCTCTGTCCTGCTCGCCAATTGCTGGAAGGCCTGAATTGCGTCACTCGCGTCCCCGCTTTCGAGCGTTTCTCGCCCGATGCGGAGCAGACTACCCTCGATCGGAGCATCAGGCGAAAGGAGAAGAAGCTCCTGAAGGGCGTCGTGCGCGAATCCGGCGGCGATTGCGTAGGTTACGAAGAGGCGTGTGCCTCTGTTGTCCCGAAACGCGGCTTTGACGTTCCTGAGGAGAAGCTCAAAGAGTGGCCGTCGGTCGCTGGTTTGGCCCGCTATGTTCTGCAGCTTGGATTCGACGAGCGACACGTACTGCGGCTTCTGCCGGGCGAGGATGATGTACTCTCCGACAGCCGCGGGATAGTTCTCGGCTCGTTCGTATATCTGACCTAGTTCCCGGGAGAAGAGTTCTGGGTTCTCTAGAACCTGTCGCCCGCGTCTATAAACCCGGATGGCCTTCTGATCCTGGTTACGACGTTCGTAGCGCTGTCCGACGGATGTGTAGGTACCCTGTTGTGGGCTGACGGACAGCATCCGCTCGATCTGACGATCGGCTTCTTCGGCGTTTCCTGCTGTGAAGTAGACATCGCTGAGTCGGCTGATGGCAGTAATGTCGTTGGTCGCTCTGGCCAGCCGTTTCTGCAGCAGCGAGACCGCGTCTTGGAAGCGTCCAACCTTCTGGTATGCCGAGGCCAGTCGATACAGAACGCTGGTGTTTCTGGCGTATCTGGCCAGCAGAGGCTCGTAGACTGTAATGGCTTCCTCTATCTTGCCCTCGTTCTCAAGCCGCATCCCCTGGCGGAGCAACGTGCGCTGGTCCTGCGCGTGGAGGGGGGCGCAGAGGAGGAGACACGCGAGGATCGCGAGCCTGTGCATCAGTTCTGTCCTCCGCTGGCAGCGTTTTCGATCAGTCGGTCGAAATATCGGCGGATCAGCGTCTGCGCTTCATTCGGATACCCATCTCTTAAAGCGTTGCGGAGTCTGATTCGGAGAGGGTGACTTTGCTCTCCCAGGTTCTGCGGGAGACTGCCCGGGCTGTGGTGGGCGATGTCGGTGCCGGTTCGCGCTTCACGATCATTACTGAATCCGCGCTGACGGATCGACCGTTGCGCGTCGAGCATGCGGGACAGAATCTGTTGTTGACGCTCGGTCGTGGTGGGATCGAGCTGGTTTCTCGAAAGACGACGCGCGACATCTGCCATGTCCTCCGAGACCCGTCCGAGGTCACCAAGGGTCTGACCTTCCTGGGTGCCGAATTTTTCGCGCAGGTCGTCTAGCATTTTCTGGATGGCAAGCTGCTCGGCAGAGAGTCGGGCCAAGCTGCCACCAAGCTGAGACCCACCTGGCTGGGGTTGACCCACGGCACTCTCGGTCTGCGCGTTCAGATCGCCCTGCATTTCCGACGCTTCAGCCAGCTGTTTGAGCATCTCGTCAAGTCCGGTCGCTGTGCCCGCCGATTGAACCGCAGCGATCGCCTCTCGGATCGCGAGCCCTGCGCTGTTCAGTCCGGCCATTGCCTCTCGTGCTTCGCTACTAGCCTGATCTCCGAGTCCTCGCTGCAGGTGTCCCATGGATTTCTGCATCTGTATGATCGCGTTTCTTGTTGCCAATCCCGCTTGGGGTGGGATCAGGAATGTGCGCTTGTCGGCCTCATCGATCCTGTCCGCCAGACGAGACGTTCCGTTCAAGTCGCGAGTCTGCCGGCGTGAAAGAGCTTCCTGTTCCGAACGACGGGCACCTCGTCGTGCTTCGGTAGCCGTGCGTTCCTGCGACTGGGACAGGTTCATCAGATCTTGAAAGATACCTGCGAGTTGCTCAAGTAACTCGGTCTTCTGAGACTGTCGGTAGGTCTCCTGGACGTCTTCCAGCCTATCGGCCATTGCGGTCATATCCTCGGCAAGCTGCTTCGTCCCCTTGCGTGCTCTTTCTCGTTTCTGTGCTTTGAGATCGCGAGATGACTGAGCCGACCGTTTAGGAATGGACGCTCGGTCGTAGTCTTCAGACAGATCTCCCAGTTGGTCTCCGGGTGATTCGATCGCCTCGGCGGCATCCTTCAAAGCGTCATCGAGGTTCTTGGCTTCCCGCGTCTGCGCATCCTGCCTCTCGGTAAGGGAATCGAGTGCTTCGGTCGCCTTGATCTGGCTGCTGATTTCCTGCTGATCGTCCGCGAGTGTTCTCAGGCGAGCGGCCAGGGCATCAAGCATCTGTTCATTTCGAACGTGTTCAAGAAGCGCGATCGTTCGGTCGAGTTTCGCCTGAAAGGCTTCCTGCTCGCTGGTCAACCGCTCCATCGCTTCCTGGATCAGCTCCGGGTCAGCCGTGTTCATGGCCCGGTTCAGGTCTTCGGTCAGACGGTCGAAATCGGGCGATCGAAGACTCTGCATAAGCGATCGGACCTGCGCGATCTTGTCGAGTGTTTCCCGGCTGAGCAGGCCGCTTTGCTCCATTCGATTTTTCGCCTGATCGAGCGCTTCGATGTTCCGGTCAATCTGCTCCTGCAACGCTTTCTGTTCCTTGATGGCTTCTCTGACCTCGGCCTGATCCTCCCAGGTCGCTTCCTCGCTCTTGGTCAGCCTGCGAGCCACGTTCTCGAGACGCTTTTGGATTTCGAGGTTTCTCTCTGCGGTCTCTTGGAGCTGTTCGACTATTTCTTCTTGGACGTTCTGGGCAGTCTTCTGGATCTCGTGCAGCGAGGGGAAACGGATCACGAACTCCCGTGTTTCGCCGACGCCGGGTCCTGTCATCGTATTTGTATCCGTGACCACCAATTTGCAGTAGACGTGGTCTCCGGGCAGGAGGTCGACAACGGCAAGATCCCACAGGTAGGGTTGCGACACCTCTGGTGCGTTAGGTCGATCGAGTTGGATCGTGAGCGAAGTTGTCGTCTCGTCCTGATTGACGCGGTAGACTAGGTCGACCTTTGCAATGCCGAAGTCGTCTGTCGCCTCGAAGAGTAACGGGATCTTCATGCTCTCGCTCATCTCGCTGTCGCCACCGGGCCTCAGCAGGGCGATGCGCGGAGCCTCGTCCTCGAGAGTCATCACGCGATATGTGACGGGCGCAGCGTTCATGATGCCCGCAGTGTCGATCAGACCGATCGTGAAACGTGCCGGACCGGAGACACGGAATGCCGCGTGCGCAGAGTCGCCCGAAACGTCGGCAGTCAGTCGGGTGCCATCCTCGAACCCCAGCCAGGCCTCACGAAGATTTCGACTAGATCGGATCTGCAGATGCATCTCAGTACCCTTGATCGTCGCGATATCGCCCCCCTCATGATCGATGCGTTCAGGCAGGCGTGTGTAGGGCGGGTAACTGTAGCGAATGGTCACGCTGAGGACAACGGGGCGCGGTTTCGCCAGGACGAAGTAGAGTTCTGATATTGCGTCGTGTGCTTCCCATCGGTATACGAATGAACCACGGACCGGATTGATATCGTGGGCTGCGCGGGCTTCCCGAATCGGTATCTCGAGTGTCGACCAAGCCTCCTCGTCTTCTTTCTGTAAGAGGAGCCGTGCGCCTACGGGCACGATCCCGGATACCGATGTGGTGACCGTCAGCGAGTCGCCTACGATGAGGGTGGTGTCGCCGGGGGAGACCCTGATTCGTGTGTCACGGGGGCGAGTGTATTGACCTGTTGGGTCAGACAGACGCTCGATCGCTCCGAGGGATCCGCCTGGAAAAAGCTGGATTGCGATCACACCGGCTAAGGCTGCAAGAACGAGTCTACGGCAAGCTTTGGTCGCTTGGGAGTGATCTATTGACGCTGCAAAGTCGAGTCCCTGGGTTGCGTAGGCAGCCTGCCTGATGGCGGCCTCGATCAGTGCTTTAGAGGCTGCGGATTCTTGTCGCTGCCCCCACAGTTGGACGGCATTGGTCAAGTGCTGGTCCAAACCTCCATGTGCGGATTCGATGAGGCGAGCTGTGGACTCGATACGTTGCGGTTTGATGAGCGGAAGCAGCAGCCCCCAGACGATTCCAATACTACACGTCAGAAGCGCTGCAAGGAGAGCCGTGATCTTCGCGATGGGAGACAGGTAGAGGATGCTCTCCAGTCCGATCACGCCGGTTGCGCCGATGACAAGCGTCGTGGCAAGCGTTGCGAGAGCCGCCAAGGCTCGAAGAAGTGTGTGTCGAGTCCGCGCACGACCCAGCCGATCGAGCACCTCCTGCCGGGAGGAGGAAGCATTTCCGGCCCCGAATGTCATCTCAGTGCGTCAGTGCCCAGTGGACGATGTTGGTCCCGAACCGCAATGCGGCATCCCTCTTTTCAGGCGGGTCCCCGTGGACGTCCGGGTCGTCCCAGCCGTCACCGATGTCAGTCTCATAAAGGTAGATGACGACGAGACGACCTTCGTGGAAGATACCAAATGCCTGGGGGCGCCCGCCGTCGTGTTCATGAATCTTGGGCAGACTATTGAATGGGAATGGCTTCTTGTAGAGCCCGAAGCTGGGTGGCAGCTCGACCAGATCCTTGTCGGGGAAAAGTCGACTCATCTCGCGACGGAAAGACTTATCCATGCCGTAGTCATCGTTGGCGATCAAGAAGCCGCCATTCTCGAGGTATCGACGAAGTCGTCTGATTTCGGCTTCCGAGAAACTGATGTTTCCGTGTCCGGTCACGTAGACGATCGGGTACGAGAAGAAGGCGTCATCGAGGATCTCAACTCGCACCTCTTTCATGGCCGTCCGAATCGTCGTGTGTTTTCGGATGTATGCTAGGAGGTTCGGGATCTCGGTCGGCCCGTTATACCAGTCACCGCCACCCTGGTATTTGAGCCGGGCGATTGTGAGCAGGTCGGGTCG
>DPVD01000151.1:0-2557 GCA_003526745.1 Candidatus Latescibacterota bacterium
CGCTCCGAGCACCGGTCGAAAACTGGAAATTTCAAAACGTATCTACACAATCATCCTTCTATCTTCCTCTAGTTCACTTCTTCAGCCAACCTCCTCGACATCCGCTCCACATCTCTTGGCATCTCCGCGGCCAGATTCCAGTTCTCCCCCGGATCCGACTCCAGATCGAACAATTTCGGCCCCTCACCTTTCTGGAGAACCAGCTTCATCTTCCCGTCCCAGATCATTTGCCAGTCATTCAGGGCCGAGACCGCGACCTCCCTATGCGAGTCTGTCTCACCGACTAGGAGAGAGGTGAGCGACCGTGCATCTGACTCTGGAAGAGGTTCTACTTCGGCCACAGCCAAGTGAGTCGCGGCAATGTCGTGGAGTTCGACCAGAGCATCGGACGTCACACCAGCCTTGACGCCCGGCCCCGCGACAACCAGCGGCACCCCGACCGAGGGTTGATAGAACGTACTCTTGCCCCATCGATTGTGGTCTCCGAGCATCTCTCCGTGGTCACTGCTGAACACGACCAACGTATTGTCCAGTTCACCTCTCGCTTCGACCTCATCCAGGAACCGCCCGACTTGACGATCGATGTTCTCGATCATTGCAGCGTAGTTTCTGCGAATCTCATTATGCTGATCCGGATCGAGCTCGGTCGAGTCATTCGGCTTCGGAAACTGCACATCAGGACGAGCATCCCACATCGACTGGGTGATGTCCATCGGGTTGTGCGGGCCAGTGAAATTCACCTGCATGAACCAAGGCTGGCCTTTCGAAAACTCGCGCAAAATACTCAGACCGTTCTCAGCGATCCAGTTATCGCAATACGCTTCGTCAGGAAGAGGCGTCGGGTGCGTTCCTCGAAAGCCGTGTCGATTCTCTCGATCAAAGTCGTGCAGGTGGGTCTCGGCCAGCCCTTTGTCATACAAATACTTCAGATAGGGGCCGTGCGGTTCAGTCTTGCCACTTCGAGTACCGTCGTACTTACCCTCGTTGTCGATCCCGTCGGTGAAGCCCCATTCATCGATCAGTCGTTTCCCGTCCAGCCCCCATTCGAGCGTGTTCTTCGACAGATCGAATTTACCGACCCCTGCCGTCCGGTATCCTGCCTCTCGAAGCACCTGATACTGAGTCGGCTGGTCCAGAGGGTAATCGAATCCGTTGTTTGGCACACGACAGTGATGGTAGCGCTTACCGGCTGCCATACAGGCTCGCGAAGGCGCGCATACCGGCGACGGAACAATCGCCTTCGTAAAAGTCATTCCGCGTTCAGAAAGCCTGTCCAGATATGGCGTTCGAACAGGAATGTTCGGGCTTAACCCCACAAAGTCGAAGCGATGTTGGTCTGGAAAGAAGAAAAGGATGTTGGGAGTTGACATTGGTCTCTCACGATCAGAAGTGGGCTTTGCCCACTTGAATTACGAAAATGGGACCTCGTCAAGGTGTTTTACACGGTGACGTATGGCATCACTCAGGGAGAAAGGTATCGGTCTACGAGTCAACTATATTCGGGCCATACGGCGCCAATCGCAGAATAGGATAATGCGAATTCCATAACGCACGATCATCCGTATCGCGTACACGAGTCCAGGCGTAATGCATCAGAGATTGCACTACCTCCTCATACGAATGATCGTCTATCAGGTTGCGCATCTCGTAAGGATCGTCATCCAAGTTGTAGAGTTCGTCGAAGTCAAAACCGTTCCAGGCCAGCTTCCAGGGACCGTCCCAGATGACACGCTGGGTAATCCGGTAACGACCCCCGCTATACTCTGCAAAACCACGATTGAAAGCGCCCTGAGCACCGGATGCATCGCCCAGAGTTTCGGCGAAAGAGGTTGAGTCTGTGCCGCCAATCGTCTCTTCCCCAAGCAGTTCCAGAATAGTGGGGGCCAAGTCGTGCAACCCGACTCGTGCATCACTTACAACGCCCTCCGGGATTCCTGGACCGGTTATTGTCATAGGAATCTGATACACCTCTTCAAACGGCCCAAAATTCTTCGTATATAGACCGTGTGATCCCAGCAGTTCACCATGATCGCTCGTCAGAATAACGATCGTATTGTCAAACTGGCCAGTTTCTTCCAAATGGTCGATCAGTCGACCAAACTGCTGGTCGATCTCCGTGATTGAGGCATAGTAGCAGGCAGCCGCCTCCTTCTTCTCCCGCTCATCCATATCTAGCCAGGTGATCCCGGCCTTTCGATATAGATTCGGCTGCCCGATCAGGTCGTTCTCCACGTTTGGTTGCAATGGAATCGCGTCGACATCATACAGGTCGAAGGCAGCCTGCCCTGCAACGAACGGATCGTGTGGCTCAAGCACGCTCACAAAACAGGACCAAGGCTTGTCTTCCGACTGACCCTTAAGGAAGTCGAGTCCCAGATCTGTTGCAATTCCAACACCACGTTCCTCCGGTGGTTTGTCTGTCACTGCATACAGCAGTGTATGATCATATCCCTCTGGCAGATTATTCGTCCGCTCCAGCGAGAAGCTCCCCCGATCGTCTCCACCAAGCTTGCCTTGCTTCTCCGCATACAAACTCTCCTTCACTGTCTGCATCCTC
>DPVD01000151.1:2827-3271 GCA_003526745.1 Candidatus Latescibacterota bacterium
CCTTGCTTCTCCGCATACAAACTCGACGCCTGTCCACCATCCACCTGCCAACCGAACTGCGTCAGATCATTCGATCGCTCCACGTGCCACTTTCCAAAGTAGCCTGTATTGTATCCCACGGCTTCAAGGCTTTGGGCCCAGTGTGGGTACTCAGTACGCAGAACGCATTGATCGTCATCAACACAGTGCGTCACCTCGAGAACCCCGTGCGTACTGGGTAGCAGTCCTGTCATGAGGCTTGCACGCGCCGGTGAACAAACCGCGTTCGGCGTGTATGCGCGCGGAAACCGCATACCGCGTTTAGCGAGTCGATCGAAGTTCGGTGTTTGGCAAACATGACCAGGATCCAGAACACGGCCCTGCATCTGGTCGGTCATCAAGAAGAGTATGTTTGGTCTATCTGCCATTCTTTAGCCTAGGAAAAGCAGCCACGAATGCCGCGGA
>DPVD01000472.1:0-15801 GCA_003526745.1 Candidatus Latescibacterota bacterium
CACGCCCTTCAGCGTCTCCTCATAGATCTCGACTTTGGTCCGCACGTGACGGGGTCCGAATAACCCACTGTCGACACGTCTCAGAATCTCGCCGTCTGATCCTACCCCGATCGTGTAGATCCTGCTTCCCACGGCCTCTGCAGCCTTCGCCGCTGTCAAGGGATCGATCTCTCCCCTGTTGTTGAGGCCGTCTGTCAGCAGGATAACGACCTTGCTCGTCGCGGCTGACTCACGCAAGCGGTTGACCGCCGTGGCGATCGCCGTACCGATCGCCGTTCCATCCCAGTCGTCCTCAGCAATTCTAACATCATCCAGGAAGGCGAGAAACACACCGTAGTCTAGAGTCAGAGGGCATTGCGTGTAGGCTTCTCCGGCAAAGACAACAAGGCCAAGACGGTCGTTGACACGCCCCTTTACGAAGTCAGTGACCACTCGCTTCGAGACCATCAGACGAGACTCTTCGCCTAGGTCGTTCGTCTCCATACTGCTCGACGCATCGATCGCCAGGATGATGTCGATCCCCTCAGTCAGGATCTCGCGCCCTTCCCGGCCGGACTGCGGCCGGGCAAGCCCCACCACAAGGAACAGGATGGCCAAACATCTCAAAACGAACAGACCGTGCCTCAAACGCAGTGCTAGAGAAGGAACGATCTGCCTGGCCGATGAGAGGTCTGAGAACCTGATGCTGCCCTGCTTCGACTGCTGTTGCCGGATATACCGATAGATCAATAGGGGGATCACCAGGATCAGGAGAAGCCATTCTGGATTAACCAGCCGGATCACGAGACTTCGTCCTTCAGCTCGGGCTGATCCGCCTGCGTGCGCTCGTCGTCTATCCCGTCCATCAGGGCCAAGACAAGATCTCCGTCCTGCCGGGCTTTGACCGAGTCAGGCTCGAACTTCGCGAATTTCACTAGATCAGCTTCGTCCAAGAACCCTTCGACCTCGAGTATCCGACCGCTCGACAGATCTGCACGCTCCAGATCTCCCCGAATCTCAAACGTGGCGCGTTCCATTGCCTCCACACCTGTTCGCTGTTCGATGTAGCGTCTCAGCGCTTCAGAAAGTCTAGTGTAGTAGCTATCGAAATCGCCCGCCTCAATCAACCCCGACTCCTGCAGCTTCTTGACCTCGTCGAACCAGTTAACCACGACAACGACGGTTGTCGCACCGGCTTCTCCAATAGCTCTGCGGCGCCAAAGCACATAGGACACGGCCAGCACAATCAGGACAATCAAGACTAGCCAAACCCACACCGGGATCTCGGCATCGATCGCCATTGGTGCCTTGACGTCTAGGATGTCAGACAAGCTGTCAGGTTTGACGGACCGGACAAGGATCGAGATCGGGCTATCAGAGAGCCTCACCGTATCGCCGGATACCAGAACGAGCAGGACATCCAGGTCGCTGATCTCCTGCTCCCCAGTTCGATAGCTGGTCAGTTGAATCCCCTGCTCCCACTTGACGCGTCCACCTTCGGTGCGTTGGTCCGCCTCACCGGGGGAGCCCAGAACACGAAATACGTCAGGAAGACGGATCTCCGGGATAACTTCGGGGATATCCTGCTCGGGAAACTCGAGAACGAGGGTGAGCGTAAGTGGGTCGCCGACCGTTATCGTATCGCGATCGACGGTCACGCGAAACGCGTAAGGTGCGGTCGAGTGGCCAGTCCCGAACGGGATTAGCCAGGCAAGAAAAGTCAAGAGGATACGAGACACAGCAAAACCGGTTTACGCTGAATCAGCCTGGTGGCGTAGAGGCGTTCCGATAGATCCGGACATCCCGGATTTTCCCCAAGAAGTAGCGCTCGATCTGTACGATCTGGTTTCGATCGTTTGTCGCCGCGTAAAGATGCTCGTCGACCGCGCCAACGACGATCTCACGGGAGAGCTCACTTCCAATCATCAGTCGCAATCGGATGCCGTTCTTCTGGAACACAAGTCGGCGCTCTTGCCCAATCTCCTCCGCAACGTAGGACTGAGCACGAAGAGCGAAGATCTCATCCAGAAAATCCTCGAGCCGAGTACCTACGACGTAGTGATCCGGATGTGAAGCCAGGTCCCAATCTTCGCGAGCTCGACGGATAAAAATCATGTTCGAGTCAGGGAAGATCATCTCGAGTCGATCGATGCTGTGTCTGTCGAATGTAAAGATGTCTTTCGTTCGGAAGTGGTCTCCGGCAGCGATCAGTTCGTGCACAAAAGCCGAATCCGCTTCGAACACGTAGGGTGAGGTGACGGACTTTGCGAGATACCTTCGGTATGCTCGCACGCCCGCTTTGTGGCCGAATGAGACGCCACGCAACTCCCGGTCGTCTCCCTCGTAGAGCTTGACCTGGAACCAAGGCTTGTCGAGTCCCGTATCATCGGCCACAGCGAGGCCAGAGAACTTCTCGATACGGGCATCCCGAAGCGACGTCAGGAAGCCGTTGATTCCGACGTCGTCCCCGATATCAGAGACTGGTTCCGTCATCCGCCAACTGTAATCGACCCGCTCTGCCGCAATCCTCAGGTCGCCAAGGATCATCTCGATCTCACGTACTCTGTCCGGATCAAACCGAACATACCTCTTGTCCCTCAAATCTAGCAGCGACAGCTCGAACTGATAGTAGAAGCGGCTTTCGGCTAAGTATATCTGGTCGTCTTCCGAAACCTTTACATAGAAATATGCCCCCGTCGGACTGCGGTCCCCGAACGCCACCTCTTGAGTCTCACCCTCACCGTCCGTGAAGGTCAGCCTTACAGCGGGGCTTTCGAGCCCGAAATCAGCCAGGCTAAAATTCGGCAGGCTTGTCTGAGAAGTATCAGCAGCCACACCGGCCTTCTCAAGGGTCCCCGATGCCTCGATCAGTCCCTCGAAAACGCCAAAGTCACCGTCCGTCCGTATCGGCGAGAGGATCTTCCATTTGAACCCTTCTCTCACAGCTGACACAGAATTGCCAGGTGTGTCGAGTCTAAGCTTTGCAACCTTGCCCTTGCCGACCTGTGCGACCTTTCTTTCAGCCTCCTTCGCCTTCTCTATCTCTTCCCATCCCCGGATCTCGAACAGGTAGATGTATCCTCCGAGCAGTGCCAGAAAGAGTGCGAGAATCCCAGTTGTTTTGAAACTCATAGTCGTCGATTCCTTACCTGCGTCGCCACCAGACGATAAGCCCGACAAGAACGGGCAATCCCGGGATAAACACCATCGACAGCATCTTGATCCACTGTCCCTCGTTTACGGACAGCGTGATCGGTCGGTAGCCGCGCTCTTTCGGACGGATGCTGATCTGGGTGCCCTCATCCACTGCCCACGCAGCCGCGTTCAGGAACAGGTCTGCGTTGCCTTGCATGCTCAAGAGCTGATTATTCGCGAAGTCGGAGTCACCGAACACCACGATCCGTGCAGAACGATCCGTGTGGTCCGTGTCCGCTCGCAGCTTGGTGTTCAGCTCTCCCTCGAGTGCGACCGCCAGGGTTAGAGGTCCAGACAGGTCCCAGGCCGCATCGAATGTGGGCACCGACCGGGAGCGCAGGTTCGAAAGATCTCTCTCCCCCCAACTCGACGCAGACGTCATCGCAAGTTTAGTAACTTGCACACCCGGCAACGTACCTCGCTGCTGAAGAGACTGTGCCATCTGGAATACCGTCATCAGCCCCTCATGTTTCTCGGTAACAGGGTGTTTCGCATACCGGGCGACCGCGGGCATCGAGTAATCCATACCCAGTGTCTTACCGATCGTGCTCTTCTCAATCACCAAGTCGCCGTTCAAGACAACCGACCAAGCTTCCAGAAGAGGCTCGAGACCGGACCGAAAGCCGGGATCCAGAAGGATGAGTCCCGCCGACTTCCCGCCCTCGAAGTATGATTGAATCGCGTCTATCTCCGCCGGATACATCGAGGTCTTCGGCCCGGCGATCACGAGCAGGTCACAGTCACCAGGAACGCTCTCCGTTACCAGCAGCAATGAATCCCTAACCTCGTAGTTGGCCTCCACTAGTAAGTTCCGGATCCGGAGATACCCAGACCGCCCATCGCTCCCCGTCGACGCTTCACCGTGTCCCGTCAGAAAGTAGACGACTTTCTTTTTTTGCTGCACGGCCTTCGCAATCGCGTTCGTGAGGTCCTTCTCCTCTGTGGTCGAGATCCTCTCCTCGCGCTCACCGGATATAACGACCGATGTACCGTAGGCCTTCACCTTGAAACGGCGTGCTTCGACCGGCGCACGATCCGGGTCGATTACACGGTAGCTGAAGTTGTCGCTGTGGTAGGCATACTCCCTCAGGAGAGGCTCGACAGTCTTTCGCTCCTGTTCCCTGAAGAAGGAGATCACGCTGACATCGTGCTGCAAACTATTCAGCATCGAAACGGTCTGATCCGAGAGGCTGTATATGCCGCCCTCAGTCGTGTCGAACCGGTACTGGTAGAAGATCCCGAGAAGGTTGACACCAACGGTGATGCCCAGCACGATCAGGATCGATGTGAGGGCGTTCGATCCGTATTTGATGGCTCGTTTTCTCACCTGGTTCGCCACGTCAGACCCTCCACCTACGAGATTCGATCAACGTGTGCGTCAGGAACAGGAAGAACGCCGTCAGGCTCAGGAAGAAAGCCACGTCGATCGTGTCGATCACGCCGCGATTCATGTCTTCCATGTGCGCGAGGATCGAGAGATACCGGAGGATGCCCGCCCAGAGAGGATCGACAAATCGGGACGACCAATCGATAAACCAGAGCAGGAGCAACAAGAAGAAGGAGATCACGGCAGCGACGATCTGGTTTTCGGTCACAGAGGAAGCGAAGATACCGACACTTATAAACGTTGCCCCGAGGAGGAGCACGGCCAGCTGCGCTGACAGGATCGGCCCCCACTCGAGCGTCGCATATACGGAGAGCACGCTGAGAAGACTTAGCGCACCGATTTCGATGATCGCATACAGGCTGAAGCAGGCGAGAAACTTCCCAAGTAAAACTTGGAAGATCGTGACAGGTGAAGTCATCAACAATTCGAACGTGCCCTGACGCTGTTCTTCCGCATACAACCGCATCGTCAGCATCGGTGTCACGATCAGCCACACGAAAAACTGGAGGCTGTAAAAGTCGGTTACTATCACATCGTTTGCATTAACGCCCCCGCGTTGGTGCGCGACGATGTCCTGCGAGTAGTACCGGCTCATCTGATGGAATTCGAAAACAAGATTCTGGAAGATGTAGCCCGTAAAGAACAGGAACACGGCAGCCATCACGTAAGCGATCGGCGAACCGAAGTAAGAGCGCATCTCCTTCAGGTAGATCGCGACGAAATTACGCATCTTCCCCCCCCGGCTCGTCGGTAGTCAACTCGACAAAAATATCCTCCAGCGACATCTCTTCGCGTCGTAGTTCGAGCACATCGATCCCCTTCCCCACCAGTGTGGACACGATCTCCGGGCGAATCTCGTTCTCGATCGGCGCGTCCACATAGAACCCTGTCACTTCACCTGGCACCTCATCCACGCGCTCCACGCTTAGCAAACCCGGAATGCCCTCGAGTGCGGCAGCAGCCGCCTCGTGCGTTCCTCCAACCTCGATGTAAACCCGTTCATTGCCCTTCATCTTCTTTGAAAGATTCGTAGGCGTGTCAACCGCGGAAATCTTCCCATTATTGATGATGATCACGCGGCTACACGTCACCGCGACCTCCGGCAGAATGTGTGTGCTCAGAATCACCGTCCTGTCCTGAGCCAACTCTTCGATCAGTCGTCGGACCTCGCGGGTCTGGTTCGGATCCAGACCAGAAGTCGGCTCATCGAGGACGATCACTTCGGGATCATGGATGATCGCCTGCGCTAGGCCGACACGCTGACGGTAGCCCTTCGACAGCTGGCTGATCTCCTGCCGAGCTCTTTCCACAAGTCCCGTCCTCTCCATCACCATGTCCATTCGGGCTTTTCGTTTACTCTTGGGCACGCCCTTGATGTTCGCGATGAATTCGAGATACGTTTGGACCCGCATATCCCTGTATATCGGCGGTGCTTCGGGCAGGTATCCAATCCGCTTCTTGACCTCGTGTGGCTGGTCGAAGATGTCGAAACCCGCCACACGAGCCGAACCCTCGGTCGCAGACAGAAAACAGGTTAGGACACGCATGGTCGTTGTCTTCCCGGCACCGTTCGGCCCAAGAAAACCGACGATCTCACCCTTGTCGATGGTAAAGGAGATATCGCTTACGGCCGTAAGACTGCCGTAACGCTTTGTCAGGTTTTCGACTTCGATCATAGTTTAGGCCCTGATTTTGGTCCCGCGCATTTTGAAGAATCGCATCAACGGGTCCGCGTAAGGCTGAGCAGTGGTCACGTCGATCGTATCCACGCCGATCGACCGGAACACGTCTTCACGCTCGGCCACGACTCGCTGATAATCCTGTTCGAACAGCTTTCTGGTTTCCGCGTCCGACGTATCAAGCAGGACTTCCTCGCCGGTTTCTGCGTCTTCCAGTTCCACGATCCCCACATCCGGCAGCGCTTCCTCGCGGGGATCGCGGATCGAGATCCCGATCACGTCGTGCTTCCTCTTTGCCACGCGAAGCGGCGACTCGAACGGGCTCGATCGAAAATCGGAAACAACGAAGACCACGCTCCGACGAAGACTCAATCGATTCAGGTAGTTGAGAGCCTCGGCTACATCGGTCCCCCGCCTTTCTGGCTTGAAATACAGGAGCTCTCTGATCACTCTAAGGACGTGCTTCTTCCCCTTCTTCGGGGGGATGTAGGTCTCGACTTCGTCCGTAAAAATGATCAGTCCTACACGGTCGTTATTCTGGATCGCCGAGAAAGCCAGAAGCGCGCAAATCTCGACGGCGATCTCCCCTTTCATCTGCTCGACGGTTCCAAAATCGCCGGAGCCACTCGCATCTACGACGAGCATCACCGAGAGTTCACGCTCTTCGTCGAACACTTTTACGAAGGGTTCACCCATCCGCGCGGTCACGTTCCAGTCAATCGTGCGGATCTCGTCCCCGGGTCGATACTCACGAACCTCCGAGAAGGCCATTCCCTGTCCCTTAAAGACAGAGTGGTACTCACCCGAGAAAACAGTGTTTACAAGCCGCCTGGTGCGCAGCTCGACCCGCTTCACCTTCTTCAAGATCTCAGCGGGGATCATGGTCTCAGGGCACCTCGACGTGATCTAGCACCTTCTGAACCACATCCTCAGGAGTCAGCTCTTCGGCTTCGGCCTCGTATGTCAACACGACCCGATGACGCAGCACGTCCATCCCGACGGCCTTAACGTCTTCTGGCGTTACATATCCACGCCGTCGGAGGAAAGCATGAGCCTTCGACCCCTTCAGCAGCGCGATCGACCCTCGCGGAGAGCACCCGAATTCGATCAACTGGTCGAGCTCACTCAACCCTGCTCGGGAGGGATACCGCGTCGCTTGGATCACATCGACGATATAGTCCTTTACCTTCTCGTCCACATAAACACTTTCTACGACGGACCGCGCCCGGACAACGTCTTCAGGCCGAATGACCTGACTGGGCTCCGGCTCCGGCCCCGTCCCCATCCTATCGACGATCGTTCTCTCCTCGTCCCGTGTCGGATACCCGACGCGAACCTTCAACATAAACCGGTCGATCTGGGCTTCAGGGAGCGGGTATGTCCCTTCCTGTTCGATCGGATTCTGAGTCGCGAGCACCAGGAATGGGTCCGCCATCGGAAACGTTTCCGTCCCGATCGTGACCTGCCGCTCCTGCATCGCTTCCAGCATGGCACTTTGAACCTTCGCCGGCGCTCTGTTTACCTCGTCGGCAAGGACAAGCTGTGCGAAGATCGGACCTTTCTGAACGAAGAAGTCCCCACTCCCCTGGTTGTAGACCATCGTACCGATCAGATCGGCGGGGAGCAGGTCAGGAGTGAACTGGATTCGGCTGAAGGACGATGACATCGTCCTAGCCAGCGTGCTGATCGTGAGCGTTTTGGCGAGTCCTGGGACGCCTTCGAGAAGGACGTGACCACCGCACAGGAGGCCGATCAGAAGCCGATCAACCATGACCTGCTGCCCTACGATAACTTTGGAAACTTCAGAGAGAAGGCGATCCACGAAGGCCGCCTCCGAAGCGACTCTCTCGTTGATCGCCTGAACATCCGTCGCAATTGCCACTGTGACTGCTCCTACAGATTCGTTTCTGAATGGGGGAAACCCAGATATCCTACTGTTTGGATTCTCCTTCGGAACCGATCCAGGACTCGAGTGGTTTGTCGATATTTTGGATCGATACCTGTGCGTCGTCTGCTAAACCCGAATCGGGGAACTTCTGGATTACTTTCTTATACGCCTGGACTGCCGCCTTCTTGGTTCCGCTTAGGTCGTAAATATACCCGATCATGAACTGCGCCTGATCTGCATATCGACTGTTCGGGAACCGGTTAATCAATTCCTCGTAGGTCTTAATCGCAATGCCACTCTTGCTCTGTGCTTGGTAAACGCGAGCGAGGGCCTGCAGGGCAACATCTGCTCTCGGATCCTCGGGGAACTCCTTCAGGAAAGTAGAAAGATGCTCGATAGCCTCATCGTAAGTCTTGACGTCGTGCGTCGCGTGCTCGCCTTTGGTGAACAGATCATCAGCCGAGTGTTGCGAACACCCAACTCCCACTACCAGGCAGACGACACCGAATAGAATCAGGCGTCGTCCTATGCCCACGTTGCTTCCGCTTGGCATGATACGATTAACTCCTTAGTGCTTATCAAGTTCCCAAAATCAGTCCGACTAATGCCTGAATCAGCCTGAAGGCTAAGCCGGGCTCAGTCCGTTTTGGCTTTGCTTTTACTCGACGACTTCTTCGTATCGGAACTACCTGAAGACTTCTTCGAATCGGAACTACCTTTGGAATCCGAGCTTCCTGAACTGGAGCCGGAATCCTTCTTTGCCGCTGCCTTATAACTGTCGCTGCGATAGTCCGTTATGTAAAAACCGGACCCCTTAAAGATAAGGCCCGCACCACCGCCGATCAGTCGCTGAAGCTTCATCTTCTTGCACGAGGGACACTTCTTCAGCGGCTTGGCCGTAATTGACTGGAACTCCTCGAAGAGGTGGTCACAGTTCTGGCACTGATACTCGTAGGTTGGCATACTCGCTCCGGAGAATTAGACGGGTCTCATACAGCAACCCAATTTACAAAACGCGACGCAACGAGTCAAGGACTGTAAACTTATTGTTTACAATTAGTTGGCAGTGATTACCCGTCCTTGACGGTGCGACAGGTGTCACGAGGCGTTCCCCATAGCTGGATAAAAGTCCTCACCAATTTTGCGCTTGCTAAGCCCACTTGTGGGCAACAAATGCCAAATTATCAAGATGTTCTCGAATTTCGCTCTCGTACAAAGAACACAGTCCTGATCCCCAATATGCAACGTAGCTAACTCGGAAGATCCGGAAGAAAACAGTGCCCACAGACTCTAAAACGAGACAGAACGGGTCGACAGGACGGAAAGCAACCAGCAAAGTCGCCAGAAAAGAAGGAGAGAACGCTGTCCCGGCGGACTCATCGTAAATCCTAAGGATTCGCACATCGAGGGGAACCATCACTTGACGGCTCCCCTTTCTTGTTCCTGATCCGAGCTTGCACCAACGGAAACACCCATACGAGAGCAGCGATTCCAAACAGGGTCCATCTCACCCAGCCCTGCTCCGACCAGACACCTGTCGTCCGATACTCGATAAGGATCACGTAAGCCAACGGGATGGTACCGGTCAGGGCGATCCAGCCTCGGTTCCCGTAGAAGCACAGGAACGGCACTATCCAGACGACATACCAGGGATGCAGCGTTGGAGTAAGCAGAATGAAGGCACCCATGGTGTAGTAGGCAGCCTGAATCGGCGGGATCGACCGAATCGAAAAGACTGCCACGGCACACACGAACACCGCTCCAACGATCCACCGAGAGGTCCCCCCATCCACACCTGCTCCACGCAGCAAGCCGGCCACAGCCGCGTTGAACTCCCAGTCGGTAGCATATCGCACGAGTGAACCCAGTACGTCCCATCCAATTCCGGAAAACGGTGCATAACCTACCCCAAGCGCGGCGAGAAACGCGAGTGGAACGAGAACTGCACGTGAGGCAACCATGGCCACCACCGTCGAACGCCCGTCCGCTTCAGCCCGACCCGCCCATCTCCAGAAGGCTGGCAGCAGAACGATTGGCAGAAGTTTGGTCAGCGCGGCCAGAGCGAGCGCCGCACCTGCTCGTCCATACGCGTGCATCCTAACATACAGCAGCGCCACCACAACCAGCGACACAGCCATTATATCTATGTGACCCTGTCCCGCCCCTTCCAAGATCACGAGCGGATTCCAGAAGTAAATCACCGAGACAGAGGGATGCAGGTCGTAGGACCGTGCGAGACCTGACAGGAACAGGACCGCGACAAGATCCCAGACCACGAGCCCGGCCCTGACAGTGAGGGTGCCAGGACTCAACCACGCACACAACCGGAAGAAAAGCTGGGCAAAGGGTGGATAAATCGTCTCTAGATCCGAATGGTTAACGCGAGCGAGGATCTGCGGGTAGCCAACACCGGTCAATGCTGGTGATTCGGGTGCGTGTTCGAAGGGGTTAATCTCGGCAAGCTGCACAAGACCGTCCCAGATATAGCGATAGATGTCGTCAGACAGCGACGGATCCCCGAGCAGCAGGATGGCTCGGTAGGTAAGACCGGCGGTCAATACGATCTTGAAAGGAAGGCCCTCACCGGTTCCGATGGCGATCAAGTAGCCGAGAAAGGCAACCGTGTAGGCCAAAAGGAAAAGGGGTACAGATTCCCCAAGGTCCCCGAGTAGAACCATCCCGACACAGCCTGCCCCGATCAGAAGGCTGGAGAAAACGAGCCCAGATCTCCTGTCGATTGACAGGCTCAGACGTCCTCCGCAAACGCCATCAAGGTCTTGGGGTGCTTCTCGCTGCCCAAAATGACCGAAGCGTCTCCTTCCCAAATCACATCTGTCGACAGAGGCGACTTCACGGTTCGGGCATCTCGTACCTCTCCGTCAAGTTCGCGGATTCCACCTATGATAGCGCCCTTTCGTCTGCCTATCCCGAAATCTCTAAGCGCATTCCCGACCGTGTCGATGTCGTTCAGGACCGTGGGCCTCCTCAGGAAAACTGAGACTATCCTGCGTCCTGCGATCTGGTATGGCGAGATCACTCTTTCGGCTCCCACCCGGATCAACTTTCCCACCGACTCCTCTTTAGCCTTCGATGACCGCATAACCGAGCTTGCCTCCAAAAACCAAAAATGAGAAGCAGGGCGAATCGGACGGCGGTCGTATAGTCAACGCATTCTCATAACCACGCTTGAGCCGGACCTTCGTCCGGCGATTTTCGACTTTACGATTTTATCCGGCAGAAGTTCCTGGATCACCTGCCGGCTATCCTTGTCCATCTCCCAGTAGTCGGTGATCCTATACCTTCTACCCTCGGCATCAGTGATCTGCATGGCCGGCGCTTTGTCTCCATCAATGGACTCCCGACCCAGAACCTGAAAGGACCTCTCGCCTTCTTCGGTCACAACGGTCCATCGGCTGGTGGTCCCTGTGGTCTTGACAGACAGAATTTCCTCAATCTCCGGGACGAAATAGATCTTTTTGAGGTGCTCTTCTAGAACTGAGCGGGACTCCTGCTCGAGGCCATCGAGTTTTTCGAGTAGGCCGATCTCGTGTCCGAGCTTGTCAAGAAAGCTGATGTGGGAATGGGGATGCGTCTTGGGGAAAGCTCGCGCGACACGGTCAACCGGTATCGTCTTCTCGTCCACGACAATCTCGACTGCATCACCCACTACTCGAACGGTCAGTGATACAGGATTTAGAACCACGTCAATTTCCCTGCCGAAACGAAGGAGCAAACAGCATGAGAATAGCGAAAAACTCGAGAGGTCCCAGAACAGTAAACAGGAACAAAAGCCGCTCCCCCAACTCGGGTATCGCCGAGAGGTTCTGGAGAGGTTCTGCGGCCGCCAGCCCCGGACCGATGTTGTTCAGTGTTTCCTGTACGAGTAGTGGTAGCCATCAGCCGATCCCGCGATGCCACGCAGAGTATGAACACTAGGAAGATTCCGATAATGAGCCTGAAGTAAACGTGGACAACGTCACGGAGCGCAATGTTTCCAGGGAGTATAGCCGATCCTGAATGCGCAAATGCAAAGCCCCTCTTCAGCACGGTCCAGACGCTGCCGGTCCGGGTAGATCAGGTTGCCGTTGTGATGTTCCTGGGTAAACGCCTGCGCGATGTGAGTGCTCGCCTATCCTGCATCGACAACGATGACATCCACAGCTAGTGCCTCAGACGGCGGCGTGGCGGATCAATCCTCATCACGATCTCGCCCCGTTTGAAAGCCCGCACGGTGCCCGTCGTTTCCGACACAGCCAGCGCAATCGCTTTCGTGTTCTTCGTGATCGATGCGGCCGCAACGTGGCGAGCGCCAAGTCCTTTAGGCAGCATCAGCCCCTTTACGTCGGAAGAAATGTAGCGTCCCGCCGACAGGACAACACCGTCATCTTGGATGATGAAGGCTCCGTCCATCAGGGCAACTTCCTTGATTCCTTCCCGAATATCTGGATTCGTGATGTTCTTCTCTCGTTCAGAATAACCTCGGAACGGGTCGAATGTCATGGGTCTGGAGTGACGTAGCACCTTATCGGCGTCACCCATCACGAACAGGGTACCCATCGGATCACCCTCACGGCCCTCACGACCAATGTCTACCGCTATGTCGAGAAGCGAACGCACGACCTCGATCGGCAGGTCACCCGCGAGCTCAGCGATACTGTCCGGATGGTATCCCTCGAACCCGCGGCTCGTATCGACCACCACCATGGCGTCCACGCCACGACGGTCGTTCATCCCCGTCAGACAGATGAGGCGACTCCCTTTCCGGATGTAGCCGCCTTCCATCCCGAGCACGATCCCCATACGAACCCGCTCGAAGTGGGACAGGTCATCCACGTTCGCATCGTAGTGGATACGCCACACACCGCTTGCCTCGACGCCCCGAAGAAAGCGCTCACTGGACGTCACCACGAGCACCTGGGTGGAGGCGTTTAGATCCTCTACCGCCTTGCGATTGACAGACGAGTCCGTAACAATCAGGATCAGGTCAGCCGTGACCTTGCTGGCGAGGTCTCTGGATGCCGAGAGAAGCGAGGCATGATGGTTGGTTTTTTTGCGCGGCTGGTCCAACGAGATCTCCCGAAAGCGCAGCGGGTGCCGGCTACCGACGACCGAACTTACGTCTACGCCCGTACTTCTGTTTTCCTTCAGCAGGAGCCCGTTCCGGATAAGTCGGTGCCGCAGGAGGCGGGCCCGATGGACGGGAGGGTCGACGCGAATCCGACCGGCCTGGATGCGGCGGAGCCTCGCGCTCGAGACTCAGGAACTCCGGAGGTACGAGTTCCGTAAGCATCGTAGGACCGCAGTCGAAGAACGCGACACCCGCATCGTGTGCGTCCTTCGCCGATACCCGGATGACGGCGTTCCCGCCACGACCGAGTTGAGACGCCACATCCGGGTCGAAGGAGAGGTGAACATACTGCCGATCGAAAGGCTTCAAACCGTGATCCAATGTTATCTTCACCTCTCTGGAGGAGACACCTTTGTAGAGAGCTTCCGGTGGCTCAGCGGGATCCAGTCCGAGGTCGACCTTAAAGCTATGCCCGTAGCGGGCTCTGATCTTCCCCTCGACTATCTCGAAGCGCTTCTTCTCCGTCCCGTCCACGACAGCCACAACATCGTCCTCACCGATTCCGTCATCCTTCTTGCTCAAAGCTTCGACCACACCGTCGAGATCCGCGAAGCCCCGCTCGTCGACCTCAATACCGAACTCGTCGGGTCGATGACGCAGCATAAGAGAAAGCAGCTTTGACAGGCGGACAGTCGATGGGGACGGCATTGGGGAGACCTTTCTTTTCTCAGAATACTCTGTTTTGTAAGAGGTTACCTTTGAGTGTAAGCGAGTCGTAACGCTAAGTCAAAGGACAGCACTAGATCTCGAGAGGGTCCCTGTAGAGTTCAGGATTCTCGAACCGGCTGTATTGACCAAGAAACGTCAAAAAGACGCTCCCCGTCGGACCGTTGCGATGCTTTCCGATGATGACCTCAGCAACACCCTCCTGCGTGTTCCCCTCTTCGTCCTCGATCTTGTAGACCTCTGGACGAAAAAGGAACATCACCATATCCGCATCCTGCTCGATGCTTCCGGACTCGCGGAGATCCGACATGATCGGTCGCTTGTCAGGACGCTGCTCTACGGCGCGAGAGAGCTGCGCACACGCCACAACTGGAATGTCCAGCTCTTTGGCCAGAGCCTTGAGTGACCTGGATACCTGAGCAATTTCCTGTTCGCGACTGTCCGCGCGGCCGTGCGTTGTCATCAGTTGCAAGTAGTCAACGACGATTATCCCGATGTCATACTCCGCTTTCGCTCGTCGTGCCTTGGCCCGCATCTCCATGATCGAGATACTTGGCGTGTCATCGATGTAGATCGGGGCCTCGAGAAGTTTTCCCGTCCACGTCCCGAGCCGCTGCCAGTCTTCTTCCCTGAGGTTCCCCGTACGCAGCTTGTGAAGGTCGACTCTGGCTTCAGCCACAAGCAGACGCTGCGCCAACTGATGGGTCGCCATCTCCAGCGAGAAGAACAGTACTGGAACACGAGCCTTTACAGCGGCGTTCCTCGCGATACAGAGCGTCAGTGACGTCTTCCCCATCGCAGGACGAGCAGCCAAGATAACGAGGTCCGATCGCTGGAAACCTCCGGTAATCTCATCCAGATCGTCGTATCCCGAGGTCACCCCAGTAAGCGCATCCCGGTTCTCGTGTGCCCGCTCGATGGCCTCGAAAGTCTCGTCGAGCACGCTGCTCAGGGACACGACACCTTTGCCGAGATCCCTTTCAGCAATGCTGAAGATCCTCTGCTCGGCCCGATCGATGACCTCGCGGATGTCTTCCGTCTTCTGATACGACTCCTCGACTGTCTGTGTCGCCGAGTCGATCAGGCGTCGACGGAGCGCCGCTTCGAGAACAATCTTCGCGTGGAACTCGGCGTTTACGGCGGTCGCCATCTCGCTCGCAAGCGCGGCGATCGTGGCGGCCCCGCCGACAGACTCAAGCGCACCCTCGCGTGCGAGTTCTTCGGACACGGTCACCTGGTCTGCTGGATCTCCGCGATCGAACAGCGTTAGGATCGCCTTGTAAACCTTCCGATGGATCGAGTTGTAGAACGCCGTCTCATCACCGAGAGTCTCCACCACGCGGCTGATCGAATCGTTGTCGATGAGCATGGCTCCAAGCACAGCCTTCTCGACCTCGATTTCATTAGGTGTGACTCGATCACCCGAGCCCTGTGTTTGTGGGCGCTCTACAGCCATACTATCGATCTTTTCCTAGAGCTGCGTACCGTCATACTCGAACCTGAGAAGCTTGAGGTCTTCCCACGCCGGGCGCTTCCATTGTGGATTCCTAAGCAAAGCGGCCGGGTGATACGTTGGGATCAGCTTGATCCCGCTGTATTCATAGATCTTCCCCCTCAGCCGCCCCATCGATGTGGTCGTCTTCAACAGAGTCTGTGCGGCAAACCGGCCAAGCGTGCAGACCACCCGTGGCTGGATCAACTCAATCTGACGAATCAGAAACGGCTCGCATTGCTCGATTTCGTCGACTTGGGGGTCTCGGTTGTTCGGTGGCCGGCATTTGATCACGTTCGCGATGTAGACTTCGTCTCGCGACAGTTTGATCCCCTCAATCATCTTGGTCAACAGGTCACCCGCTGCACCGACAAACGGAAAGCCCTT
>DPVD01000353.1:0-3237 GCA_003526745.1 Candidatus Latescibacterota bacterium
CACGCGGTCGTCCCGCCCTTCGAAAAACGGCGAAAACACCAGCAGAACTTCCTTTCTCCCAAGCACAAATCCTACGGCTTTCTAGCTTGGCCCGACTAAATGATTTCCCAGCAGTCCCGGAGCGGATCATACCGCAGCAGAGACATCGGCCTCCCTACACCTCAATCACTGAATCCAACCTGCCACGCTGAACGTTTGCTTGAAGTAGGTTTCGCTGGCACTGTGCACCTGCGTGTCACCACGCACACCGACATCGAGGGTCCACCTAAACTTCCCTGATTCGCGCTCAAACGGAATACCGAGACCGAGCGAGACCCCCATCTCCGCGATCTGCTCGCCAGTGCTGGTCGCAAAGTAGAGCGTGCGTCTATAGACACCCGCCATCAAATCGTAACGCCGGCCGATTCGGCGAGCGTTGTCGGGAAGCATCTGATACTGGATGCCGAGGGCCGTTTCGAGTGTGTTGTGTCGGCCAGGCGCCGTCGATTCCCAGCCGGCGTACTCCAGATCGAAGGCGACCAAGAATCGTTCACTCCTGGCGTAGGCCAAGCCCGCCCCGAAGGTAGCCGGAAACTCGATGTCCCTTTCGGTTTCGACCGCATCAAACGTGATTGCGTTCGTTGTCAGTCTATTCTCTACGAGCACCTTCTGAGTAATTGTCGCTTTGGGTCTCGCAACAAGAGCGATGCTCATGTTCCCGGGCGTATAGACACCACCAAAGGTAAACTGGACCCCTCTCTGACTTCGTGTGACGGTATCCTTCGAAAAGAAAGGCTCCGAATCGTCCAGAAGATCCTCAAGGAGGTCCTTTGTCCAAGATTCGGTCAGGGTCCCCACAACCACAAGATCCGCGTGTGCGCCTAGAAACAGTCGTTTCCCTATCTTCTGACCGAACCCGAGAACGATTGCTGAAATACCGCCGGTCCCTTTGAGACCAAGAAGATGCTCCTCCCCTCCCGTTCCAACTGTATCGACCAAGGTAATGTCGACATCCGTCAGTGCCTCCATGCCTACAGTGAAGGCGCCACGGAATCTGAACGGAAACACTGTCTTGATACCGGTCAGATCCCCATCCGCGATAGCCCGACTCGTATTCCGATCATCTACGTTCCGTCGCTGGAGGGCATACTGCCCGAACATTGCGGGGCGTTGAAACGCCCCGAGAAGGGCCGGATTAAAGGACGACATGTTCGTCCCGTCGACGATCGCTCGACCCGCACCACCCATCCCCGTTGACCGAGGATCAAGTCGGCGAACCGGGTAGCCCTGCCCGTTGAACGAGAAGATCGATCCGGCATCAACCTGACCCGCACACGCAACCAAGGCGCAGAATGCGCAAAGTATAAGACGACTCATCTCAGGAACCTATAGGCGGCGGAAGGGAATATACGATCCGGAGCCGTGGGTTCGAGAAGACTGCCCACTCATATCTCAGATCGGGGACACTCTCGAACACGGGATTAAGGACCAGGGGATTCAGGATCAGACCCTGATTCTCCCATTCTCCAGACATCCATCCGTGAAACATAAGCTGGTCAAGGTACATGCTGAACGTAGATGACAAAGGATTGATGACCTGTTTGTTCAGGGTGTTCCCACTCGCCAGGGCAAAGGTCGTGTCGCTTCCCGACACGCTGACTCGTTCGATCTGCAGACGCAGGCTGGACAGGAACGACCGGTCGGAGTCGTAGTCCATCGTCAACTCCACGACGTTGACTGTTGCAGCATCTGGAATCGGCGGAAGGTCGAACTGCATCATCGCGGCGGAAAAGACGCCCGTCTGTATGAGCAGTTCGCCATCTGCCGGGTCGGCTTCCCTGTCTGCAAAATAGGTATCCAGCGAAACGCCGGTCCGTGTGACGCCTGCACCATCGGCATAGTGGGCGACAAAGACGGGGGCGCCGCTCTGATTCGTTGCTTCACGGGAACCGACTGCAACGACGAAATTTTCGCTCCCATCCGCTGCGGCCAGCCCGAACTCGATCACGGGAGACGAGGGATCCGCTGCGATTGCGGCAGTCAGCAGACTATTCGGGAGTGGAACGATCACTGTCGAATCGGCTAGCGCCGGTGTCACGTCCAGCAACGGCGACCGCGCGAGCGACGATGCTTGGAAATCCGATGTATCGACAAAGGCTCGGACCTCGCTCCACGCTTCATCGGGCACGAAAACGTGAATTGCACCGAGATCGCCTCGGGCGAGGTTCCCGAGGACGCTCAGTTCGATAAAGAGAGAATCGACAGTCAACCCTGAAGCGCTTCCCGATGGAAAGTCAGTCGGCGAAAGCTCGACGCGGTAGAGACTCAAATAGTTTACCCCGTTCATCCGCCCAAGAAGGATTTCCTCAGCAACTCCCAAGACTGAAGGGAAGATCTCCTTGAATCGGCTACGAGCCATGACCGTGCGGACATCCTTTAGCTCGATTACGTCCCCACCCGAACGACCGACCAGGTCGATCCCCACCGGAGAAGGATCCGTTGTCCCGCAACTCGCGGCGAACGCCAGAAGCAGAAGACATTGAATGTAGATTATCGCTTTTCGCATAAGTCTTTTACCCTGCTCTATTATTAAAGTCCGAGCGGGTAGTCGGTTTCACTCCTCAATAGGTCCGATCGATGACCACCTCGAGATCCTTCGCCCCACCGGCAATCGGGTTCTGCAGACAAGTCCCCTCGAGATCGCCCGGCTGTGGCATTGCCATGCCGTCCTGATCGATCCGAGCGATCAAATACATCTCCGGAATCTCCGCCAAGACGATCCCCTCGCCGAACATCCGCCCCACATCGGCCTGCCCCATCGTGAACGCATACGGAAAGGAGGGAAGCGGAACCTTCTTTAGCAGGTAAGGAACACCGCCATCCACTCGCTCACGGGCGATCAGGTAGAGAACAGCGCTGCGAGGGACTTTGTTAGTCAGCTTCGGCTCAAGACGAATCACACCCGATATTGCACCCGGTTCATCTGGCGAAGCGCTCTCCACAGGCACAAAAATCCCGGGCTTTCTAAGTGGCACGCTGCTGCGCGGCAAGGGCTTAGGGGGAGGATGTGAACCTTTCTCGTAATGCTGACCACAGCCAGAGCCCGCAAGGAGTGCCAGGCAGGTGACAGACACCCCAACAACAAGACGGCACCTTCTCAGCAGGAAGCAAGTCACGAGTATCCCAGTTCGTCTTCGGTCATCGTCGGGATGTCCGGCTCGCCATCCGTGATTCCGACCACGTGTTCAAAGTGAGCGG
>DPVD01000415.1:0-4288 GCA_003526745.1 Candidatus Latescibacterota bacterium
CCATCTATATGCCCGGCGCACAAAATTTCAAAATCGTGCGTGGTCGTATGCCCTGCGAAAGCCAAATCTCGCTTGCCCTGCCGAACCACCTCGTGAAGTGCCGCCGTAGCGATCCGGTTAGTCCCGAACCCTCCTGAAGCTAGGTAGCATCCATCCGTCACGAACCTCGAAACGGCCTCGCTTACCGACATAACCTTCTCTTCAAGCGCGACACGCTTGGTCCTGAAGAAGGCACGTGCCTTGTCAGGATCTGGATCCGTAAATAGCGGACCTATTGGCTTGGGGTTATTCATAGACCTAAAGAGCTGTCCACCCACCGTCGACAAGCAGAGTGTGTCCTGTGATCATGTCTGCAGCAGAACTCGAAAGGAACACGACAGCTCCGGTCACATCTTCGGGCTGTCCAACGCGTCCCATCGGGATTCGTCCGATCAGGTCTTCCCGCAACGTGACATCATCGAATGTGGACTGGGTCAAGGGGGTAAGGATGAAAGTCGGCCCGACCGCGTTCACATTGATCTTGTGTTCTGCCCACTCGATAGCCAATACACGTGTGAGGTTTACAACACCTGCTTTGCTCGAACAGTACGCCGCGCGCTTGTAGTATCCGACAACACCGTTCTGGGACGCCATGTTCACGATCTTCCCGCCGCCACTTTCACGCATGACACGTCCAACACGCTGCGACATAAAGAAGAGCCCTTTGAGATTAACATCCTGAACGGCATCCCAGTCCTCCTCGGTAACGTCAAACGCATCCGACGGAATGTTGATCCCCGCATTGTTCACGAGGATGTCGATACGGCCAGTGGACTCGATCGCGTGATCGACCATCTTGTCTATGCTGTCGAGATCAGGTAAGTCGAGAGGTGCGGGGAAAGCACTTTGACCCGTCTGCGAAATGGCTTCACATACCGAATCAAGAGTATCAAGCCGGTCGGGATGTTCGCACGGTATACAGTCCGCACCGGCTTCTGCCATCGCGATTGCGACCGCTTTCCCGATGCCCGAACCGGCTCCGGTAACAACAGCCACCTTGCCATTCAAACCCATGTTGGGAAGGTGGCTCATCCGCTGAAACGCTCGTCTCTACGGGAATTATGGCTTGACACAAAAATCGCGATCACCTACTTTTTTCACGTTTCGACTAGAGCTAATGCTTTGATTTTGGTATAGATAGCCACCCTAGCTCAGCTGGTAGAGCAACGCATTCGTAATGCGTAGGTCGGCGGTTCGAGTCCGCTGGGTGGCTCCATATAAAGGGGCTTGTGCCTGAGAGGCACAAGCCCTTTCTGTCTTTTCAGGACACTAATGCCCCTGTCGGCCAGAGTTATCAGGCCACGATTTGGCCGTTTTCCTGCTTCGCTTCCCAAGCCTTCCAATCGTTAAGGAATTTCTCAAGCCCGATGTCGGTAAGCGGATGCGACAACAGCTTCGTCAGCACATCGAGGGGTAGCGTCACAACGTCGGCCCCGGCAAGCGCGCACTCCAAAACGTGCTTCGGAGACCGAAGGCTCGCGCCCAGAATTTCAGTCTCGTAACCGTAGTTGTCATAAATCTGACGGATCTGATGGATCAAATCAGTCCCGTCCTGCCCCACGTCATCCAGACGTCCCATGAACGGGCTGATATACGTGGCTCCAGCCTTCGCCGCAAGATAGGCCTGATTCGCAGAAAAACAGAGCGTCACGTTTGTCCGGATATCCTCATCGCTGCAAACCTTGATCGCCTTCAGCCCATCGAGCGTGATCGGAATCTTCACAACCACGTTAGGCGCCAGACTCGCGTTGTGTCTTGCCTCTGCCACCATCCCTTCCCAATCCGTCGCAACGACCTCAGCGCTGACCGGGCCGCTCACCTCCTCGCAAATCTCCTTGATGATTTCGTCAAAGGAGCCCGTCTGTTTTGAGATGTGCGAAGGATTGGTAGTGACCCCATCGAGTACACCCATCGCATTCGCTTCGCGGATCTCATCCATATCCGCCGTGTCGACGAAGATCTTCATACATCCCTCCCGGTTTCAGCGTCGGTTTGCGAGCCGTGTGATTTCAGTTCGTTGACCTTACGCCGTTGGCTATCAGATCCCATACCGTCCGCCTTTTATCGGCGCCGTCGTATACATCTCTTCCAGCCCAAGGCCTAACTTTCAAGCGCCCCTAGCGGGGCTGAAGTCCTCTATGTCCTCTGTGGTTCTACTCTCAGAATACACGCTCAACAAGGAACGAGCACATCTCCGCCAATACCAGCTTCGCCTCCGAGTCCTCGATCGCCTCCAGGTGCTTCGCTGCGACGTTGGCTCGTTGTCGGCATTCCTGCGTCGCACGATCGATCGCACCTGTGGACTCCATAAGATCGATCACCCAGTTCACGTCCTCGTCTGTCGTTGAGTCACGGTCTTTATCCAGAACCTCGCGGACACGTGCTCGGTCTGCTTCAGATGCGTTTTGGAGTAGATCGATGGCCATCAGGGTGCGCTTCCCTTCCGCGATATCGCCACCCCGTTCCTTGCCGTATCCACCTGTCGTGCCTTCGGGTGCTGTCGATGCATCCTGTTCGGAGACCGTCAGATTCAGAAGGTCGTCACGAATCTGAAAGGCAACGGCCATCGTCTCGCCGAATTCGCCGAGAGCCTTGACCTGATCCAGTGTGCCCTTACCAATCACGACACCGGCTTCACACGGGCCACGACCGCTATACCAACCCGTCTTCCTGCGAAGCATCTCTATAAATTCGTCAACCGTCGGGATTTCGGACGCCTCGATCCAGCCAATGTCGAACGCCTGCCCCTCAAAGGTAAGCCGTGCGCCTGCGATGACCATGTCGAGGATATCGAGAGTCGCTTTCTCACTCAAAATCTCTCGGTTCCCGGCCAAGAGTTCGAACATCTTCGAGTATAGTGCATCCCCAACGTTTATAGCCAACGGTACGCCGTGTAGATGGTGCAGACACGGTTTCCCCCGACGCATCTCGGACCCGTCTTCAATATCGTCGTGTACGAGCGCAAAGGACTGGAACATTTCGAATGCCGCGGCGGTGCGCAGTGCCTTTGATGTGTCGCCGCCGACAGCTTCGCACGCCAACAACACGAGGACGGACCGAAAGCGCTTTCCTCCTCGTTCGGGATAATCGCGCATGGGTTCGTATAAAAAGCGTGCAGGTTCATGGATGGGAAGAAACGAAAACAGTTCCTTGTCGATGTCCGGAACGCAAGTTTCGACGTATGCCTTTAAGCGCTCTCTCATTTCCGGAAGCCCCTGACCTTGCGACGAATTTTCGCTTCGACATTTGCAGGCATCGGCTTGACGGGTATCGGTTCCACCAGTTCACCGTTTTTGATCGTTTCCCTTCCTACAGAAACCGCCTCCAGCACGCGACGGGGCCTGACCGGGATATACGGCTCCTTCTCAAGAAGAGCGTGGAGCAAAATCAGTGCTGCCTCCTTGTCCGGTATCGCTTCCTTCGTCCCGTCTCCAGCAGACTCCGGCAGGCTGGGTGCACCGACACAGGACGGGCATCCTTCTTCGCAGTCGCACTCTGAAGTAGCCACCCAGCAAGCGGTCATAACCTCTTCGAACATCTCGTAGATTTTTTCGGAAAACCCGATCCCGCCCGGATAGCGATCATACAAAAACAGGGTTGAGCGACCGTTGTTCGAACTATCGATCGTTGTCCCAATGTCAGCCGGATCGCACATCGCGAAGAGAGGCGAGACAGCGCCCATCACGTTCGCAATTCCTTTCATGCCTTCTGTCGGAACACGGCCGTGTTCTCGGCACAACCGCAAAGCCTCTCGCGGTGGGATCACCCAGCAGGATGTCGTGTCCAGCTTGATCTCTGGCAGATCCAGGTTCTCCCAACCGATGCTGTCCCGATCCTCAAACTTCACCTTCTTAAACATGTGAACGAGGGTGGTTACGGACACCTCGCCGAAGCAAGTATCACTGATCCGCCACTTCGCCTCGGCTTCAGTCTCGTCCACACGGATCGACGTGTCGTCCACGGCCTGTGTATAGTAATCAGTACCCTTCGGTGACACGTGTGCGAACTTTCGATCAACATCTAACTTGTCGACGAAGTAGGTCTGCGCGTTGTGCATGTAAATCGCGTGCGTGTGCAGTTGGAAGAAAGCGCTGACTTCATCGAGCGTCCCGATCACATTCGGACCATCCTCCGAGTCCTCGATCACCGTGTAGGTATTGTCGCTCATGTTCCTAAGGCTGACCTCGGCCGCAGGGTAACCCGACTTCGCGTAGTAGAAGCTGCCATCGAGTTCGCGAGCCTGCCCCTC
>DPVD01000415.1:4581-5810 GCA_003526745.1 Candidatus Latescibacterota bacterium
TCGAGTTCGCGAGCCTGCCCCTCCTCTTCCAGTATCTCGAGCATCGCACCGGTGAACTCACCAAATACTTCGCCTTCCTGAGGCTTCACCGGCATCTCTCGCAACGCACATCGCAGATGACCGACAGAAATATGCGGATTCTCCGGATCGATCGTGGCGTGCTCGGGTGACTGTCCGAAAAAGTAACCTGGTGTACGCATCAGAAACTGGTCGATCGGCGCGTTCTGTGCGATGTAGACGACCAAGGACTCCTCCGCCTTCCGACCCGCGCGCCCAGCCTGCTGCCACATACTTGCGATCGTGCCGGGATACCCCACCACGAGCGCCGCATCCAACCCACCGATATCGATTCCGAGTTCGAGTGCGTTCGTGCTCACGACGCCGAGCAGCTCACCCTCGAAAAGCTGACGCTCGATCTCGCGTCTCTCCGTCGGCAGATAGCCGCCTCTATAGGCTCGGATCGCTTCCGCCAACTTCGGGCTTATACGCGAGAGATCTTCCTGGCAATAGCGGTAGATCACCTCTGCGGTCGTCCTTGCTCGCACAAAGGCAATCGTTTGAACACGCTGCTGAATCAATTTGGTCAGCCACCATCTCGCTTCCGTGTTGGGGCTACGACGGTCTACCGTGCTCCCCTCAAGAAACGGCGGGTTCCAGAACATGAACCGCCGCCGCCCTCGTGGCGAGCCGTCGTTGTCGACAAGCGCCATCTCTTGTCCGACGAGGGCTTCTGCGTGCTCCTTCGGGTTCCCTATCGTTGCCGAGCAACAGATAAACTGTGGCGTGACACCGTAGTGGTTGCAGATTCGAGTCAGCCGACGGATCACATTCGACACGTGTGACCCAAAGATTCCGCGATATGCATGAACCTCGTCGATTACGACATACCGGAGCTGCTGGAAGAAGCGACCCCATCTCGGGTGATTCGGCAGAATCCCCTGATGCAGCATGTCCGGGTTCGTCAAAATAACCTGACCCTCCTCACGAAGCTTCCGCCTTAGGTCAGGTGGCGTGTCTCCATCGTATGTCCCGGACACTGCCTGTAGCGATTGCCGATCCTGTCCGAACCTTAGAAGACCTCGCGCCTGGTCCTGAGCCAATGCCTTGGTCGGAAACAGATACAGGGCCGTGGATTCCGGAATCTGGAGCAGGTGTTCGAAGGTTGGAATCTGGTAGCAGAGCGTCTTGCCGCTTGCCGTCGAGCTCACGACAACGACGTGTTTCCCCTC
>DPVD01000269.1:0-6870 GCA_003526745.1 Candidatus Latescibacterota bacterium
TAACAGAGGCTGGGGTCACACCTCCGCACGTGTGGCACCCAATGTGCTCGATCCCGGATACGTACCCAAGTTCGATGACGAGATCACGCGCGTGATCTGGACAATCGACTTCGACAACAAAACAGCCACACCGGCTGAGGTGTGCACGGACAGGCTCCAGACAACGCTAAGTGATGGTCAACCTGTGGAAGGCCTGCTCGCGAACCTCACCCTTCCCCTCAACCCGCATTCCGGCTGCTTCGGCGTTGCACCACCTCGCGGTCAGGCGATCTCCACCGCAACGTCGGCGAGCAACGGCGGAAACATGGACTATAACGGATTCGTCGAGGGCGTCACGATGTATCTGCCCGTGTATGTGGCCGGCGCACTGTTCCACGTCGGTGACGGTCACGCCCTCCAAGGTGACGGCGAGATTGTCGGTACGGGAATAGAAATTTCTTTCGACGTCACCTTCACCGTCGAAGTCATCTCGGGTAAGACGATTCACTGGCCTCGTGCCGAGAGTGACACGCACATCATGACGGCTGGAAACGCCCGCCCACTTGATCAGTGCGTTGAGCACGCCTCAACGGAGATGATTCGTTTCCTCGAAGAGGACTACGGACTGACCACGAGAGAGGCGCACGTCCTGATGGGCGAGGTAGTCGAGTATGACATGGGCAACATGTTTGATCCGGCCTACACCATGATTTGCAAGATGTCGAAGGCCGTTCTTGATCAGATGGGGGCAGTCAGACGGTAGAAGCAGCACGTAGACCGCGCCGAGGAAACACCCAGAGAGGCAGAGGTAAATTGGGGTACAACCCTTTACTTAGCGGATCCCAATGGTCTCACTACCCGAGCACGGTGGACCCAGCCTTCCTCTCCTCGGTCTCAGCGTCCTCCCACTACGCATCGGAGCCTCAGCGAAGACGGCGGATTGAAATGGTTTGTGACGGAGGGAAAGCGGGTTATCAACGGACACTAGCGATGTTAACCTCCTTCGGGTTCCATTCAAGCCTCAGTTGCCAAACTGATTGCACAAAACTGGGCGATACCACATCAGCAATCGACCTGTTTCCTTTGCTGCTGATCGGTCCAGCTTCACGCAACAGTCGGCTCGAAACGATTCCGCATATCTGCGATCGCGCCTCCGCACTGACACCCCCCTTCGCTCGCTTCTCTGAGCACGCTCAACGCGTCGGCAGGATCCACCTCTTTAGTCAACCACTGTCTCCAGATAGTCCACGATCACCATGGATGCCCACGAACCGCGCGGGAGTACAACTCAGCCAAAAGGTTCTAACGTCTCGATCGTTCGGTTGACTAGACCTAAGGCCTGCTATCAAAATCTGCTATTGTGAAAGAGCTTTCCGCAGCATTTCTGCGCCTCGGGAAACGACACATTGAACCCCACTCTGCTAAACAGCTTGAGCAAAGCGGTGTCGATCTCCGGCAGAATCTGGTTGACCATAAAGGCTACGCTCTGCAAACAATCTTCACCGTAACCAATTGTTGGGTGGCGGTAAAATGCGACGCCAATAACGCCGGCACGCCTTGGTTCTCCTAACTGGAACCTTTACATTCCCTGTATGCAGGAATCAGATCAACAATACCTCAAGGACATCGATCGATCGCACGTCTGGCATCCGTTCACTCAGATGCAGGAGTACGCTGATTCCGACCCACTGATCATCGAGCGTGGCGAGGGTCCGTACCTGTATGACATCGAGGGTCGTGCCTTCCTCGACGCATACGCCTCGGTGTGGTGCAACGTCCACGGACATCGTGTGCCCGAGATAGACGGAGCGATCCGCAAGCAACTCGACAAGATCGGTCACACGACACTACTGGGCTCGTCGAACGTTCCCGCCATCGAGCTCGCTAAGCGACTCGTGGACATCTCTCCACCCAGCCTCAACCACGTCTTCTACTCGGACAGCGGGGCGACAGCGGTGGAGATCGCACTCAAAATAGCGTTTCAATACTGGCAACAGCGTCCGGAGCCAAAACCGAACAAGACACGATTCCTGCACCTGTCTTCGAGCTACCACGGCGACACGGTCGGCGCCGTCAGCGTCGGTGGGATCGACCTCTTTCACTCGGCCTACGGCCCGATGCTGTTCGACACGATCACGGCACCCGCGCCTCATCCCTACCGCTGCTCTTTCTGTTCCGAGTCATCCGAATGCAACAAGGGTTGCCTACAGGCACTGGAAGAGACGCTAGATCGCGAATCCCATCGGATTGCGGCATTCGTGATCGAACCCCTCGTACAGGCAGCGGGGGGCATGATCATCCATCCGGAAGGCTACCTTTCGCGTGCGGCCGAGCTCTGCCGCGTTCACGACGTCCTCCTGATCGCAGACGAGGTCGCCACCGGCTTCGGCCGAACGGGTCGGATGTTCGCGTGCGATCACGAAGGCGTAGAACCTGACATCCTCTGCATCGGAAAGGGACTCACTGGAGGCTACCTACCTGTTGCCGCCACGTTGGCAACCCAGGGCGTATATGAAGCGTTCCTAGGTGACTATGCAGATCAGAAGACCTTTTTCCATGGCCACACCTTCACGGGCAACCCGATTGGCTGTGCTGCCGCTCTGGCTTCGATCGATCTAATCGAGTCGACCGATCTCCTCTCACGGATTCGGCCTAGGATCGAACAGGTAGGCCGGCGTCTTTCCGAGATTGCCGATCACCCGAACGTGGGGGACATCCGACAACTAGGGATGATCGCCGCTATCGAGCTCGTCGCAAACCGGACCTCGCGCAGACCTTTCGCCTGGAAAAATCGCGTCGGTGTCCAAGTATGCGATCACGCCAGATCGCAGGGTGTCCTTATTCGCCCGCTCGGAAACACAATCGTGCTGATGCCCCCCCTCGTGATAACCGAATCTCAAATCGACGACATGATGGACGTCACATTTCAATCTATAAGATCGGTATTGGCCTGATCGTGCCCGGCATCTTTGTGACAGGAACCGACACGGAGGTCGGAAAGACCTATGTCTCTAGGCTGCTGCTCGCGGGCCTCAGAGCACGCGGACTCCAGTTCGGTGTTATGAAACCGGTCTCCGCCGGCGGACAGGAGGATGCGATCGCGCTAATGGCGGCATCAAGCATTGAGGACCCGATCGATCTCGTAAACCCGGTCGCACTCAACGAGCCGCTCTCCCCGAACCTAGCGGCAGAAAGAGCTGGAGCAACTATTGGTCTCGAAGAGATCTTATCAGCATTCACAATCCTATCAGAGCGACACGACCGTCTCCTTGTCGAAGGTGCCGGTGGCATTCTCGTCCCACTGTCGGATCAACTCAGCATGGCTGATCTTGCATCCCAGCTCGATCTGCCCGTCCTCATCGTCTCGCGGCCAGCGCTCGGTACGATCAACCACACACTTCTGACAATCGAAGCCTGCAAGTCGAGAAACCTGCCACTTCTGGGGATCGTCTACAGCCACAGCAGCATACCCGTCGGGGATCCCTCTGAAACAGAGAGCCCGGGCATCATCTCCAGGCTGTCGGGTGTTCCGTCGCTGGGGATTCTACCTCACATCACGGATCCCGAGCCCGATCTTGAACTTGCTGAAACGCACCTCGATCTCGCAACGATTATCAAGGCTGTCTGATGCCCGACCATCCACTCTACGTCACGTCGTTCAGGGGCATCGGTCCGGTCACGCTTCGTGAGCTCCGTCGCTTTATCGGAGTCGATGCCTCGGCAACATCCCACCATTCGTTACGTGACTACGACATCACACGGTTCACCAGCGACCGGGTCGAAGATCTAGATGGGCTCCGTACGACGGAAGACGTGTTCTATGAGATCGGTCTCGCCGACCTGACCGGACACCGCGCGGATGCTGCACGAGTGGCGGACATCGTCGTGGCCGGCGCCATTGAGAACGCGATTGGATGCAAACGGTCGCTCACTCCCAAAGCGCGACCCGGGCACCCGACTTTCAGGGTCATTGTGCAGGCTGAAGACGCCCCGTGGCGAACCTACCGAAGAGATAAGCTCGAGGAGGCGGCTGTTCAGGCGATCACAGGACGATACAGGAAGTGGAAGCGTGTTGAGGACAACAGCCATATCGAGATCTGGATCCAGCTAATCGGCCGAGAGGCCCTCGTGGGTGTTCGGCTGACGGACCGCAGGATGCGGCACCGGGACTACAAGACGGCCAACCTACCTGGATCCCTTCGACCAACGATCGCCGCTGCGGCCGTCCAGCTCTCGAAGCCAACCAACACTGATGTATTCCTCGATCCCAGCTGTGGCGCGGGAACGATTATGATCGAGCGTGCCCTCGAGTGCCCCTACCAAATGCTGATGGGTGGTGATATCCGTGAAGAGGCCGTCCAAGCCGCACACGAGAACTTTGGCAATCGGCACAAGCCTTGGGACATCCGCGTCTGGGATGCGACCTCGCTCCCCCTCGAGGACGGCTCTGTGGATCGTATCGTCAACAACCCGCCGTGGGGCAAGCAAATCCAGACAGGACAGGATCTGCCTGAGTATTACAAACGATCGTTTAGCGAGATCCAGCGCGTGCTCCTGCCGTGGGGACGCGCGGTCTTCCTGACAAGCGAATGGCGCCAGCTAAACAATGCACTCGAGCGATGCCCGGCGCTAAGAGTCGACGAACACATCCGCGACATAAGCGTCATGGGTCGGAAAGCGGACCTTTTCTGCCTGATCCGAACTAACAAATAGAGGAGCGAAGATGAGCGAAATCAGCGAAGATGTTGGCACAAAGTTGCTGTTCGAGAACGACCGTGTCCGTGTCTGGGACCTTACGCTTCCACCAGGCGAGAGCACGGGCAAGCACCGACACACGGACGATTACTTCTACGTTGTGATAGGAGGCGGTGAACTTCAGGCGGTCGACTCGGATGGGAATATGGGTGAACCTCGGAGGATGGATGACGGCGAGGTCCGATGGCGCGACATCGAAATCGAGGACGTGCACGAAGCGATCAACACCGGCTCGGAACCCTGGCGCAACATAATTGTAGAGCTTCTATAACGTGGGTGTGCAGCCTCCGGCTGCACATCTTTTAGGCATCCCCCCTTGCAAGGGCGTCTAGCGGACCCCCTAACGAGACCTCCGCCAAATTCATCTCCTAGAGCCGGTCGATCACGGGAGCAGTGAACTCGGACCCCTTCGGTAGAATCATCATCCGCCTATTATTAACCACCGGCTAGGCAACTGCGTCGCCCGACTCTGCTCAGATACAGTCGTCTCAGGACTTACTCCGCAAGTGCAGCACGATCGAGAATCCCGACCAGATTCGATTTCAGCCAGGAGATCGGCTTCCGCCACAGCGTATTGAAACCGCCCCAGGTCCAGCGCGAAATGCGATACTTCCCGGAGGCTTTGATCAAAAGATCCCGGCGGTCATCATCGAGCCCATCGAACGATTTTTCCAGATCCAGAAGCCTACGATCATAAGAGAACGTCGCCATGCATTCCGCATGGTCGTCCACCTTCTCAGATTCTTCGATCTCCGTGTGCGGACACACAGTGCAGGACTCGTTTTTCACGAAATGCCTCAGCCAGATGGCCGGTACTTCGCCCTCGAGCCGATCACGTGTCTCGATGACGCCTTCCTGGCTGATCACACCATAGGTCCGGCAGGCTAAAGGGCGAACGGGATGGATCGAGCAACCGCCGACCTTCGTCAGAAAAGGACACCGGAGTGGTCGCTCTTCATCGAACGAGAGCAACCGCTTCTGTTCTTCTTTGCTGAAGTTTTCCCGAACGTGATCGACGATGTTCAGGTATTCGACCGCATACAGCGGATACATCGTTGCCCAGTCGTCTGCAGCCTCCTCGTCTGTCAACTCACAGCACTGCCCAAGCCGGTCGCACGCGCACGTAACCGTGGGAACGGCATCGTAGATCTGCTCAAGCGAGGCTTTCACGTCCGCCGGCAGAACGGGCCCATGTTCAACGGTAATCTGGAGTAGGGAATCGCTCACACGCTAACGCTTCGCAGCCTTCTTTACGCGTCGGACTGTCGTCTTCGGTCGCTCGATGTTGTAGAACGTGTCGAGCCCTGGATACACGGCCGAGTCACCGAGTTCTTCCTCAATCCGCAGAAGCTGGTTGTATTTCGCAATCCGGTCTGAGCGTGACGCGGAGCCCGTCTTGATCTGACCGGCATTCGTCCCGACCGCAATGTCAGCTATCGTCGTATCCTCAGTCTCCCCCGAGCGATGCGAAATCACGGCCGTATACCCCGCGCGTTTCGCTGTCTCGATCGCATCTAGCGTTTCCGTCAACGTGCCGATCTGATTGACCTTCACGAGGATCGAATTACCGACCTTCGTCTCAATACCTCGCTTCAGTCGCTCAGTGTTCGTCACGAACAGGTCGTCACCCACCAACTGAACACGATCGCCGATCTCTGCCGTCAGCTTCTCCCAGCCCTTCCAGTCGTCTTCGTCCAGACCGTCTTCGATCGAAACGATCGGATACCGCGTCGCCCAGTCCTTCCAGAAGTCTACCATCTGCGCGGACGAACGTTTAGACCCGTCCGACTTTTTGAACACATACTTCCCACCTGAGTAAAACTCACTCGTCGCCGGATCCAGGGCGAGCAGGATGTCCCGTCCGAGAGTGTAGCCTGCCTTCTTGATTGCTTCAGCAATTACCTCGAGAGCCTGCTCATTCGAACCCAGACTCGGGGCGAACCCACCCTCGTCACCGACCCCTGTACTATATCCAGCCTTCTGGAGTACGCTTCGAAGCGCGTGAAAGATTTCGGCACCCGCCTGAAGCGCCTGTTTGAAAGTCTTCGCGTGCACGGGCATTACCATAAATTCCTGCAGATCAACGCTGCTATCCGCGTGTGCGCCGCCATTCAGGATGTTCATCATCGGCACCGG
>DPVD01000192.1:0-3764 GCA_003526745.1 Candidatus Latescibacterota bacterium
AGAACTCGATTCAGGAGGTGATCCGGTAATCGGGCGAGCAGGCTGCATTCGAGCTCGGCGTGTCTCGGCTGAACGAGCGCCTGGTCGAGATTCTCGGCCGGCTGCGGTATCGGACCAGTTACGGACAGAATCTGCTGAATCACAGCAAGGAGGTCGCCTTCCTCGCTGGAATGATGGCGACACAGCTCGGACTTGACACACAGAAGGCAAAGCGTGCCGGGTTGCTCCACGACATCGGTAAAGGACTCTACCACGAGTCAGAGGGCACGCACGGAGAGACGGGTTCCGATCTGGTGAGGAAGTATGGTGAGGATCAGGTCGTCGTGAACGCGATCGAATCGCACCACGGGGAGGCAGATCCCGGCACCCCTATCGCCGTTCTGGTCGATGCAGCTGACACGATCTCACGGGAACGTCCGGGCGCACAGCGCGAGGTTATCGAGAGCTACGTGCGACGACTGCAGCGTCTCGAGGACAAAGCGAAGGAGCTCGAAGGTGTCGAGGCTGTCTATGCGATCCAAGCCGGACGGGAAGTGCGTGTGGTTGCGGACTCCGACCAGATCAGCGACGCCGAAACGGAGCGTTTGGCGGAAGAGATATCGAAGCGACTGGAGAAAGACATCACCTACCCGGGGCCGGTCAAGGTGACTGTAATCCGGGAGGTGCGTGCAATGGAAATGGCGAGATAGGGGAGTCGAAGATGTGAAGAAGGATGATTTAGAAGCTGATTCTCTACCTTCACATCATAACATGCTATGCGTATTCTGTTTGTAGGCGACATATACGGGAAGCCTGGTCGGCGTGCCGCATCCGAGCTCGTTCCGAAGCTGATCGAGGAACGCGAGATCGACTTCACGATCATGAACGGCGAGAACGCGGCCGGTGGTTTTGGGATCACTGAGAACATCGGTAGTAAGCTCCACGCCTACGGGGCGGATGTGATCACGACAGGCAATCACGTATGGGACCAGAAGAGCTCGATCCCCTACATCGCGGCTGGTGGTCGCATCCTTCGTCCGTCGAACTACCCTAAAGATGTGGGGGGCACGGGTGCGGAAGTAATTATGTCGAAGAAGGGCATTCCCATTGGCGTGATCAACGTGATGGGCCGGACAGGCATGCGACCGATGGACTGCCCATTCCGGTCGGGGATGGCCTGTCTGGAAGAACTCAAGAAGAAGACCCAGATCGTCTTCATCGATTTCCACGCAGAAGCGACATCAGAAAAGATCGCTTTTGGCTGGTATATGAACGGGTCGGCGAGCGCAGTTGTCGGGACTCACACGCACGTGCAGACAGCCGATGAGACAATACTCCCTAGAGGGACCGCCTACATAACCGATGTCGGGATGACGGGGCCCCACAACTCCGTGATCGGTGCCCAAAAGGAAGCCGTCATACAGCAGTTCCTCGACCGTCTGCCGACCCGCTACGAGCCGGCCACTGAAGACGTGAAGCTCTGCGGGGTGATCGTCGACGTGGACAATGCCACTGGGCGCGCTCAGGCGATCGAACGCCTCCGCATCGACCTCGTCCCCGTGGAAGGCTCCTGACCCCCATCCCACCTGTCTACCTGCCTCATCTGATCCTGTCTATATTGTGCAGCGTGACAGCCGAAGCACCGAGATTCCTATGCTCGGGGTGATGGCTTCTGCTACTTACACTGACTTGGATGCCCAACGATCGGTGACCCTTGTGATTCCACATCGGACATTCGACATTCGACATTGCCCTTCGCGTCTTGGCTGACCGTCCCTATACAATCTCCGAAGTCACCCAAGCCATCAAGCAGGCGCTCGAGATGGAGTTCCCTCCCGTCTGGGTTGTCGGAGAGATCGCGTCCTACACCGAACACAGTTCCGGCCATCGTTACTTCACGCTTAAGGATCCGCACTCTCAGCTCAAGTGTGTGATGTGGCGATCCCAGAAAATCAAGGGCTTCAAGCCCGAGGCCGGGATGGAGGTCGTCGCGCGCGGCCGGCTGACGGTCTACGAGCGAAACGGACAATATCAACTGTCGGTGCAGCGGCTTGTCCAGTCGGGTGTCGGGCAGGACCAGATCGCACTCGAAGAGCTGAAGCGGAAGCTCCACGAGGAAGGGTTGTTCAATGAGGACCGGAAGCAGACGCTCCCCGAGTTCCCGAGGACCATCGGCATAGTCACTTCCAGATCAGGAGCCGCGATCCGTGACATACTGACCGTATTAGGGAGACGGTTTGACGGGCTGCGAGTGATCCTCGCGCCTGCTTCCGTCCAGGGATTCGCCGCGGACACAGAGATCGCTCAAGCGATCGGTGACCTCGATCAATATGGCAAGATCGATGTGATGATCGTGGGACGCGGTGGTGGGTCGAAGGAGGATCTTGCCGCCTTCAACTCCGAGGCCGTCGTGCGCGCGATCGCAGGAGTTCGGATCCCGGTAATCTCAGCCGTTGGCCACGAGATCGATTTCACCCTTGCGGACCTCGTTGCGGATGTACGGGCACCCACACCTTCGGCTGCCGCAGAACTGGTGGTGCGGGATGCCTCAGAGGTTCGGAGTCGGGTAGCGATGCTGAGTCGTCGGTTCGTGGATGCGATGTGCGGCATGCTGCACCAGAACGAGGACCTGATCGAGTCGTATCGCGAGCGATACGGGTTGCGCAGAGTCGAGGACCTAGTCAGTCAGAGCGCGCAGACCGTCGATGAGCTGGAACGATCGCTCTTTGACAATCTGCGACGGGTCTACGATCATCGGCGCCAGGAATACCGTCGCCAGACGGCTAGGCTGGTGTCACTGAGTCCTCTATCGGTTATGCGCAGGGGATACAGCATCACACACCGACTCGAGAACGGAGAGCTTGTTCTGGACGCGAATACACTGAAGCCTGGCGAGGTCGTGCGCGTGCGGTTTGCGGAGGGACAGGCGGACTGTTCGGTCGATCGGATCGTACCGGATGATGAGCAGGGACAGTTCCTGCTCGGGTTGTAAAACAGTGTCATGAACGACCTTCCTAAGCGAGATCAATGGGGGGACCTGTTGCCTGAACGCAAACTGGGAGCGACAGGCGAGTCGGTGACGATGCTTGGCACGGGAGGCGCACACGTCGGGCGGGCGGAAACGGATGCTGAAGCACATGCGATCGTCGAGACCGCGATCTCTGGCGGCGTTAGGTTCTTCGACACGGCCCACAGCTACCAAAGCGGCCGGAGTGAAGAGCGATATGGTCGGTTTCTGACGCCCAAGTATCGCGATGGTATCTTCCTGATGACAAAGACCACGGCCAAGGATGCGAAGACCGCCCGCGAAAATCTAGAGACGTCGCTCCGCAGGATGAAGACGGATTGTCTGGATCTTTGGCAGGCGCACTCGCTCAAGGATCCCGACGATGTGGATGCAAGGATCGAGAATGGGGTAGTTGACGTCTTCGAGCAGGCGAAAATGGAAGGCAAGGCGCGATACATCGGATTCACCGGGCATAAAAGCCCATACGCACACGCGCGCATGCTTGAGCGGACCGACGTATTCGATGCCGCGCAGCTGCCGATCAATTGTGCCGATCCGTCCTTTGAGAGCTTCGTCCTGATCGTCCTGCCGGAGCTTGTCCGACGTAAGATGGGGGTTCTGGCGATGAAGTCGCTTTCAAACGGTGGATTCTTCGGGGGCGACAAGCAGTTCTGCCACGGCCCGCATCCGCTTCTGGTTCCGGAGCGTGTCAGCATCGAAGAGGCGGTCAGCTACACCTGGTCCCACCCGGTCAGCGTGCTGATCACTGGAGCAGATG
>DPVD01000192.1:4047-5324 GCA_003526745.1 Candidatus Latescibacterota bacterium
CACCCGGTCAGCGTGCTGATCACGGGAGCAGATAATGCAGATCAGCTACAGGAAAAGATCGAAATCGCCCGCAGGTTCAGACCGCTCGCGGTGTCGGATATGCAGACGCTCGTCGACCGTGTGTCGGACCGAGCCGGAAATATCGTCGAATTTTACAAGCGCGAGGTTGCGACAACGTAGAATGGGGAGTCGAGATGGCCGAAGACAAGGAAGACAGCGTGACGTTCGAAGCGTCACTCAAGACGCTCGAAGAGGCCGTGGATCAGCTCGAGGCAGGGAATCTGCCTTTAAGTGATGCGCTCAAGCTGTTTGAGCAGGGCTTGAAGGCCTCGAACGCGTGTCGAACGAGGCTTGAGGACGCGAAACAAAAGGTGGATGTGCTCGTCAAGGACAACGCGGGCGGGTTCCACTTGGAAGAGCTCGACCAGGCTGACGTATCTGACGAAGAGGAGTCCTCAGTACAGGGTGATGAGCTTCCCTTCTGATTCGCTTGTCGGCATTTGAGCTTCTGGGTATTTTCGAAGTGTTTTAAGGAGATACAAGATGTTCATCTACAATGAGATACAACGGGGATAGGGTGTCCGGACCTGTAAGCCGCGTTGGTGTGGTAGTGAATACCACAAAAAGAGGCATCGGTGGCGTTGTCGATCAGCTGGTTGCGCTTGTTTCAGGCCACGGAGCGGAGGTGTTGGTGTGCGGGAATCCTGAAGACGGTGTCTCCCGTACACTCGTGGACGAGAAAACGCTCGTCGGCGAGTCGGAGATCCTGATCGCCCTAGGAGGTGACGGTACGATTCTCCACGCGGCGAGCTTGGTCCAAGAGAAGGGAACACCAATCCTGGGCGTGAATCTCGGACGTCTAGGGTTCCTAGCCGATTCGGCACCTGAAGAGCTTGAGGACGCGATCGACCGTCTGATTCAGGGCAGCTATCGGGTTGACGAGAGACTCGCGCTGGAGGCAACGGTTGGTGACACCAAAGCGTTCTCGCTGAACGAGATCGTTATCGAGAAGGGTGTTCTTGCACGCCTGATCGAGCTGAAGACCTGGATCGGAGAGGTGCCGGTCAGCTCGTTTTGGGGGAATGGACTGATCGTGTCGACACCGACGGGCTCGACCAGCTACAGTCTGTCGGCAGGTGGACCGGTCCTGCACCCATCGCTCGACTCTCTAATTATCACCCCGATCTGCCCGCACTCGCTGTCCCAACGTCCTCTCGTGGTTCCGGCCGATCAGCAGGTCCGTGTCCAAGTGGTTGCTGAGCACGTGGATATCATCC
>DPVD01000192.1:5559-8959 GCA_003526745.1 Candidatus Latescibacterota bacterium
TCCCAACGTCCTCTCGTCGTTCCGGCCGATCAGCAGGTCCGTGTTCAAGTGGTTGCTGAGCACGTGGACATCATCCTGACGGCGGATGGTCGCACCGTCCAGACGATGACACCGGAGGACCGGGTGATCGTTCGGCGAAGCGCCCGGCGAGTGAGACTGATCGATCTGCAGGGCCTTTCGTTCTACGAACTGCTGCGCCGCAAGCTGGATTGGAACGTCGCAAGCCGAACTACGAAGGATACGTAGCCTTGCTCAGTCGCCTACACGTTGTCCACTATGCGCTGATCGAAGAGGTCGAGATCGAATTCGGTCAGGGCCTCAACATCATCACGGGTGAGACGGGTGCCGGTAAGTCGATTCTGATCGGGGCGCTTGGTCTGGTCTTGGGTGGCCGGGCAAGTTCAGCTGTGATACGGACGGGACAGAGCAAGTGCATCGTTGAGGCCATCTTTGATCTGGGTGGGCGGTCCGGTAGCCTTGATCTTGAGGCAGAGGGTATCGATCTCGACGAAGGAGAGCTGATCTTGCGTCGAGTGGTGAGCCGGGACGGACGGAGCCGTTGCTACGCAAACGGTCTGTCGATTCCTGTCAAGTCACTCCAGCGAATTGGAAAGCTGCTCGTCGACCTGCACGGCCAGCACGATCATCAGTCTCTGCTCGACGCAACGCGTCACATCGACTTCCTCGACGGCTATGCGGGACTGGAAAAGAAGGTTGTAGCCGTTGCAGAACAACACTGTCGGTTGACCGACATTCAAACACGCCTTGCTTCACTTCGACGGCAGATGGCAGACCAGTCGGATCGTCATGAACTTCTGTCTTTTCAGATCGAAGAAATTGCTACGGCCGTGGTGCAGCCGCACGAGGACGAGGCGCTGGAAGCAGAACGATCTCGGCTCGAGAATGCCGAACGTCTGATCGAGTCGGCTACTATGCTCGAGCAGATGCTGTATCAGGGTGAAGATTCGATCGTGGACCGCATCGGGGTCGCGCAACGGACGCTCGGTGAAATATCGAGCGCGGACAAGACGCTTGCACAGAAAACAACGATGCTCGAAGCGATCGGCTATGAGATCGAGGAGCTCGCCCGCTTTTTTACCGGATACTCGCAGGAGGTCGAGCATAACCCGGAGCGCCTCGCAGCCGTTGTCGATCGACTCGGGCTTCTGGGAAGACTCAAGGCGAAGTATGGCGGGGATCTGGACTCGGTTCTGGCCTACGCACAGGAGGCTGAAGCAGAGTTTACAGGCGCGGAGTCGAACCAGGTCGAGCAAGCTTCGCTGGAACAGGAGCTCGAGGAGGTTAGACAGGTCTTCGGTCGCCAGTGCTTCGAACTGAGCGAGTCACGTGAAGCAGCCAGCAAGACCCTTGCTGCAGCCGTGTCCGAGTCACTCTCAGAGCTCGGGATGCCGGATGTGACGTTCGAGATTGCCTTCTCGCGCGCTCTGGATCCTGACGGTGTTGAATGTCATGGGAATGCGTATTCCGCAGGTCCGAGTGGGATCGAGACCGCAGAGTTTCACCTCTCGACAAACCCTGGAGAATCAGCACGACCCCTGGTGCGTGTAGCCTCAGGAGGTGAGATTTCCCGGATCATGCTGGCGTTGAAGACCGTTCTGGCGCAAACGGATTCCGTCCAAGTGCTCATATTCGATGAGATCGATGTGGGGATCTCGGGCCGGATCGCAGAGGTCGTCGGTCGTCGGCTAAAGCATCTTTCCGATGGATGTCAGACGGTTTCGATCACTCATCTTCCGCAGATCGCAAAGATGGCTGATTGTCACTTCGCAGTGAGGAAGGAGACGGACGGTGCGAGGACAGAAACCTGCGTTCTTCCCCTGGATGAGTCGGAGCGGGTCGAAGAGCTCGCGAAGCTCTTGGGGGGCGAGGAGATCTCTTCGCTCACAATGGATCACGCTCGAGAGATGCTGGCGGCAAGAATGCTGGAAGCTCCGAAACGAAGCCGAAAGAAGCAGAAAGCCTCAGCCTGAGCAGGGACTATGATTCCAGATTCACTGAAACCGATCGAACAGAAAGTTGTTCGAGGTGAGAGGCTGTCGCTCGAAGACGGTCTCTCGCTGTATGGCGCGGACCTGAACGCCGTTGGCTATCTAGCGAACATCGTTCGTGAGAGGATGTGTGGGACCGTTGCTTGGTATGTGCGAAACCAGCACATCAACTACACGAACGTGTGCAACAAGCTCTGCAAGTTCTGTTCGTTCTATGTAGCTCCGAAGGACGAGCGTGGTTATGTGCTGTCACCTGATGACGTCAAGGCGCGTGTCAAGCAGCACCTAGATATCCCGATCAGCGAGATACACATGGTCGCAGGGATCAATCCGAAGCTGCCGTATCAGTATTACATCGACATCGTAGAGGCTGTGAAAGATGTGCGACCAGACGTGGCCGTTAAGGCGTTTACTGCAATCGAGTGGGTTCAGATCGCGCGTGCAGCCAAGAAGTCGATGCGCGATGTGATGCTCGAGCTTAAGGAAGCTGGTGTTTCGTCGATTCCTGGTGGGGGCGCAGAGGTTTTCAGCGATCGTGTGCAAAGTGAAATGTTCTGGACCAAGTCTGATTCCGAGGATTGGCTCGAGGTCGCCAGAACTGCTCACGAGGTTGGACTGAAATCGAACGCAACGATGTTGTATGGCCACATCGAAAATGCGAGGGAACGCGTCGAGCACCTGATTGCTTTGCGTCAGCTCCAAGATGAGACCAACGGCTTTCTCTGCTATATCCCGCTGTCCTTCCATCCAGAAAGGACGGAGATCGACCATCTCTTGGGCCCGACCGGTATTCAGGATCTGCGTGAAATCGCGCTCGCCCGATTGATGCTCGACAACTTCCCGCACATCAAGACGTTCTGGATCATGAACACCATCGAGGTTTCTCAGGTCGCCCTTTGGTATGGTGCTGACGACATCGACGGAACGATCCAGGAATACGAGATTACGAGAAAAAGCTACGAGGAGACCAGACAGGTCCTGACCCGTGCACAGCTTGTAGAGCGAATCGTCGAGGCAGGCCGAGACCCCGTTGAACGCGACAACGTCTACAACACGCTGTCCACCCATCGGGAGATACAAGACGAGAAACCGGTCGGCGTAGCCGGAGAGATACCGCTCGCATCTTGAGCCCTCAGGGGGCGTCATCAAATACCCAGGGGAACAGCCGAACGATCATGAGTAACATCAACGACATCACCGAAAAGATCCAAGCGTCTGAACGCATCTCACTCGACGACGCCCGGCGCCTGATAGCGCACCCGAACGTCGCCGAGATCGGTTTGCTCGCAAACACGGTTCGCGAGCGTCTGCACCCGGTGGACCGCGTGACCTACAACATCGGGCGTAACATCAACTACACGAACGTATGCTGGGTGAAATGCGATTTCTGC
>DPVD01000142.1:0-10025 GCA_003526745.1 Candidatus Latescibacterota bacterium
GTTTCGAAGCTCTCGCCCTGGTTGACACGACCGGTTACACACTCCCAGACATCCGCCCCAAAGTCCCGCATACTTGAGCGCTTGAGCAGAAGGTACTCGCCCTTAGTGTTGCGAATCAGGGCAGCGATACCGGCGAGAAAACGGCCGGGTTCATCTGATTTCACGGTTACTCTCCAACAGAAACGGGCGAGCCCGAAAGCTCACCCTTGTCAGACCTCTCTGTATCGTCCCTTAGCCGTCGCAGGCTGCGCAGATGTGTGCCGCTCGGTGTCCGCCTTTACCGTCGGGAACCTGTGTCTCTTCCTCGACGCGGATCCGCACGTTTGTTCCATCACAGAAATCGCAGGTTCCTTTCTTCGGATAGACATAGTGTCCGATAGAGTCTGGGTCGATCATCGCAACACACCTCCTTGTCCCTAACCAGGCGCATCTCTAACAAACAAGAGCCAGCCGTCGTGCACCGCCATCGGGAATCTCCGTCGTAGTCCGTCCGAACGGAAACGCCCGTTTACACACAGAAATCACATTCGGCATAGCGGGAGATCGTCGCCGCCTATATCTCGACCTATTCACGGTACAGTCGGTCGGGAACGGGGGGTCGAGCAGCGCCCACGTCTTCCCATCCCAAGTCCAACCTGTGTGACACTCCCGGTTCATGGTTGCGTTAACACCATCAGTTCGTAAGCTAGCACCCGCCCGCTTGATGTCCAAGCACGACTCTGCAGACGTCGTCCTTCAGATCGATGCAGTCGGTGTATCCTAGATAGTCGACCAGTTCAGGCTTCACTTCAGCCGTTCCGGCCCCGGCGATCGCCATCAGGATGTAGAGGGCAGCAAACCTCTACATATCAGTTGATTTCCAGAAGCTCAACATCGAAGACAAGAGTTGCGTTTGGCGGAATCACACCGGGGAATCCACGTTGCCCGTACGCAAGGTTTCCAGGGATTTTCAACTGCCGCTTCCCCCCAACTTTCATCGTCGCGACACCGAAATCCCATCCTTTTATCACCTGACCGGCACCCAACTGGAACGTGAAGGGCCGGTTTTTGTCGACGGAACTGTCGAACTTCTTCCCATCGGTCAGCCAGCCCGTGTAGTGGACGGTCACCTTCTGGCCTCGCTTGGGCAGCTCACCGTCTCCCACGACGAAATCGTGATACTCCAGTCCCGAGTCTGTTTGCATATACTTGAGGTTCTCCTTCACCACACCCTCGCTAAAGGCAGCCTGATGCGCCTCCGCCGACTGCTTGGGCTCCTCTCCGCTACACGCCAGCATCAAGCCTACGATTCCCACATAGACGATTCGTTTCATAATATTTCCTTTCTCCAAATAAAAGACAGAGGGCCCAGAACCTGTCGATCTGACCGTTTTGCACATAGACTTCAAGGCCGTGCCCAAGCTAGGCCCATCATTGCCATTTTCAAAGACACGGCGTTCACTCTTCTATCCTCAATCTACGCCGAGCAATTCGATCTCAAACACCAACGTCGAGTTCGGCGGTATCGACCCTGCGCCTGTGTTCCCGTATGCTAGCGCAGGCGGGATGACCAGCTGACGCTTTCCACCGACACGCATCCCTTGGACACCTTCATCCCAACCGAGAATCACGTTCCTCACACCGAGTCTGAAGGAAAAGGGCTCGTTCCGATCAACCGAGCTGTCGAATTTCGTGCCGTTCGTCAGCCACCCAGTGTAGTGAACAGTCGCGATGTCTCCAGCGTTGACGGTCTCGCCCGTGCCGACAACGAAATCATACAGTTTAAGGCCGGATAACACTGTCGTGAACTGGTTGTCCGTTACAACCTGCGGCGCATTGGTATTGAGCTGCGGACCGAGCCCGAGACTCTCCGCGGAATCGCCTCCACATCCCGAACCGATGACAGCGGCCATCAATGCAACGAGTATCGACTTCTTCATCCTCTCTCCTCTTCGAAACAACAAGGGTCCGACACGCACATATTCAGTGCGTTGAGTCGGACCCGGCTATGTACTGCGTGATGTATGTCTACCGATGGTCTTCCAGCTTGAACGGCCTAGGATCTGTGAACACGTTTTCGGTTAGCGATTCCAGAACGGCTACATCGGTGTGCTTTCGTCTACCGTGATCATCGGTCAGTAGGATGCCCCCAAACTTACGCCAGTTGTTCCAAGGGCCCAGGGATCGGGACTCGTCGACCGCTTTGTCCTTCCAATAGTCCCAGTGCAAGACGAGGTTTGAGGCCTTGTCGACGAAGACGTGATACTTGTTTTGCGGGGTACGGCCAACCTCACTAAAGGTCAACTCCAGAACCTCACATTCGTTCCCTTCCGGGTCTACCCTCGTCCCGAGATGCTTTAGTGTCACACCCGAGTCTTTCAGCTTGTAAGGCATCACAAGCCAGTAGGCATCGTTGATCCATGCTCCTTCTCCGCGCTTCAGTATTTCCTGCAGCGCCTCTCCCTCCTGCTCCTCACCATCCACCCAGGCCCGACCCTTCTTCGTGTTGATGTTCATCAGAACGGTGTGTGCTTTGCCGCTGCGGCGGTGAGCCCACTCGACCCGGACATTGCCCGTATGTTTGTCCCACACGTGCAGCCGGTTCCCGAAGAATTTCCATGTCAGATACCGTGCGTCATCCCAAGCCTTCCGCCCCCCCATCGCGGCCATTACCGCATCCGCGATCTCAACCGCCTTCGCATCTGACCCCGCCGCATCGAATCCTTCAGCCGCCGGGTTTTCGTCCCCCCATATGGGGACCACTGCCATCAAGATCAGAGCGGATAGTGCTACTGTCTTTATCGTCTCTCTTTCCAGACCCATCCCAATCAACAGTCTCCGCGAAGGAGGCCAGGCTCTCTGCCAAAATCCTCCGTGTTCTCCATAAGTATTAGCCTTTTATTTCACCGGCCAGGGCACCCATCGGATCCCACGGCGGCAACACGATCGGGTCCTCATCCAAGGCGCTCAGCAGGTTGTCAGGCACATACTCTCGTCGAGCCGAAATCTCGAACATATACTGATCGAACCAGTTGTCGTTCATCGTGTAGAAACCCTTATTGCCGCTCTTGTCACCCCAGCTGTTCTCGACCCGCCAGCGCCTTGGGATATCCTGACCGTCCTCGCGGTGAACGTCTACACCCGTAAACAACATGGCGTGCGTCATCTGTGTCTGGTGATACTGGAGCCGCTCGGCTTTGTCGAGCGTGAACGCACAATCGTATACGCTCTCATAATCGTAGAGCTTTGCATCCCACAGCCCGAGCTTGCGCTCCATCATCTTGCCTACGTCGCAACCCATCCACACGGGCTCACCCGCCATGATCGTCCGCATCGCGATGTGCTTCATCGCATCGATATCGACGTTCAGATACTTGACAAGTTCCCCGCCCTCAACGTTGCCTAGACACTCGACCGTAAAAGTTTTCCCGATCGGACTCGTCGGACGCGGATCGTGAACGATACAGACATACTCGTCGACAGGCACCGTCACATATTTTTTTGCGAATTCCAGGGGCGTCATCTCGCCATCCCGATGGAACTCGCGGTCCTTGTCCATCCACTGCCAGTCAAAGCTCGAAGGAGGTGTGCCGAGATGAATCGCCAGCATCCTGTGGACCACCTCGAGTACTTGTTCCTTCAAAATGCGCAGCGATCGCAGATCGTCATCAGTGGCAGCGGCCGACCGCAGCATCCTAGCTCCCTCGCGAAGCTTGCTCAGAAGCATCTGGTTCATCTTGCGTGAGTTGGAGGAACTCTCCGTCTCGGGCATCGCCGATTGCGGGACCAGACCATACTTCTCGATCAGGCTCACGAACATGTTCCACTGGCCGCCGTCATCAAGAGGACGTGACATCAAAAACGCAACGTGCCGATCGTCGACATCTCGATCAGCCGTCTCGATCACGCGTTCGAGAAAGTAGTTCGCGCGTTCCAGCTTGTCCCAGAAGAACGTGTAGTTCTGGCTAAACTCGAACTCCTTCAGGTTCATCTCTTGCATGGCGCCAACCCGCAGCAGATTCAGACCGGCGAACATCCAGCACCGACCTGTCGCCTTCTGGTTCGTAGCTGCCCAGTCGTCAAGCACGTGGCTGAAGGTCGCATCGCTGGTCGTCACTATCCCACGACTCTGGGCCACTTCGTCAACGGAGTGTTTGCAGACCGCATTCTGAGCCATCCGCGCGCTGGAGGACCCTTCGAACCGTGCACGCATTTCGCCGACCTTTAGAGCGCTAATACTTCCTTCGCCCGCAGTCTGAAGCGTTGTGACAGCTTCATGATTAGCAGTAGGGGGTGCGGATGCCATCTGTACTCCTTGAGTAGAGAAAACCTTCTAGATTCGCGACCGCAAAAGATAGGGTTAGTCGTCGTGTCTTGGGAAGAACCGAGTTGGAATGGCAGCGTTGGGCACCATCTATCGACATTGACAACGCAAGGCCCGGAACATCATAGACCAGCACACCTGTCAGTCTGAGCTCACAAGGCGGTGACAGCCTATCAAACTGATTCTTCGGGCCTTAGCGTTTTCTAGGTGTGGTGCCATGTCGCATTACGAGATTTGTTCGCCCTTACCGTGAGCGCAGTAGACAAAAAACCTCCTTCGGCCACAATGAGAACAGAGCTTCGGCATTATACCAGAGGTTCCGTTTCTGTTTGTGCGATCGACTAATAGCTACCCGCTGCCTTTAAAACTGTCTTACCCCATCTACCGACGCATCCCATCTCTGGGACATCAGATATGCCATCACGGCTGCCAAACCTTCCGAAGACCCAATCCGCTGGAGTGCGTTCATCGCAAATGAGCTGGCGTGGCCACAGGGGTCGTCAAGCGCCCGGAGCAAGTCTGCCTCCACCGGAGCGGAATCAGGGCCTAGTCGGGCCAGATTCATAGCTGCGTGAGTGCGAATACCGTCGGTCGGTGTCCACCAGCGATGAACATCTTCGTCCCATTCTGGCCGATTTTCGAAAAACATGGCACTGATAGCTTCGACAGGTACATCCTTCCGAATGCTGCCCAAGGTGTCGAGCATCGTCCGGATCTTCCGGTGCGACTTGCTTTCCGAGAGACACCGAACGAGATCCGGCACAGCCGGCGCCGCAACGTCGTCCATCTCACCGAGCGCAAAGGCGGCGTTGATCCCTGCCCATCCGTCGCTTTCGAGTAGTAGTTTCCGCAGCGCCGGGATGGCCGGCTCTCCAATCGCACTGAGAGCGTTTGCCGCATCCTCCATACTTATCGCACCCTCGGACCATCCGTCTGGTATGTCTTTCTTATCTTCTCTCGTACCCACTTCGCGAAGATGCTGGATCAACGGCCCCACGGCTGCTTCGCCGATCGCCCCCAGCGCATAGATCGCGGCGGCCCTGACCGTCTGGTGCTCTGTGTCCAGGAGCGAAACGAGTGAAGCCGTACCCTCGGTTGCTCTTGGTCCGGCAGCAGCCAGCAGTTGGATCGACTCTAACCGCTTCTCGATGTCGCTGGTAGGATCAAGTCCGTCAATGAGATCGCCTATCTTTGCATCGGCTACGGAATGCGTTGACTGCCACGTCTCGTACCGGTCCTGCTTCCCGCACAGCCAGTCCCATCCGTGAGTCCAGACCAGCTCAAGATCGTATGGGACGCTTACCTGCGTCGGACGTTTCCAATCTGTAGACAAACTGTCCCACGAAGGCGCCTTCGGTTTAGAGGCACGCAGGTATAGGAACTTGATCATGTGACGGAAATTTGGACGCTGATTCACACCCGCCGCGTGACCGACATCGAAGTGCGTTAGCGATACCGTTCCTGCAGGGCCTGATAGCGGGATCAGCCGGGCTTTATCCTCGTCCGTGAGCCCTTTGTTGTATTGCGTACCGGGGATCACGTGTGTCGGCCCAACCTCGACCGGTGAATCCTGCGGGTAGTACATAACCCGAGCATACCGTGAGTAGTGTTGGCGTGGATGACCGAGAGGAGTGTATCCGTCCTGATGGCTGTTCCGGTAGACCTTTTCCCGGGTGGCTTCCGGCGAAAGGGGCTCGTGCACAGGCCACACGGGATGGCAAAACCGATGCGGATGCTCGAGGTAGTCTTCACCGAGAACACTGATCAATGCACCTCTGACCTCGGGCGAATTCAAGATATGGCGCATCTCCGGGACACGCGGCAGGATGTTGTTACCGGGGTTCGGCTCGTCATCAATGATCTGGTTCAGCTGTTTATAGATCCTGTCGTGCAAACCTTCGGGCACCTTCGGTCGAAACACCAGATACCCGGTCACGAGGAATTCCTGCATCTGTTCGTCGGTCAGTAGAATCGGGTCGTCCATGCCTTCTCTCGTCTAGAACTCCGTAATGGTCTTTCACTTATCAAAGTCCGACCGGATCTGTTCCGGCCGCACACCCATCTGAATCGAGTGAAACGCCTCAGTAATCATCATCAGGTTCATGTCGAATCAACCCATCAGGATGACACCTCCAACGTCATGGCGACAAAAGACAGCGGAGGCAGTATCATCAATGCTCTCCCATCCTTCAACTCGATGTTTTCGAATGCAGCGGACACAACCTGATCGGGCTCTTCCCAAGAATTCGCCATTTTCGGGTCGGACCCCGTGAGGATCTCAGCATCCTCGACGAACACAAGCTTGCCGTCTGAGAGATCGACCTCGACAGGCGCCGATTCAATAAGGCTGCGGTTCGTCGCGAATACGTGCAACCGGTGTCTGTCCAGTATGGCACTCGCATCGATCGTACGAGTTTCTCCGTATTCCCGGGAGGTGTAATTCGGTCCATTGACGGAAATACGAAGAGCTGTTCCGTATCGTCGCTTCGACATCATCTCGAACGGATAGAATGTCGACTGGATCAGCAGATTGTCACCACGTGTTAGAAGAGGTGCAATCACGTTCACAATCTGCGCAATGTTCGCAATCTTCACACTGTCCGCGTGACGGATAAACGACTGCAGAAAGCCTGCAACAACAAGCGCATCTTCAAGATTGTAGACCTCTTCGACAAGGTGCGGCGCGAACTTACCTCTGCCATCTGTCTCTCTGCTCTTGTACCAAACGTTCCATTCGTCGAAGCAGGAATAAACCCGTTTATCCGACTTCAGCTTCCCCTGCACGAACCGGCAAACAGCGTCCATCTCCTCAATCTGCTGATCAATCGCGTTTGTGACCCCAAGATAAGACGCAGTATCCGACTCACGATTCCCCACATACCGGTGTAGACTCACATAGTCCACGTTGTTCCAGGTGTACTCTAGCACTTCCCGATCCCACTCCAGATACGTATCTAGCGAAACGGAGCACGACCCACAGACGACGAGCTCAATCGAAGGATCGGTGTCCTTCATCATCTTCGCTGCCTGTTGGGCTCGAATGGCGTAGTCTCTCGCCGGTACGTGTCCGAGCTGCCACGGGCCGTCCATCTCGTTCCCCAGACACCAGAGCGGTACACCGAACGGCTCGTCTGCTCCGTTCACGGAGCGATAGTCCGCATACTCCGTACCCGTCGGCAGGTTACAGTATTCCACCCAGTCGCGCGCCTCCTCAGGCGTGCCCGTTCCCAAGTTCACGGCGATCATCGGCGTCCACTTCATCTTTGCACATAGTTTCATAAATTCGTCTGTTCCGAAGTGGTTGGGCTCGATACTCTGCCACGCGAGATCACGAACCGTCGGCCGATCCTCGATTGGACCCACGCCGTTCATCCAGTGATACCCGGAAACAAAGTTCCCGCCTGGATACCGCATCGTCGTCATCTCCAGTCGGTTCAAAGCATCGGCTACATCAGTCCGGAACCCGTTCTCGTCCGCGTGATCGCTCTCCGGGTCGTATATGCCCTGGTAAACGGCTCGGCCGAGATGCTCGAGAAATCCGCCAAAGATACGCGGATCCACTTCGTCAATCTGGAATCCTGTGTGTAATCTCAATCGTGTCGCTTCCATCTCTACCCCCATCGATGAACCATTCTGACGGGTGACATCCCCGCTCCATAACGTCAACCCGTAACAATTAGACGCCATGCTCATAGCTATCGCAAGGACCTGATTTGTCCCCAGCTATACAACCTTGACGATTTTCAAATAAGGTTTCAGTTTGCAGCCACAGCATCGTGCCCAGAATGTCGTTCATCTGTTTAGCTACAGCTGAGACAGGATACCTATGCAATCCCTCGAGACACGACTTGGAACAGGACTTCGATGAAAACCATCATCATCGGTGCAGGGCGCGGTGAACGACTGATGCCTCACACCGCGAATGCGCCCAAGTGTTTTGCCGAAGTGGGAGGTCGTCGAATCCTCGACTGGGGACTGGACGCGTTCAAGGCAGGCGGCCTTGAAGACATCGTCTTTGTAGGCGGGTATCAGATCGACCTGATTCGACGGACATATCCGGAGTTCAACTACTGTCACAATTCGACTTGGCCGGATAACAACATCCTCGAATCCCTAATGCACGCTGAAGCACACATGGGAGAAGGTTTCGTATGCGCTTACTCGGACATCCTCTACACGGCCGAAGTCATCCAGCGACTAATGAAGAGCGAAGAGGACATCACGCTTGTGTGCGACACAGACTGGCGCGAGCGATACAAACAGCGGACCGACCATCCTGAAAATGATGGCGAAAAGATGGTCGTAGAGAACGGAGTCGTATCATCGATAAACCGCACGATGCCGAGCGAAGTGGCAACGGGCGAGTATATCGGTGTGGCACAATTCACCGCAGCCGGGGCCAGCGCATTGATCGAGGCCTATCACGCCGCACGCAAAGCGACCGGCAATGGCCCCTTCCAGGCCGCGAAGACGTTTCGGAAAGCTTATCTGATCGACCTGTACCAGCACATGATCGAACAAGGATGCCACGTGTCGGCTTCCCTAACATCCGGGGACTACATGGAGATCGACACCAACCAAGATTTTCAGATCGCCCGTAAGGAATGGCATTCATGAACGATTTTCGACCTCTATTTCCGGCTAGCATCGTCGGCAGCATGCCCCGATCACAGTATGTGCGCGACCTGCTCGATCCGGAGCTAACACCCGACGATCCGGATTTGTTCGAGAAACGGATGAACGCCGCCGTAGACTACATCATCTCTCTGCAAGAAGCGGCCGGTCTCGACATCATCTCCGACGGCGAGTATCGTCGACGGTCGTATATCGGGATCATCGCCGATGTGGCAGAGGGCTTTCATCTCGAACTCAAGAACGGGGTGTGGTGGCACACAGTTCTCGATACTCTTGAACACACACGACCTGGACTTGCCGCTCAGGAAGCGGCGTATCTGAAGGAACGAACAGACCGTCTGATCAAAGTCTGTCTGCCCTCGCCGTATCTATTAGCCCAGCGGATGTGGGACCCGGATCGGTCGCGTTCTGCCTACGCAACTCGTATCGAGTTTATGGATGCCCTAGTCCCAATATTGAGGAAAGAGGTGGAGCTGCTGCGTGATGCGGGTGCTGACATCATTCAGTTCGACGACCCGCATCTCTGCCTGTTCGTCGATGAGCGTATTCGTGCGGAATACCAAGAACCAGAGGCCGAGATCGACCTCTGCGTCACCCATCTCAATCGGATACTGGATGGGATAACGGGTGTCACCCGATGCATCCATCTCTGCCGGCGAAACAAGGGCCGCTCGGGCTGGGTTGGCGAGGGCAGCTATGAACCGATCCTGCCGGCTCTTCAGGGTCTGAACGTGGACCAGTATGTCATGGAGTTCACGATTCCCGTCGCAGGAAACCTAGACGTTCTCAAGGAGCTACCCTCTGGCTCTCAGGTCGGGCTTGGTTGCGTCGACTGCAGGGGCGAGATCGTCGACCCCGTAGAGGTGATCGTGAATCGGGTGGAAAAAGCTCTCGCACATCTCTCTCCTAATCAGATTTATCTTAATCCTGATTGTGGCTTCGCACCTGGGAATGCCGCCGACATCCCGATCGACGAGGCATACGCCAAGCTCTGCAACGAAGCTAGGGCAGCTGCCATCCTTAGAGAACGACACGGATGAGCAATCGACGGGAATGGAAGTGGTGCGACAACAATTTCCGAAGGGCA
>DPVD01000142.1:10412-10580 GCA_003526745.1 Candidatus Latescibacterota bacterium
GGGGTGCGCCGTTCGTGAGTTGCGAAGCCCATCCACCTTATCGAAAAGCGCCACGCCACACTGCTGTTCCGATCGCCAGATACTTGTGGGTGAAAGGGGGCTTGGTCCGCGATGCGTACCACATACGAATCGAACCATCGGACAGCACTAGCAGCGATTGACTTGTCG
>DPVD01000446.1:0-4293 GCA_003526745.1 Candidatus Latescibacterota bacterium
TTGCGCTTAAGCTCAATGTCTTGGTCAGGGTTCTGTAGGCTGCTCCGTAAGGATTTTATCCTTTTAATCGCCTCAGCCAGCGTCGGCATCTCCATGCCATTGTCTGGCTCTTCTTTTATATGCGCTTCGATCCGGTCGATCTCGTCTTGCGTCGTCTTTATGGCGGCGAGGAACTCAGGCATCGGATGCATAAAAGCATTCCAATGAAATTTGTGAGGCTAAGTAAGCAAAAGGCCAATCACTTGACGAATACGCCATCAGGCATGGGTACCTAAACGGCCGATGATTACTACGCCGGAGGATACGGAACCAATAGAAGTCAGTTACCGACGGATCTCACAGATCGCACTGCCGATTATGGCCTCCACGGCATCGTATACGATCATGCTCTTCGCGGACCGCCTTTTCCTATCCCGAGTCGGTAAGCACGAGCTTGCTGCGGCCATGAGCGGGGGACTGTCGAGCTTCGTGCTGTGTTCCTTCTTCGTGGGGCTTGTGGGGTATACATCAGCGCTCGTGTCCCAGTATTATGGTGCCAAAGATTACCGGATGTGTACGCGGTCGGTAATCCAGTCGGTCATTCTTTCAGCAGCCAGCTACCCCATCTTGCTCGCGTTCATTCCGATCATCCAGTATGTTTTCATTCTAGCCGGACAGGACCCTAAGCTGACGGAGAATGCCACGGCCTATGCCAGGATTCTGCTGATCGGATCGTTCTTCCTCGTCGCACGCACGGCAGCCAGTGCCTTCTTTATAGGGATCGGGAAGACACGCGTCATCATGCTGTCGAATGTTGCCGGAACGGTTGTAAACATTCCCCTGAACTACGTGTTAATTTTCGGAAAGTTCGGTTTTCCCGAACTGGGGATCCAGGGGGCCGCCATCGGGACCGTCTGCTCCAGTTTCCTAGTTTTTGTCTTGCTCTTTGTCTTCTACCTGCGCGAGACCTCGCGTGAGCCTTTCCGCGTCGAGCATCGAATGCGGTACGAGCCGTTGATCTTGAGGCGCCTCCTTCGCTTTGGCACCCCGGCCGGTGTGGCGCCCTTCCTGAACTGGTTCGCCTTCAACGTCTTTGTGCAGGTCGTCCACTCCTACGGACCGGACATCGCTGCAGCTGCTACCATCGCCTTCAACTGGGACGCGGTCTCGTTCATCCCTATGTTGGGACTGGGTATGACGGCCAGCACCGTCGTCGGTCAGCAGATCGGCGCTCGTGATCACGATGGCGCCCAGCGAGCAGCCTACATGGTCATTCGCTTGGCCCTTTTGTATGGTTGCGCAATGGTCGCGCTCTTCTTTGGTTTTGCGAACAGCCTCACCAGCCTATTCGGGTCAGGATTCGAATCATCGGGCGCCCAGATTACCCTAATGTCGGCCGACATGCTTCGCCTGCTCGCCATCCACGTTCCCGCAATAGCAGCCAAGCTCGTGCTCGGGGGCGCACTGCGCGCTGCGGGAGACACGGTTTGGTCAATGTGGGTTTCCGTCGCCATCCACTGGGCTATGGGTTTGGGGGTCATTTTGCTGGTGCGAGTTTTCGACGCACACCCCTATGTGGCTTGGTCGACGCTCATCGCTATGAACTATGCCCACTTCCTTGCCGTGTGGTATCGGTTCAGGTCGGGAAAATGGAGGAAGAAGCAGCTAATCGGAAAGATGGCAAACGATCACTAAGTGGGTATGAGACATTGACCTGCCCAAATCTACGTCTCCACCCAGGAGAAACCGCATGGTTAGCGAGACCCCATTCACAGACTGCACGGATTTCATGGATTCGCCTGAGCGACTTCGTGAACACGCAGACGAGCACGGGTATCTCTATTTCCGAAAACTCCTGAGTCCTAAAGACGTCAACGTGGTTCGCCACGCAATCTTGAGCATTGCGAGCGAGCATAACCTTCTGGATCCGGGCTACGAGATCATGGAAGGAATCCGACGCTCCGACGTATTCATTTGTGAGCAGGACAACACGGATCTATTTCGACGATTCTATACCGACGTTCAGCGGCTCCGCACCTTCCACGCTTTCCCTCACGATTCAACAGTCCTTGGTATCCTCGAGCGCTTCTTCGGTTCGAAGATCCTAGTCCATCCACGTCACATCTGCCACACGGTCTTCCCGGGTGAAGACCGTGCGACAACGCTCCCTCATCAGGACTTCCACCCGGTACGAGGATCGCGTGATACGTGGACGGTTTGGTCACCGCTTGGCGATTGTGATGACGAGCTGGGCGGGCTTGCCGTTGCCGATGGATCCAGCCGATGGGGATTTCTGAAAGATCCCGATGTCCGCTCTAGCCAGGCGATCCCGGACGACACCGAGTGGGCATGGAATCCCTTCAACTGTGGCGATGTGCTGATGTTTCACAGCCTGACGATCCACCGTGGACGCCCAAACCAAACGGGTGACCGGATCCGTCTAGCCACAAGTGCCCGCTACCAATCAGTCAATGACCAGGTCGACGGTGCGGCCCTTGGCGTTCACTTGGGATGCGGGACTTGGGAGGACATCTACAGTGACTGGCCGGATGATGATGCGCTTAAGTTCTACTGGAAGGGCCTAGACCTGGATCTTCAGCCACCCTTCCACAGCCGCAAGAAGGACTGACGTCAGAGTCCACCCGGCACACAGGAAACCGGATCAGCATCCCTATGCCCACATCCAAGAGATCGAAGGGCGTGACGGTGAAGACCACTGCCTGGTCAACGGGAGGACCGTAAACGCTGCCGGCACGACACTTACTGAGGAGCTAAGGAATACCAGAAGAGAACTCGCCCATATCTCTTATGACCAAGCGTCTGAACTTGTTTCTTGACGAGAACCTATATTCTCGTTTGAAAGAGGCCGCCTAGACGACTCGCGTCAGCATGAGAGAATTTATACGCTAGGTGATACAGAAGAAACTTGGGGAAGCTAAGGGTTAGCCCTTGCAGGCGGCTTCTAGCAGAAAAAAGGCGGTCAGGCAGTCGCTCAAGCTACGTGACCTTTCGGGGTCACCAACGTGAGGGCGACAGGGCGGGAGGCATTTCTACTGGCTTCCCGCATACCTGAACACTCCGCAATCAGCTGGGCTGTCCGTCCGCTGGATGCGCGCGGAGTCAGGACCTGATGGCGGTGTTTCCGCCTTTCGCTGGGAAGTCGGCGGTAAATGCCGCTTCTACGATCCACCGGATCCGCCGATCCCACCTGACGACCTGATGAGTTACGAATTTGTGGAGTAACCCCTCCTGCGATGGCCGAGCCGTCGCTTTCCTTCCTGTTGTATAAACCCCATCCAGGTATGATCTTATGCGTCGCTCCCCTTGCGGATGCACAACTCCCCCAGGCGATTAAACAGAAGGGAATCCAGGTCTCCCCATGCGAATCGAAACAGACATCAAGCTCGATTTCAAGGACGTGCTGATCCGACCCAAGCGATCCACGCTCCCCAGCCGAAAAAACGTCGACATCAGTCGTGAGTTCGACTTTCGCTGGAGCAAGAAGCGATTCTTCGGCGTGCCCATTGTCGCGGCCAACATGGACGGCGTCGGCACGATGGAAATGGCAGAAGCTTTCGTGGAAGAGGGACATGGACTGACCGTCGCACTGCACAAGCACTACGCCCCCGAAGCTCAGATCGACTTCCTCCGGAAGCACGGGGGATCGCCGGTCTGGTACAGCATCGGAATCGCCGATGAAGACGTGCGCAAGCTCGACGCAGTCCTGGACAGCCCCTTGCAGAAGGAGGGCACGGGAATCGACAAGCTGTGCATCGACGTGGCCAACGGTTACAGCGAGCAGTTTGTGGAGTTTGTGAAGCGCACCCGCGACCGGGTTCCGGAGATGACGATCATGGCCGGGAATGTGGTCACAGGAGAGATGGTGGAAGAACTGATACTCGCCGGTGCAGACGTGGTCAAGGTCGGGATCGGACCTGGCAGCGTCTGCACCACGCGCAAGATGACTGGTGTCGGCTATCCGCAGCTCTCAGCCATCATCGAATGCGCCGATGCCGCGCACGGCCTGGGCGGGCTGGTCTGCTCCGACGGAGGATGCGTCGTACCAGGCGACCTGGCCAAGGCATTCGGTGCGGGTGCCGACTTCGTGATGCTCGGCGGAATGCTGGCCGGCCACGATCAGGGCGGCGGGCAGGTGATCGAGGAAGACGGTGAGCGGTTCGTACAGTTCTACGGGATGAGCAGTGCGACGGCGATGGACAAGCACGCGGGCGGTGTCGCGGAGTATCGCGCGAGCGAGGGTAAGACGGTCCCCGTCCCCTACCGGGGAGACGTCACTGGAACCGTAAGGGAAAT
>DPVD01000289.1:0-751 GCA_003526745.1 Candidatus Latescibacterota bacterium
CCCCGGAAACTGTCGCGGTGCACTCTTAAACTTGCGTTGAGAACTCGTTGGCATCAACGCAGCCATCCTCAGCCAGAGCGGAGGATATCAGGGTATCGGATTCGCGATCCCTGTCAACTTGGCCACCCGCATCAAGGACCAACTGATCGAGTATGGCGAGGTCATCGTAGGCTATCTGGGAATCAGCTACCAGACCTTGACGGCTGACATGGCAGATGCGCTCGGCGTGAGATCGAAGACGGGCGTCTTGATCAACACCGTACACCCGGACAGCCCAGCAGAACGTGCGGGCCTGCTGAGAGGAGACGTCATCGTCGCAATGGACGGTGGTGAGATCGAAAACGAGGACGACTTCCGGAAAAGAATCGGGCTGGCAGGTTCAGAGAAGCGAATTCGGATCGACATCTGGCGAGGAAGCAAAGAGCGGACAGTCAAAGCGACACTCGAGGCGTCAGAGACAACGGCGGGGCTCATCTCGAGCCGCAACGAGCTCCTCGGATGGGAGCTCCAAGAAATGTCGAACAACCTAGCGAGACGGTTGGGCTACCGACCCGGATCGGCCCTGATTGTCACAGACGTTGTAGCCGGCAAGGCTGCGGCACGATCGGGACTCCAGCGTCTCGACCTCGTGCTCGAAATAAACACTCAACCCGTGGGGACTTTCGATGACCTCAAGGACATTCTCGCCGAGATGGACCCGGGAGACGACGTGCTCGTACTGATCAGGCGAGGCCGCCGGACCTTCTATACG
>DPVD01000289.1:835-3044 GCA_003526745.1 Candidatus Latescibacterota bacterium
AACAACCTAGCGAGACGGTTGGGCTACCGACCCGGATCGGCCCTGATTGTCACAGACGTTGTAGCCGGCAAGGCTGCGGCACAATCGGGACTCCAGCGTCTCGACCTCGTGCTCGAAATAAACCGTCAACCCGTGGGGACTTTCGATGAACTCAAGGACATTCTCGCCGAGATGGACCCGGGAGACGACGTGCTCGTACTGATCAGGCGAGGCCGCCGGACCTTCTATACGACGCTACGGATGCCGCGCAGCTGACGTCTACAGAAGACCGGCATCACCGAGAGCGTTCCGAATCTCCGCCTCCTGCGTCCCGCTCGACTCCGGCATCGGTGGGCGTGGCAGACCACCTTCACGTCCCTGCAATCTCATCGCGCACTTCACGTTAGCGGGCAGATTGTCTTGGTTGATCGCGTTCCAGATCGCGAGAAGCTTCTCGTGGACGGATTTAGCCTTCTCGTGATCCCCCGCCGCCACAGCGTCCCAGACTTCAACGGACAAAGTGGGAGCCGCCGTCAGCACGGCCGCAATCGCGCCGTGAGCACCGAGTGCGAACGACGGATACAGCAGCGCATCTACTGCAGTCATGATCCTGCCCTTCTCGCTCGACGACACGAGTAGGTCGGCAAGCAGCTTAACGTCCCCGGCACTCTGCTTCACACCGATCACGCCGTCGACCTCCGTCAGAATCCGGTCCAGCAGCTGTGGTGATAGGTAGGTCCACGGCACCACGTTGTAGATCATCACGGGAAGCCCCGTCTCGTCGCAGAGTGTCCTGAAGTGTGTCACCATCGCATCATCTGTCGGCCGAAACAGGTAGTGCACCGGCGTCACCTGGAGAGCCGCCACACCCAGATCCGCCACGGCCTGACCTCTCTCTACCGAGCCCTGCGTGCTGTCAGTTATAATTCCCGTGATCACAGGTACGCGGCCACCCACCGCAGTAACAGTCGTTTCCGTAATCAGACGAGTATCTTCGGTCGTCAGTGTATGGCCCTCTCCCGTACTCCCGCAGACCGCCAGCCCGTGCACACGCGCCTCCTTGACCAGATACGCCACTTCCTGGGAAATCGCCTCAGGATCGACGTCACCGGACGCTGTGAAGGGTGTCACCATCGGGGGCACAATTCCCTTGATTTGCTCAATCGACGTATTGTTCACTTGCAAAAATCCCTTCTGAGAGATTACGCAAACCGTTAAATTGACAAATCTTATGCTAACCGCTCAAATCACGGCATTGAAGCGATGCCCAAGGTACTGATCGTCGTCGACGACCGTGCCCAGTTTCTACTGATCCAGAACTTTCTGGACGGCGAGAAGCTAGAGCTCGTGGCGGCAAAGGATGCTCGAGAGACCTTCGAGGCGATCTACCAGCAGATGCCCGACCTCATCATCGTGGACATCGATCTCCAGGGCGAAGACGGTTTCGACATCCTGCGATCGATTCGGGTCGAGCCCCGATACGATGCGATCCCGATAGTCGTCTACTCTAGCCAAAATGACACCGACACCAAGACCAGGGCGCTCGATCTGGGAGCGCTCGAGTATCTCAAGAAACCACTCACCTCGAAAGAGCTTGCCGCGCACGTACGGGCCATACTGCGCTTCAAGCTCAAACAGGACCAGATATTCGAGGAATATAAGCGCCTTTCCGAGTTGTCGCTGACGGATCCCCTGACGGGAGCATACAACCGTCGGGCACTCGACACCTTCCTGAAGTCCCGCCTGTCAGAGTCTTCGCGTCACGGCATCCCCGTATCGTGTGTCATGTTCGACATTGACCACTTCAAGGATGTCAACGACACGCACGGCCACCAAGTTGGCGATGTGGTAATAAAGGACATCTCTGACCTCGTCCGGAGTCTCTGTCGTCAGGAGGATGCCCTTATCCGGTATGGTGGCGAGGAATACCTAGTCATCCTGTTCCACACGCCACGCGACGGCGCTGTGATCTTTGGCGAGCGTGTCCGTGAGAGCGTCTCGGAACACGCCTTCCACTCGGGTGAGCTCAAGATCACCATCAGCGGCGGAATCGCCTCTCTGCCAGAAGACGAGATACCCTCCGACCCTGAGGCCATGATCAACCTCGCCGACCAACGCCTCTACACCGCCAAACGCAAGGGCCGCGACCAGATCGTCTCATCTGGTTAACGTAACGCCTTCCGACACCCTTCTGCTGCCCACTTTGCACCTCCATTGCCTTTCTCTCCTG
>DPVD01000289.1:3336-20941 GCA_003526745.1 Candidatus Latescibacterota bacterium
TTGCCTTTCTCTCCTCCTCCCACTGCCCTCCTCCCGTCTCACCAATTCCTGTAGTACCTCACATTCCCCGTCGACATCCCCGTGGCCACGATCTCTAACCGCCCATCCCCATTAAGATCCAGCACCTCCATCTGTCCCATCCCGAGGCCGTCGTCGATCGTCTCTTTCTCCCACTTCCCTGTCGCGTCGCCAGCGGGCTTGTATACATTCAGTTCCGTCTCCTCTCCGTTGAACCCGGAGATCAGTTCTACTACGCCGTCACCATCCACATCGACCGCCTGAACGGAGTGCCCCCGGTTGAGCGTCGCATCCACGATCTTCCGCGACCAAGGCCCTCGTCGGATGTCCCCTTCACACTTGTAGACAACTAGCTCATTCCCATGCCACGGCTCAATCGACAGGATCTCGTTCACCCCATCCCCATCGACATCGGCGGCCCACGTCTCGCTGCTCTCTAGGTCACTGATCACCCAGCGCGACCAAGGATCCATCAGCTGCTCGGGTGGCGGCTCATACCAGATCAGTCCATCCCGAGCACCGATCAGAATATCCTGACGTCCGTCGTCATCGACATCGCACACAGACAGACCGTGATTCAGATGCAAATTGCCATCGATCTCGTAGTGCACCCACGAATCATACGGGTCTTCCGGATACTCGTAGAGCCACAATACACCCGGATCACTCCAATCGCTCAGGTCGCCCAGAGCACCACGAATTGACGCGACGATCAGCGCCTCCTGGCCCGTACCCTGGAAGTCTACCGACATCAGCCGATGGGTATACGGAACCACCTCTATGGGATGACTAGTCCACTCCCCGTCGCCCTCGGGCTGTTCAAACCAGTGCACATACTCGATCACGGATCGGTCCCGCCGATTGAAGCCGCTCCCCGCAATCACGTCCAGCCTACCGTTCCCGTTCAGATCCTGCGTAGCAAGACAGATCGTGCCCGGATGCTGCGACGAGATCATATGCTTCCGAAAATCTGGCGCCTAATACCACGCCACTATCTTCTCCCCTGTCGACCCGACCACGATATCCGTCAGCCCATCCCCGTTGATATCCGCCGTCGTCAGCCCATACGGACTCCGGATATCCTCATCCACATTGTGGACAGAAAAACTCAACCTCCCGCCTCTTTCCTCGCCTTGCGCGACCGATCACATTGAATGACGTTGTCTTGCATCTGAACCTGTCAGCATCGCACAACCAGCGTGCACATCGCATCTAAGGGCTGCACTGTATTCCCGGTTCTTCACAGCCGTTCCTCGTTAAAATCCGCCCGCGTCTGATCGTTCGGAATAAACGTTGTGCAGCGCTGGTAGCGTACTCGCCAACGACTGTCTTTTGTCATCTGACATTTGACACTTGGGCCTGAATCTCCCGTATCCTTTCCACAAACCGATCTGCCTGTCTTCTGAACCCCAGATCCGTCGGATGCGAACCGTCGACCGTATCATCTTCACCCAGCAAGTTCGCCCCCTCCATATAATAAATGCCCTCTAGACCGTCTGATTGCAATTGTCCATAGACCTTTTTGAACGCCTCACGACTATTCTCATTCCGTCTACGTCTCGACATCACGAACTGCGCATCCCCGTAGGTACGATCTTCGACAAGAAGGATCGGCGTCCCCGGTCGTGCATCCCGGATCGTCCGGACCAGATGCGAGGCGCGTCCCTGAATCTCGTCGGCCACCATGTTCGGAAGGCAGTCGACGACGAAGAGATGCGGGTCCAACTGAGCCAGGAACGTGGCAACCTCGAGCTCCATCTTTCCGTTCCCGGAGAAACCCAGGTTGATCGTCTCGCAGTCCAAGTCACGACCGACACGCGCGACGTGGTTGGTCCCGGCACGAGACGCCGCGGCCCCGTGTGTAATCGACGTCCCGTAGAACACGATTGTGCGTCGATCCGAGTCTCGTTCCATTGCCTCCATCCTACATCCCTCGGGCACGCCGATCTCTACCGATGTCACCCCATTATAAAGAGGCAGGTAGACCGTGCAGGGCTTCTCCCCGTCCTCCATATCTTTCACAAGAATCGCTTCCACATCTGGCGCCGTCTCCGGTCTTCCGACACCCGCCCACCTACTACCATCCGGCGTGTCGATATAGAGGTCCAGACCGCTGCACGCCGTGGCAGGCATATGTGACATCGCGAGCCGATCGGACGTCAAGGTCCACCGTGCCCAGATCGTCGGCGCCTCCGTCCGGAACTTCACGCAGATGCCCGCAGAATGCCGACTCAGATCCCAGACGACATCGCGAACTACACCTTCGGCGCTTGCAGGCAATCGATCGAACGGTGACTTCATATCGGTCCAGCCCTGTCCCTCGATCTGTAGGTTTCGGATGTCTGTCCAGATCAAGATTCGCTCCTCAGTGACGGTTCGATCTTCTCTCTCAGATACTTAGCCATTGCAGCACGATCCTCTTCTCGACCCGGCACCACATTCTCCCCGCCGCATAGCTCCGCTTCTTCATCAACGTGAACGGGTGTCCGCGTCTCGAAAAGTATCCACCGAGATAGCGCATCCTTCAAGTTCTTGATAATGTCCTGATATGCGGGATCCTTTATTAGGTTCGTTGTCTCCTCAGGATCCAACTCAAGATCGAAGAACGAGCTGAAGGCATCGTCCTCGCAGAGCAGCAGCTTCCTTGTCTTTGATCGAGCCATATACTCCTGACCCCGCGAGCCTTCCGCAAAAACCACATCTCTGCCATCGCTGTCAGAACTCAGATCCCTACCGCTCATGTCGGCCATTCGCTCACATCCAGCAGCCGCAAGCAGCGTCGGCGCGAGATCTGTCGTGTTGACCAAATCCTGAGAGGTCGCCTCACGTTCCCGTTCCCCGGCGAGCTTCACGATTGTCGGGACCCGGATCAGAGACTCATACATCCGGTTTCCCTTCCCGATCATGTGACGATGACCAAGATACTCTCCGTGATCCGAGTTGTAGACGATCACCGTGTTGTCATACAGGTCCTTTGCTCGGAGCGTATCGATCATCCGCCCCACCCAGTGATCGATTTGTGAGATCGATGCATAGTAGTAAGCCATCACACGTCTCAGCTGGCCTTCGGTCCACTGATCGTTCGGGAAAAATCCATCCGAGTACCGTAAATCCGAAGAGTCGCATCGTTCGGTATACCCGGGCAGCAACGTCAAAATCGCCGGATCATACATGTCGTGCCAAGGGACCGGAGGCACATATGGATGATGCGGCGGTACAAAGCTCGCCATCAGCAGGTTTCCACCCCCCTCCCACGAAAACAGCGTCTCGACCGCGTGCCGACCCACCCACGTCGTCACGTGATGCTCCTCGTCAAGGTTAGACACCATCGCCCCCAGGGTGTCATTGTAGACCTGCGGAGCCCTCCTCCGATACACGCGTTCCTGGTCGATCAGATCAATCTCGTCCACAAGGTCGTGGTCTCGAAGATAGCGATGGTAGTCATCGTCATACCGTCCGGTACCGTGCTGCTCTGCCAACAGCATCTCGTCGAACCCCACATCAAGATATGTCGGCGTAAAGTGCATCTTTCCAACCGCTTTCGTCCGATACCCCGCTTCGCGCAGAATCTTTGGAAAAGTCGGCAGCCCCGCCGGTACTGTGCAGTGGTTCGACCACCCCATATGTTGATGCACATACAACCCCGTCAGAAACGAGAACCGAGACGGCGTGCAAACGGGATACGGGCAGAAAGCATTCTCATACACCGTGCCGTCATAGGCGATAGCATCGATATTCGGCGTCCGCACATCTGGATTCCCTGTACATCCCAGACAATCGTACCTGTGTTGATCCGCCTGTATGACAAGTATGTTCGGCTTCCCCATTACGTTTTCACTCTAGGTGTGAATACTCATAACGCGTCTCCGACAGCCTCCGGCTGCTGCTTCCCGATTTGCATTTCTGCTTTTCGGATTCTTGACTTCCGCTTCTCTATCTTCTCTCCTCAATCTCAAACACGTGATGGCTCCCCATTCGCCTTTCGAAATCCATTGCCAGAGTCAGTCTCGAGATGTCCTTTACCTCAAAACCCTCCTCTTCGAAGGCCATCCGGAACCCTTTCCGATTGCACCGGAATACGAGTCGCCCACCATCATCCAGAGCGCTCAGCGCACGATTCAGCCATTCCACGTGATCGCGCTGGACATCGAACGTCTCCGTCATCGCTTTCGAGTTAGAGAACGTAGGGGGATCGAAGTAGATCAGGTCATAACGGTCCGAGCCTTGAACCCTCTTTCCCGCCTCTCTCAACCACTCAAGACAGTCAGTCCGGACGATCTCGTGGGATGCATCGAGACCGTTCTGTTCGAAATTCTGCCTAGCCCATTCGGCGTAGGTATTTGAGAGATCTATCGTCGTCGAGGAAACCGCACCACCGAGAGCTGCCCGGACCGTAACCGTCCCCGTATACCCGAACAGGTTCAGAAAGCGACATCCTGCCGAGCGCTCCTGTATATACGCTCGCACGAATCGATTGTCGAGAAACAGACCCGTATCGTGGAAGTCTCTAAGGTTCACGAGAAACTGCGCGTCTTCCTCCTCGACCGTTTGGAAAGCCTCTGCCTTTTCGAGTCGCCCGTATTGCTGATCGCCGACTTGTCTTCGCCGTGTCTTGATCACAATGTCCTGTCCCGCGAGTCCCACCACCTCTCCAAGCGCCTTCACCCCTGAAGCCTGTCTGGCTTCGGTCAGCAGACTCTCGTCGCTCGACTCCGACAGCATAACGTGAGCCGTCTGTTGACCCTCAGTATTCGTATACAGATCGACGGCAAACGCATATTCCGGCAAATCCCCATCGTAGACTCGGAAACAAGAGATCCCCTTCCGGCGTGCCCATTTCCCAACGTGCCGGAGGTTTCTCCGAAAGCGATTCTTGAGCATTTCAACCCCCGGCTCTGCCGACGCCTGAACCTTTACACGATCAGAGGTGGCCAGCTTGTAGATCGCGAATCGACAAGGTATCGCTCCATTCCGGTAGTCGTAGGTACGACGCGGCTTCAGTCGCAGCTCTCTGCACAGCGGCGCATTGCCCGTGAACACGGCTGCCGTCCATCCTGGCCAGTATCCCCTGAGCCGAGCACCAAGCGTACGATATAGACCGGCAAGTATGCGCTCCTCCCCGAGCCGTTGTCCATATGGGGGATTCGTGATCAGCAACCCGACATCCAGGCCCTGCGGTGGGGTCAAATCACGGACCGCACGCTCATCGATTCGGATCAGGCCATCCACGCCTGCCTGCTTGGCGTGTTGCTCTGCCGCCCGGACCGCTCGAGCATCGTGATCCCACCCGAACACGACATCCCGAGATCCACGAACACGGATCTGCCTAGCATCCTCGACCAACTGACGCCATACGTCGGCATCGTGCTGCCGCCACCTGACCGAACCACACTCGCCGCGGAGCAATCCCGGCGCCGCCTTGCACGCCATCATTGCGGCCTCGACCAGGAAGGTCCCGGTCCCACACATCGGATCGACAAGGGCTCCACCCGCCTCTGCCATCGCGGGCCATCCCGCGCGATACAACAGGCCGGCCGCAAGAGTCTCTTTCAGCGGTGCTTCGAGTCCAACCGTGCGGTATCCTCTTCGATACAGAGACTGTCCTGCCAGATCAATGCTGATCCTCGCCTCATTCCTGAAGACATAGGTGTTAATCTGTAGGTCTGGATCCTGAACATCCACTGACGGGCGTTCACCTGCAAGCTCCCGGATTCGGTCGACAATCGCATCTTTCGTCTTCAGCGCCGTGAAGTGTGAGTGCGTGATCGTGCTCTGAACGCAGTTCGCGTCCACGGCCAGCGTACCCTGTTGATCCAGGTGATCTTCCCAAGGAATGGTTTTCACACCCTCATACAAAGCTCCCTCGTCACCCGCGCTGAAGACAGCGAGTGGCCAGAGTACCCGATTCGCTACCCGTGACCAGAGACAAACACGGTATCCCATCTCGACCGACTTCGCCACATACACACCGCCACGCATCACATGCTCAACGGGCACACCTATCCCCTCCAGCTCTTCTGCCAGCAGCTTCCCCATCTCGGGAGGCGACGTCACAAACAACGTGTCTAGAACATCCATCATAACAAAACAAATCGCAGGACCGACCGATCCTGCGCCTCTACTCTACAGAAGCTTCACCCTCTCACGCCTTCATTCAACCGGGGGCCGGATGCCTGCTGCACCTTAGCTCCAGCGAAGGCGGACCCACTCTCCGCCCTAGGACCCGACCCTCGCCTCACACATCTTCTCTTTCAGAAACGCCTTGCACCCGGCCACCTGCTCCTCTTTCAGGCTGTGCAGCACCACTGCTCCTGAATACCCCACTCGATCCAGCAACTCCAGATACAGCTTGTAGTTCAGGAAACCCGTTCCCGCTGCGTCGTGCCCGGCTTCGCCGTCCTTTGACAGATCCTTAGCGTGAGCAAACACGATGTGCTCTCCGATCAGATCGAACGCCTCCTTCAGAATCTCGTCCATTCTCGGAAGTTCACCTTCGTGAAACAGGTTAGCACCATCGATACAGACCTTCAGCTTCGACGACCCAACCGTATCGATCGCGCGTTTCGCTTTCTCGGCACTGTCGATCACGTTCGAGACTTCAGGCTCGAAGGCCACATAGACATCGTGTTCTTCGGCAATTGCTGCGGCCATTGTCATCGACTCAATCATATCATTCCAGGCCGCTTCAGTGTGATTGTCCGGATGTGAACGCCACAGGTAATCCGCTCTCGTACCGCTGCAGAGAGTTATGACGGACGTTCCCAGCTCCTTCGCGTTCGAAGCCAGCTGGGCAAGACCACGGAACCCAGCTTCCCGTGCCTCAAGGTCCGTGTCGATCATATTGAAGGTGCCAGAAAGTCCGGCGACCTCGAGATCGCGTTCCTCGTGGGCGACGCGAACCCGTTCACACAGACCTCTCGGGATCGCCTCTGGAATCTGCTCGATCCCTGCGCAGCTCATGTGGAACTGGGTCTCCTCCAACCCAGATTCAACCACCGCATCAAGGACCGATTCGAAACCGTCGCGTGTAAACACGGTCGAGAAGATTCCTAGCTTCATTAGCCCTCCACCAGCGCGATTGTATCTCTCAGCTTGATCGTACCTGATTTCATTACTCGGGCGCAGATCCCGCCACGCAGACCACCGAGAGCCTTTGTCATCCCCTTCTGGGTGATCGTCTGGATGTAGCCGCAAGGCGGTCTGGGGCGGTCGAAAATCATCACAGCATCACCGACCGTAAACTGCCTACCCGCAAGCGCCTCAAGCTCGATGCCCCGGGTCACAATGTTCCGTCGGTGCTCACCGTTCCTCACCCTAACCTCGCTCTCCTTTTCGATCTGGTCGAGTACTTCCCCCTCGATTAACGTGACCTGACACTCATCAATGTTCGTCCAGTAGCCAGTCCTCGTCACATACCGGTCGCCCTCAAGGCCCTCGTCCTCAACGGCTCGAACTTCATTGACTTTAACCATGGGCTCACCGCCTTTTGCCGTCACGAATATGGCTTCCACCGTTCCTGCCACCTCAGATCTCCTTCCTAGACGAGTAGCTTCTCAACCGCCGGAATCACATCTCTGATGTCATCCAGTACTGCGTAGGCTTCCGAGAAGTCACCATCCTGGGTCAGGGTATTCGGTACAACAATGCATTTCAACCCTGCGGCTCTGGCAGACGCAAGTCCTCGCGCCGAGTCCTCAATCGCCAGACACGAGCTCGCGTTGAGCCCTAAGAGCTCAAGCCCTTTGAGGTACGGCTCAGGGTCGGGCTTGGACAGCGTGAAGTCCTCACGAACAAGTGCGGACTCGAAGAAACGCATCAATCCGGTCGAGCTGTGAATCAGGTCGAAGGGTGCGCGATGCGAGCTGGTCACTACGCTCATTCGAAGCCGACCGTCAAGCCCTTCCAGCGTTTCCCTTACACCGGGAAGCGTCAGGTCGCGGCTGGACAGCAACCCCATGTAAACCTTGTCCCGATCGGAGCGAAGTCTTGCTCGCTCGTCACGGTCCAGGTCGATCAGATCGAAAACGCTCCGGCCTTCGGTCATCGAGATACGCACATACATCTCGCGTGAGAGCTCCGTTCCCTCATTCGCTAGCGTACGCCTACAGGCCTCGTAGTATAGTGCCTCCGTATTGACCAAAACACCGTCGTTGTCCCAAAGAATCGCCTCAAGCATTAGACTCTGTCGCCCTCCAGTCGATGCCGCGGCAGATTTAGGTCCTCCAAGCCATCCGCCTCTTCCGTTTTGTCTGTTGCTCCAACCTTACGATTTGAACCTCTGATGTGGATGACGTAGAATTGAAAAAGATCCGAGGATTTCCCATGACAGACGAAATGCTGCTGCAGGAATTCGAGGCGCTGTCCGAGAAACTCGACATCGCAATCGAGCGTGTAGACCTGGAGGGTAGGGCGGGTGGTCTCTGCATCATCAAAGGGGAGCGGCGACTCATCCTCGACCGCACGCTGGACATTCGGTCGCAGATCGAAGTCCTGTCGAAGGCGTTCTCACGTCTGCCCCTCGAGGATGTCTTCCTTAAGCCTGCTGTTAGAAACGCGATCGGATGCCAGGACGACCCCTGGGTCTGACACACCTATTCGTATCTGATTATCTCTGCAGCTTCTTTCAGACTCTTCTTAGCACCACACAACACCATCGCCTGCATGGCTGCGCCGTAAGCGGCCTCCTCAGTGTGAATGGGAATACGCATCTCCATCTCGAACTGTTGTTCCACGATCTCCCGAAGAACCGGGTTCTTCCTGATCCCGTTCCCCGCTCCCACCAGAATCGATCTTCGTCCTGCGCCAACCTTGAGCGCCGACTCATATAGTATCCGGAATTGCTCGGCAATACCCTCCAGAACTGCGCGGCTGAGATGTCCGCTGGTGAAATTAGCCGTGCCGATCCCGTCGAGGCGTCCACGCCTGTGAGGATCCTCTCGAGTTCCGGTCAGAAGCGGTTCAGCGGTCAGACCTTCTGCTCCACTTTCGATCAAATCGGCCAGTTCGGTCATTCTGTCGTAGACTGCCTCCGGATCTTCTTCCACACCGAACACCTTGCGACCCACTTCGAGAAAGAAGTCCCGAAGCCAGGCATAGGTGCGTCCCCCGACGAGCCCTGGGCCAACGAGAATGTAAGCTCCGTTCACGTGCGGACGCGCCTCCAAGCCAGGCCCCGCATCCGGTGTCGTCGCACTCACGGACATCTGGCCGCCCGTACCTACGTTGATCAGCACTGTCTTGACGGGTTCCCGAACGCTCCCGAGAAAGCTGGCTTGGTTGTCACCTGACGCAACGCCGACCGGAATTCCGGAACGGAGTCCAGAATCCGGCCAAGAAGTTTTGAGCTCGCCAGCCCGGAAACCCGACGGTACTACGTCGGGAAGAAGCGAACTTTCCGAAAGCTCGGCGAAAGGAGGGTGAAACTGACCTGCAGCCACGTCATATAGACCCGAACCAGCTGCATTCGTTGGGTCGGACACAGGTAGGGTATCTGTCAGCCTAGAGGAAACGAAATCAGGCAGGAAACAGGCACGCGAGCCTGCCGGGACCTGGTCGTATGCGAGCAACCAGCTGAGCGTCGCGCCCATGTAGCCTGTCTTGGGCCGACAAACGTGCCCCGCAGGGTCAGAGGTGTCGAGACGCTCGATCAGGTCGGCAACAAGCGTGCGATTGCTGTCAGGCTTCGGTTCGGCGCCTCGCTGATCCTGCCATCCGATAAACGGCCCAATCGGTCGCCCGCAGCCATCCACCAGAAGCATCCCGTGCATCTGTCCCGTCACACCGACGGCCCGCACCGTGTCACTCCCAACCTCCGACAGAACTTGCTGGGCCACAGCCAGAATTCGATCAGGATCCCATTCGCTCCGACCGGCGCGCTTGTCTTCTGAACTCGTCATCTCCGAATCATTCGGCGCGGTTGCACGCCTGACTACCGCACCGGTCTCACTCTCGATCACAACGGCCTTAACCGTCGTCGTTCCCACATCGAGACCTAGGCACTCGCTCACAAACCGATGCTCCCCTTAGTATTATCAGATGGTCCGGATATTCTTCCCGAGAGTTGCGACCACCTCACCCGACGCAACCATCGGTCGAAGCGCTTTCGACCACATCACCGATTCCTCTGGCGCTTTCAGCGTTTCGATCACCTCGCCGAACGGATCCGTCACATCGGCAACGGATGCGCCCTTCTCGAGCACGTCATACAGTTGTGCACGGTACTCAAGGATACCACCTCGGTTCGACAGAAGGCTCAGAAACCCATCGACCACGGTCTGACAACTTGGGATCGAGGGCTTCCCGGCAATCATGTCGTAGTGCTTTAGCAGGTTCTCAACCCCCGTCACACCCTTGCAAATGCTGCTTTCGTCCCACCCTATACAGCCACCCAGTTCCGGATCGATAGTCGGGATACCTTCGTCAGGCGCTGAACGAGCGAGCTGTCCTTCAGGCCCTCGTGCGTCGAGGATGTAACCTGTCCCGAACACGCGCGCCATCTCCATGCAGTCTCGATGGATGCGCCTGCGTCGATCCACACGGACACGAACCTCGTCGATCATCGGGCGGATCCCCCCCTGATGGAGATCGACCACATAGTCCGACTGTAGAACGGCGTTCTGGAAAAGCCTGTAGGCGATTCGCTCGGACGACGTCCCGTCCTGTCTTCCCGGGAAGCAGCGATTCATCTTCTTGTTGTCGATCGGGCTGAAGGCCTGGTAAGCGTGGAGAGCGTGGATGTTGACGATCGGGACGGCGATCACGCGTCCATCCAAGCACTTCGGATCGAGACGCCCGAGTACCCGACGAATCACCGAAAGACCGTTCAGCTCATCCCCGTCGCTAATCGCCTGAAGATACATCGTCGGCCCATCGTTGGCCCCGTTCACGAGAGCGACCGGAATCCGCATTGGAGTCCCGTCAGGCATCTCTGTCACCGACAGATAACCATGATTGGCCTCGCCAGGCTCTGCCATAAGATGTTCAACCTCCAACACGTCGCTCAAAATTTTCTCCAGACTGGGGTGGGAAATCTAAGATGCTCGTTCCGTCTCACCGTGTCAACGAACCCGCAGAATCCACCTCAACCCCGAAGGGGTTGGGCCACCCAGTTCGGGGTTGCCGCAGGCTACCCGGGACACTGAGGTCGGTATAGTCCGCGCGCCGCGGTATGCGCACAGAGCAGCAACCTCGGCACCAGCAATCTTGCACTATAGATTATGTACTCACCCAAGCCACAATTCGCCCTCCCCTTGTCCAAGACTCCGCATTGAAAGAGTCCCATCTGTTTCTTCCGAGTTCTTCGTGGCCCGCTTTCTCTATCGTACAAGAAAGAAGGCCGGGCTCACAAAGGAGCACCGGCCTTGATTCCCACGGATCGAGAGGGGATCACTCTTCCTCTTTCTCGTTCAGAGCCTCAAATGGCGCTGGATTCATAATAAGGGCGTCTGCAACATCCCGGAGTACATCGCGTTCGGCGTAGTAGCCGTTCTTAACTTGTTCCGACACTCGGCGGAGTTTCTCCGCCCGTGTCTCTTTGGTCTCGTCTGACCCTGGAGGAAGTGGCTTGAACCTGACGCTTGAATTCATCCTGATCCCGTTGGTTGAGATGTATCTCTTTCCATCCTGGATAACCCACGCAAGTCTCTTGTGCGCGGGTCGAGATCGTCTCGACAATCCGCCCGACCTGGCTCTGAAAATGAACCCTGACTCGCTACGTTTTATACATCGGCGCACCCCCGGAATGCTTAACAGGAATGATTGAAAAATAATGAGTTATGCACAATTCTGTTGTTTCATGTCGTGCCGCACAAAACAACTTAATACCAACACCAGGGCGTGGGCAGCCAATGTCGCAGGTTCCCAATTTGCATTGCATTTCTGCGTAACCTCACCCGATCATCCGCATAGTTTCCATCTCACTACCCGCATCCGACGGAAAGACCACGTGACTGTTCCCACAGATTTCCTTGATCTTCAAGCCTTTCTCCTTCGCTTCGCCCGCTTCCGCGCCGCCTCGCACGCCAGGCATAGCGAAAAAATCTTCCCTTTGAACCCACGCACGACCCCCATCTTTTTCCGACACACACGACAGCGGATCACGCTATTCGCCATGACTGTTTGCAAACTTCTTTCGCTTGTAATCAAGACCCTTTGGCCGAGTCAATCGATTCGCTTGCCAAGATTCAGGAAGAAGCCAGGGTTCGGAGTTTAGAAAACCCACCTCGCGTATGATTCCCTGATTGGCGTCCTGCCAAACCGCAGGCACGTGATCCTCTTTTGACATTTGACCTGTCACTGATCCAGCACAATCCGCAGCAGCGCCATACGAATATATAGCCCGTTGTGTGCCTGCCTGAAATAGGCAGCTCTCGGATCCAAATCCACCCCGGAAGCAATCTCGTCGACTCTCGGTAGCGGGTGCATCACGATCGACTTTTCAGGCAGCGCGGCCATCGTGTTGTCATCAATGATATACTTGCCACGTGCCTTCTCGTAATCCCTTATCCGGTCGCCGAATCGTTCTCTCTGAATTCGCGTCTGGTAGACCACATCGACTTCCCGTATCACCTTGATCAGATCCTCGGCTTCTTCCCAATCGATCTTCTGCTCGTCCAGATGCGCCTTGATGTCATCTTTCATCCGCACGACTTGAGGTGCAACGAAGTAGACCTTCACGTCCTCGTACTTCGACAGCAGGTACGCCAGCGATCGTGCCGTCCGTCCATTTGCGAGATCGCCTACCATTGCCACCTTGATGCCGTCAAGCCTCCCGATCTCTTTCTGAATCGTGTAGACGTCCAGCAAGGCCTGCGTCGGGTGTTGGCCGGGTCCGTCACCTGCGTTGATGATCGGCACGGACGCAACTTCAGCCGCTTTGCGGGCCGACCCGCTTTCGAAGTGCCGCATCACGATCACATCACTGTAACCTTCGATGATCCGGATCGTGTCTTCCAGCGTCTCACCCTTGGCGGCGGAGGAAAACTCCCGCGCACTCTCCGTCGTGATAACGTCCCCTCCAAGCCGGAACATCGCCGACTCGAAAGACAGACGCGTACGTGTGCTCGGTTCGTAGAAGAGACTCGCCATGATCCTCTGATTGAGGATACTAGAGCCGTAGCGACTGACGACCTCCTCCATCTCCTTGGTCACCGAGAAAATTTCGGTCAACAGTGGTCGACCGAACTGCTGCGCCTCGATCACGTGAAAGAGCTTGTCCATATGCCCCCCAGATCGCCCGATACTCATTAGACTAGGACACAAAAAAAGCTCCCCCGAGGAGGGGAGCCGCTGTGTGACCGTGATGGGTCCGGCAATCCATGATACGCCTTCGTTCGTTAGTTGACGTCGTTTCTCAGCCGCCGAAAATATAAGTTTGGCCCCAGGGAGCGACAAGCAAAATCGGTTGACTGACCACCACCACCCGGTATCTTTTAGGATACATCACAAGAGGGTACGAAGCCACTGGCGAAACGTATGTTGCTCCTTCCCCCGGAGCCGTACCGAGTGGAACCAACCACGAGGAAACTTCGACCCTGATCCCGCCGAACGCCTGGGCACTCAACAAAACGAGACCGGGCTGTATTTATTTCTACAGCAGTCGTTCTGGCTTCTTCAGGAGGATCGCGATGGCCGACACATCACCTCTCGCCGACTACCTTTCCACGGGCAAACCGGTCGACCCAAGCTTCATCGCTTACCTGGCATCGCTCGAAAGCGTCAGGACCGTCCTACCCGACGCCGCGCGCTCCATCGTGCAGGAGCTCTCGGACCAGCGCTCCAATCTCAAGATGATCGCGAGTGAGAACTACTGCTCGCTTCCGACGCAGCTCGCCATGGGCAACCTGCTCACGGACAAGTATGCGGAAGGTATCCCCGACCATCGTTTCTACGCCGGCTGCGACAATGTCGATGATATCGAAACCAAGGCAGCCGACTTGGCCTGCAAGCTCTTTGATGCCGATCACGCCTACGTCCAGCCTCACTCGGGTGCGGACGCCAACATGGTCGCCTTCTGGGCGATCCTCTCACACCGCATCCAGGACCCCAAGCTCGAGGGATTCGGGAGCAAGAGCGCCTTCGACCTGACCGACGAGCAGTGGAAGGAGATCCGCACCGAGCTCGGTAACCAGAGACTCCTTGGGTTGGACCTCTCTTCGGGAGGTCATCTCACCCACGGATACAAGGTCAACGTCTCGGGCCGGATGTTCGAGTCTTACTCATACACGGTCAGCAAGGAAACAGGACTCCTCGACTACAATCAGATCCGGGATCAGGCAAAAGAAGTGAGGCCGCTCATCCTCATCGCTGGCTACAGTGCCTACCCGCGCAAGGTCAACTTCCGTGTGTTTAAGGAAATCGCAGACGAAATCGGCGCAGTTTTCATGGTGGACATGGCGCACTTCGCCGGGCTCGTGGCCGGCAAGGTCTTCGAAGACGACTTCGACCCCGTTGCCCACGCGGACATCGTCACGACTACGACGCACAAAACACTGAGAGGCCCCCGAGGCGGGATGGTCCTATGCACGGAGGAATACGCGGGCCAGATCGACAAGGGATGTCCGATGGTCCTGGGTGGCCCACTGCCGCACGTCATGGCTGCAAAGGCCGTCGCATTCCAAGAGGCCAGAACGCCAGAGTTCCGCGAATACGCCGCCAAGATCGTCGAGAACGCGCAAGCACTCGCATCTGCCCTAATCGACGAGGGCCACACAGTCCTGACAGGAGGAACCGAAAATCACCTCCTCCAACTCGACGTCACGCCCTTCGGTATCAACGGCCGTCAGGCAGAAAGCTCCCTACGAGAAGCGAACATCACCCTGAACCGCAACACGATTCCCTTCGACCCAAACGGCGCTTGGTACACGAGCGGCCTACGGGTAGGCACACCTGCCCTCACAACCCTCGGCATGGGCACCGACGAGATGAAGCAGATTGCCGGCGTCTTTAAGCAAATTCTGTCGAATACGACGCCAACAAAGATCACGAAGGGCAAGAGCGCCGGTCAGCACAGTAAGGCTCGCTACAAGATCGACGAATCGGTCCTCTCGAACTCAAGGGGTCAGATCTCCGACCTGCTGTCGCGTTACCCGCTGTATCCAGAGCTGGACCTAGAATTCTTACAGAGGTCCTTCGCATAGCGTCACTCCGTTCGCACCTTGATTTTCACCCGCTGACGCAGGGGTGCGGAGGAGCGGGGGCGAAACATCGCCTTTGGCTTCCTGCCCTTCTACGCCCTTGCCTGCTTCTATGATCCTTTCCCTTATCGCCTGTATGGCAAAGAACCGCGTAATCGGTCGCGGCAACAACATCCCCTGGGACATCCCGGGAGAGCAGGCCATCTTCCGGAAGGCCACATCCGGTCACGCCGTCATCATGGGTCGCAAGACCTATGAGTCGGTCGGTCGGCCACTCCCAAAGCGGACAAACATCGTCGTCACGCGCCAAACCGACTACAAGGCACCCGGCTGCACCGTCGTCTCCGACCTGGATTCGGCTCTGCAGGCCACTCCCATCGACGAGGACGAAGCTTTCATCATGGGCGGCGGCCAGCTCTATGCCGAGACCATCGACAGCGCCGACCGCATCTACCTATCAGTCCTGTCAGAAGTTGTTGATGGTGATATCATTTTCCCCGAATTCGACGAATCCAACTTCGTCACCGTATCAACCATCGACTATCCTGACGCATTGATACCGTATGAGCAGAAGATCTATCATCGTCGCTGATCTGGTTTTCCTGAACCCTGAACCCCGAACCCTGGTTCTCCATGGCACTCGACTCGATCTCACCGCTTGACGGCCGTTACCTCAAAGACCTGAAGGACCTCTGCCTCTACACATCGGAATCAGGACTAATCCGATATCGCGTCGAAGTCGAGATCCGCTGGCTACTCTGCATGTCACAGACTAAGGCGATCACGCACGTTCGACCTTTCTCAGCTGAAGAAACAACGACACTTCACACCTGGATGGACGACTTCAGCGAGGAGGATGCCGCGCGGGTCAAGGAAATCGACGCAACAACGCGGCACGATGTGAAAGCGGTGGAGTATTTCGTGAAGGAAAAGTTGGAGAAAACCTCGATGGCAGACGTCATCGAATCCGTCCACTTTGGATGCACCTCAGAAGACATCAACAACCTGTCCCACGCAATGATGCTGCGAGACAGCATCCAAAAGGTGTGGCTCGTCTCGGCGAGACAGTTGATAGCGGACGTAACAGAACTTGCGGAAGAGAACCGCGACGCGACAATGCTGGCGCACACCCACGGTCAGCCGGCAACACCAACGGTCATGGGGAAGGAGCTTGCGGTATTTGTTGGTAGATGGACTCGCCAGTTGAAGCAGATTGAAGAACAAGAGTATCTAGGCAAGTTTAACGGGGCCACGGGATGCTACAACTCTTACACTATCGCCTATCCCGATGCGGACTGGGATGGGATCACTCGTGGATTCGTCGAATCGATGGGATTGACCTTCAATCCCCTGACCACTCAGATCGAATCGCACGACTACATCGCCGAGATCTTCCATAGCATCGTCCGGTTCAACAACATCACGCTAGACTTCGACCGGGACGCCTGGACTTACATCTCCATGGGCTACTTCAAGCAGAAGATCGTCAAGACCGAGGTCGGTTCCTCGATCATGCCACACAAAGTCAACCCGATCGATTTCGAGAACTCGGAAGCAAATCTGGGCCTCAGCAACAGCGTCCTCGATCATCTCTCATCGAAGCTCGCCATCTCACGCCTCCAGCGCGACCTCTCAGACTCCTCTGCGCTCCGCAACGTCGGTGTCGGCATCGGCTACACCACACTGGCTCTCAAGTCAGCCATCCGCGGCATCTCGCGCATCTCGGTCGATCAGGCCGCACTCTCAGCCGATCTCGATAACAGCTGGGAAGTCCTCGCCGAGGCCGTCCAGACCGTCATGCGTAAAAACAAGGTCGACAACCCCTACGAGACCCTCAAGCAACTCACTCGCGGCGAATCGATTACCGAATCCGACATCAAGTCCCTCATCGAATCGCTCGACATCGACCCCAACGACAAAGCACGTCTTCTATCACTCACCCCCAACGGCTACATCGGCCGTGCCAAAGACCTGATTGATCTGATCAACTGAGCTCGGTCACCCTGAGCGAGCGGCCTTGCCTTTGCGGAGGCCGTGGACAAAGAGTAACCGCCCTCATTTGCGTACACTTCGACTGTCGTTCAGTAGGACGGCATCTCCGATGCCGTCCTACTGGTGTTCCTTTTATCACTCGACCCAAGAGCACGCATCCCTTCCCATTCCATCCAGATGTCCGTCAGCGCCTCGAACCTCTGCTGATCGTGGTCCACGTGATTCAGCCTGAAGTAGATCATATACCTCGGGAATGGACTGATATTCGTTACGGGACAATGTTTGATCTGATAATGTACCAGAAACACGTCTCCCGGCTCCGCCATCTGCTGTTCCGCCTCCGGCTCTTCGATCGGGGGCATCCCTTCCGCCCCGCCAAGCCTCAGGATCTCGAATGCCGTCTTCCGCTTGCAGAAATTATATCGATATCAACGCTGTTTTCATTTACAGTTTCTCTCACA
>DPVD01000371.1:0-1149 GCA_003526745.1 Candidatus Latescibacterota bacterium
CGATCTGGTGATGGCAGAATGTCTCGAGGCTGAAGGTCGGTTTCTCGACGACATCGTCGATGGAGTCTGGGCCCTGTGTGAGGAATCCTTCTGGGGCAAGCCGTTCACCCTATCCAATCAGAAGGCCGGCTTCGACCTGCCCGATACGTCCGAACCGATCGTCGCGTTGTTCGTGGCGGAGGCGGCGAGCCTACTGAGCTGGACGGTTTATCTCCTCGGCCCACAGATCGATTCCTACTCCACACTGATTCTACCCAGGATCGAACGCGAGATGGAGCGTCGCGTCTTGACCCCCTGTCTCGAGCGTGAGGACTTCACGTGGATGGGACTCAAGAACCCGGCACGCCGCGTTAATAACTGGAATCCCTGGATCATATCAAACTGGCTGACGGCAGCCCTCTTGCAGGAGCCCGATCCGGATCGGCGCACTGCCGCCGTTGCCAAGAGTATTCGTTGTCTCGACAACTTCATCGATCCCTACCCGAGAGACGGTGGATGCGACGAAGGACCTGGCTACTGGGAGCGGGCGGGGGCGTCGTTGTATGAGTGTCTCGAGACACTTCACAGTGCCACAAACGGTGAGATCGATGTGTGGGATGATCCACTTATTCGCAACATCGGGACCTACATCAAGGGCGTTCAGATCGACGACAGATACTTCGTGAACTTCGCGGATGCGCATGGTCTGTTAACACCATCACCATCGCTGGTCTACCATTTCGGAAAACGGATCGGGGATCCTGAGATGATGGCGATGGGAGCTCACTTCGCCGAAGGCACGTCTGTAGCGGTAAAGGGATTCAGCGAGACGATTGCCAGACTGTTACCTGCAATGCTGTCAGCAAGGGATTTGATTGAAGCCAATGCCTCACAGGCACTGCCAAGAGACACCTGGCTGCCCTATATCCAGGTTGTGACCGCCAGGGATAAGGCCGGAAGCCCAAGCGGGTTCTTTGTGGCAGCCAAGGGTGGTCACAACGATGAAAGCCACAATCATAACGATGTCGGTCACGTGAGTATCTACATCGATGGACAGCCACTGATCGTCGATGCGGGGGTCGAAACCTATACGGGAAAGACCTTTAGCCCCAACAGGTACGAAATCTGGACGATGCAGTCCGCCTATCACAGCCTGCCGACGATCAATGG
>DPVD01000371.1:1432-4643 GCA_003526745.1 Candidatus Latescibacterota bacterium
CCTATCACACCTTACCGACAATCGATGGTGTGATGCAGGCACCAGGACCTGAGTATGCAGCCGGCCCGTCCACTTGTGAGATCAGTGACCAAGAGATGGTTTTCGCAACAGACATTTCCGGCGCATATCCCGAAGACGCGAATCTCGACTCGTATGTCCGAAAGGTGACTCTCGTGCGCGGGAAGGAAGTGCTGATCGAAGACTTCTACGAGCTCGCGAAGGTTACAAATGAGATCACGCTCAGCCTGCTGACGCCGTGTGGAGTCGCGATCGGAGATGGCGTAATCCAGCTTAGCGCGCGAGATATCGCCAAAGACAGGACCACTGCAAACGGACAAATCAGTTTCGAAGCGGCGAAGCTAACACCCTCTATCGAGACGATAGAACTCGAGGATAGCAGGGTCCGCAGTGTCTGGGGCGAGCGGCTGTATCGGATCGTACTGACGTTGACAAGCCCGGGTGAACGGGGAAATAACACCGTGCGGTTTACGCGTGGTGTCTAGGAAGACGCAGGAGAAGTCGGCTGGCATCCAGGGTATGCAAGAGGGCTGGAGTTGGATTCCCGTTTTCTCGGGACTCATGTCTATAACATCCAACGTGCAACTAATCACGATCGACGCAGCCTCAGTCCTCCGTAAAGTCCAGAACCTTCTTCCGCTTCCCCTTGCTGACCGTTACAACGCCGTTGTTCCACTCTGCATTCAGGAATGGGCTCTCGAAGACCATTTTTGGTGAATAATCGATTGGCTCTCCATTAATCGTCGGGGGTGCGCCGCCGCTCGTGTTGAACGTCATCTTATCTCCGTAGATGCTTTCATAGGTGAGAAGATCTCCGTCGAGATTTGCTTCGGAAGCCTTGACTTTATCCTTGAAGGCCTCGTAGCTCGCCACGTAGCTCTTCGACATCACCTCGAGAATCACAGGCGCGAACTCCTCGTTTGCGATTAACGTGAGCCCTTCGCGTATGTTGCGGTCCGATTCGAACCGGCCCCCCATCCAGGTGTAGCCTCCCGTGACCACACGAACGGCAGCATAGGCGCCTTCCGCCTCAACGAATACAACGCCGTCCTCCTCCGAGGGCACTGTCAGACCTTCCTTCGACAGCCAGACGATCATCTCAGCCGCGCCTTTGCTGTATTTGATCTTCTGCGTGATCAGGCATCCCTGGCTCTGCATAGACCGCTGAGCGTTCATTGTCACTCGATGGTCGACGGGACGAACGATCGGTACGATACGTGCATCGTCCTCACCCGAGAAGATCACGCCCTGCCATCTATTCTGGATGCTGATCGCCGCCCAGTCCTCGATAGGACGAGCTTCAGTCATCGGTGTGCCGAGGATGAAAGCGGGTTCGCAATACGAGTATCGAATGATGCCACCGCCATCTGTCCGCATCCGGGTCGGGACGGCTGTATGCGCGTTCTTGGTGGGAATTCCCGTTTTACCAAGCCCTTGAGGACGTTGCCGGACGATGTATCGGCCTCGCCCATCCACGTCCCTTGCGATGTCGGCGATGACGCCAGGAGGACGGTATTCACTCAGTGCTGCATTCACGTCGTGACCATACACCTCAGGCTGGTCGCCTATACCGAAGTAGAGCCACGCAAGCGGTGCATTCCCGTGGTTTGGATTGTGTCGAAATGCATTATGGAAATAGATGCGCGACCGCCCACCTCCCTGGACACCACCGATCTGCTCCTGAGCCCAATAGGCAAAGTAGAGATCCAGAAACAAACCGGCGGACCGGCGGACACGAGCGTCACCAAAGTCGAAAAAATTGTAAAAACCTTTGATGAGTGTGCTGTTATAGCCATCACTCATCATCTCAATGCATGGACTCTTGCGGGCACGCTCTCGGCAATAGGTTACGAAGTATTCGCTCCAAGCCCGGTAATGTTCCTCGGCTGTGGCCCCGTCCTCGTATCTGAGATCCTGATACTCGTAGCGGTCTTTTGCGAGCTTAGCGAAGTGCCAGCAAAGCGTGAACATCATCGCGTGGTGATTCTCGGACAGGTAGATGTGCCACGTCTCTGACTCCTCGTGCTCTGCCTTCTCGAGCGTCGAGACCTTCCGCACATATTCCCAAATCGGTTGGAGTGCGAGCGATTCTGTTTTAGAGGTGAGGCGACCCGGGTGTTTAGTCCCGTTGCTGCCGTACATCTCGATCAGGCGCAGCACAGTCTCCGCGTGCCAGTGAAAGCTGTCTCGATCCAGGATGTCTAGAGGATTGTCGATATAATGCTGGGCGTTTTCGGCAAGAGCGGCATTTGCCTCATCCAGCATCTCGCCCAGATAGAGGCAGCGCGCCGCGAACCCAACGAGTGAATAGGAATATGCTCGGACGTAATTCCCACGTCCGGGATCCAACGGCGGACGCTTCCTGGCTCGTAAAAGAGGACTGCCAGATTCGGCGCGAAAGTACGCCCCTACGCGTTTGTCGAATGCTGCGACAATTTCCTCGGGTTTCTTTTGCTCCATTGCACCTGCTGCTCTTGGTATCCACGATCCAACAAGGGCGGCGATGAGCGTGATATGCCAGGCGGCTACCATGCGCATCGACGCAATCCTTCGTGTATGTAAGGTTGCTTTTGTGACCACGTCATTGTTGCCAGCGCTCTCTCTGCCACCTCTGCCCTGTTCCATAATCGGCAGCTTGACCGGCTACACGCATACTGGACTACCTGTTTCGTGTTCGGGCTCGTCGCCAATCTCTGCCATCTTGGTATCCAGCGCCGCCGTCAGGCGTTTAACCACATCCTGATACGCTGGATCTGCGTGAATGTTGAATAATTCCAAGGGATCTTTCTGGCAATCAAACAGCTCCCACTCACGATCTTCGCCTCCGTGGTTTGTGCCGGGCAGATCATAGCCTTCATTGTACCAATAGATAAGCTTGTAACGCTTGTCGCGAATGCCATAGTGGGCGTAGGCATTGTGGTTGGCGTCACGGTGCATCCAGTAGCGATGGTAGGCATACTCCGTCCAGTCATCCGGCTTCTCCTTCTTCAGGAGCGGCCTGATACTGCTGCCCTGCATGTAGGACGGCGTTTTCAATCCTGCATAGTCGAGGAAGGTCGGGGCAAAGTCGACATTACAGACCATCTCATCGCAGGTTCCCACAGATTCGATTTCTTTCGGGAAACGAATCAGGAACGGCATCTGGAAGGACTCTTCATACATAAATCGTTTGTCGAACCAGCCGTGTTCCCCG
>DPVD01000371.1:4927-5167 GCA_003526745.1 Candidatus Latescibacterota bacterium
TTGTCGAACCAGCCGTGTTCCCCGAGGAAGAAGCCCTGGTCAGATGTATAGATCACGATCGTGTTCTCTGTGAGACCATTATCATCCAGATAGTCAAGCAAACGCCCGACGCTCTCATCGACAGAATGAACGGTCTGCAGGTAGCGCTGCAGATATCGCTGATACTTGAAGTGAGCTAACTCCTCCTGATCCTTGAAGGTAAATACTTCACCGGTATGCTTGTCGACCAGGCGAAAGTCC
>DPVD01000371.1:5557-6006 GCA_003526745.1 Candidatus Latescibacterota bacterium
GCTGCACAAGACCGAGATCGGAGTATTTCATGTCGGTCTTGATACGCATTGTGGCTTCTGCTGCCGCCCTTGCACGGTTTCCATAATCGTCGTCAAAGCTCTCGGGCAGTTCGATATCATTCTGATAGAGCCCGCGGTTCTTTGGGTGGGGTTCCCACTCCCGATGTGGTGCCTTGTGGTGGCACATAAGAAAAAACGGCTTATTCTCGTCGCGTCGGTCGAGCCATTTGATGCTTTTGTCGGTGATGATGTCGGTGCAGTACCCAGGAACCTGAATTTTTTCGCCCATCTCGGTCATGAAAGGATCGAAATACTCACCCTGTCCCGGCAAAACCGACCAGAAGTCGAAACCGGTAGGCTCGTGAGCTTTGCCTTGACCCAGATGCCACTTCCCGACAATTGCCGTCTGGTAGCCGCCGGTACGCAGATGTTTCGCGACATTCGGCTGG
>DPVD01000371.1:6303-7485 GCA_003526745.1 Candidatus Latescibacterota bacterium
CATTCGGCTGGCGATTGTTGATATGCGTATTAAGCGTCGTTACCGAATTGACGTGATTGTAGGTGCCAGTCAATATTGCGGCTCGACTGGGAGTGCAGATCGAGTTGGTGACGTAACAGTGATTGAGTCGCATTCCCTCGTTGGCGAGCCGGTCAAGATTCGGCGTGTGATTGATTCCCCCGCCGTAGCAGCTGATCGCTTTGGACGCGTGATCGTCCGACATGATGAAAAGAATGTTGGGCTGTCCCGTCATGATCTTCCTTTGATTGTCGACTGTAATACAGGAACTGCCGAAATGGTTCGGCTTTCTGCCCTATATATGCTGGGTTGATTCGTTGAGTTTCGGCCTAAAGCCCGTGTAGCATTTTGCAAGAAACAGAAAGGTGTACCGGATATGTTATTCAGGGCATCCTGATGTTTAGCCACATCCAATATTAGGCAATGAGCCAGTTCGCCCCCTACTGCGTGGTGATTGCCTAGATGCTTCTTCAAAATCGTTAACCGGTCTTCGATTTCCCTTCAATTCCCCACGGCAAATCTGAGTTGTATTTCACAACCCTTTCAGAGTTGTGGCAGTCTTTTGCCCGTTCTCGAACTTCGCACATCCCCCTTCCAGTAGTCCTTTGCCGTCTCTTAGTCCCCTGCGCTTAGTTCTGGGATCGGTAACTCAACCCGTGTCCGAACGGAAACAGCGTATCCCCCTCTGCATACCCGGGCGCATCGGATGCCTGTTTCGTGATAGCCTCGCTGCTGTTCGCAAGCGCAAAGGGCAGCTTCCCTGAGGGGTTGTGTTTGCCCGTAAGCACATCCATTATCGACGCATCGCTTACCCCAAAGGTGGCAAGGATCGCACTCGCATCCAGCAGGCCGCCCTCCTTGTCGAGAACGAAAGGCTGGCGGAAGTAGATCGCCAGAACCGTCTTCTTTGGACCGGCCTCCTCCATCACATCCTGGATGTCTTCCATGGAAGGCGTGATTTTCCATGATTTCGATTTGGCCATTCCTGAGAACGAGATCATGTCCAACTCGTCAGGATTCGAACCGCCGAAGCGCAGGTCGGGTCTGGCGCCCTCGTTCGATACGATCACACGAATAATCGCGTAGTCTGTGCCCTCAGGAACAGCCTTCCGGGACCCATCCGCTTCCGCGTCACCCGAGACCACGTTGTATCGATGCCAACGA
>DPVD01000245.1:0-8155 GCA_003526745.1 Candidatus Latescibacterota bacterium
AGCGGTCCAACGCTGTCGAGCGTCCAGCTGAGCGGGACCACACCTGCACGGCTTACACGCTGAATCGTCGGCTTGAGCCCTACGATTCCGCAAAAGGAAGCCGGTACACGAATCGAGCCGCCCGTGTCTGTACCCATGGCAACAACAGCGCATCTGCGAGCGACCACACCGGCTGACCCGCAACTCGACCCACCAGGCACGTGTTCGGGACGCCAGGGATTCGGTGGCGTACCATAGTGTGGATTCAGGCCATACGGGCCAAAGGCGAACTCAACGAGGTTCGTCTTCCCGAGAAGCACGCTTCCTGCCGAAGCCAGCCGTCGCGCCACCGTCGCATCTTCGTCCGGAACACGATCCTTCCAGATCTTCGTTCCTGCCGTCGTCGCAATGCCAGCCGTATCGACGAGGTCCTTAAGCGCGATGGGGATGCCCTGAAGCGGCCCCACATCGTCGCCTGCTCGGAAAGCCACCTCTGCAGCGGATGCATCGGCCAGCGCTCGCTCACCGGTAACGGTAATGTAGTCGTGTGTGGTGCCGTTCTGTGCGGCAATTTCGTCAAGATGCGCCCGAGTTACCTCGACCGGCGACAACTCACCCGAGCGATACAACCGGCCCAGCTCCCCCACGGATTTGAATCGCAGTTCAGACACAACTACCGGGCTTCCATCATCTTACTTTCGAACGTCTCCTTCGACGTTTCAAATCGCTCTATCAGTTCTGTCACCTGCTCGAGCACGCGCTCCTGGGTCGACAGCCCGTAGCGGTAGATATCCATCGGGCCGACAAGCGTCATATACGCCTTGTTCTCGGGCGTCCAGTCCTGCGAACAGGCGCCCGGTTTCGAGGCTGTCGTGAGATACGGTGCGAACAACTCTGCGAACCGCTTAAGAAGCTCAGCATCGTGTAAATCGGACGGAATCTCAGGAAATCGCGTCACAAGCTCGGCAACGGTCATCTCTGTACCATAGCCTTGAGATCCACGACGGTCCCACCGTTCGCAGCAGACTCGTTTGCTCCGAGCACGGCAGCCAGGCTGTTGAGACCGTCACGATACGGGCTCTTTACCTTTTCCGGATCCTTCTCTCGAACCGCTTCGATGAACGCTCTGGCCTGCTTCTCAAACGCTACATCCCCCGTCTCGGCCTTCCCGACGGGCTCGTCGTTCTCCGTCGCCTGACTCGTGTTCCAGATGATCATGGAATCGTCCGAAACGACTAGGATCTCACGTCGGGACACGCTCACATTCGTCAGAACGCGGCTTGTCGTGGCGTTCGCTGTCACGCCACTTTCGAACATCAGGTTCACATTGTAGACGTGTGGTAGATCCATCGGCGCCGGTCCCTCACCCGGATTGCGATCGACATAGAATGCTGAAACGGTCGCGATGTCTCCGAAAAAGTATCTGAGCAGATCAACGTAATGAATCGTGTTCTCCACAAACGTTCCCCCACAGAGATCCATCCGGCTCGTCCAGAACCTAGCCGGCTTCCCCGTATAGAATAGCTGGATCTGAGCGTGTCTGGGCGTTCTCTCTTTCAGCAGCTCAACAACCGTTTCCGAGGACACGTAGTATCGACTCATGAACCCGACCTGCGACACGATCCCGCTGTCCGCGATCACCTGGTCAAACTTCACCGCTTCATCTATATCCAGTGTCTGCGGCTTCTCTATAAAGATCGCGATTCCCCTTTCCGCGCAGATCAGCTCGACATCTTCGTGCAGCGTTGGCGGGATACAAAGGTAGACCGCATCGAGCTCCTCCTTGTCAAACATCTCGCGATGATCGGTGTAGACATTCTCGACGCCGTACGTTTCAGCCTGCTCCTCTGCAGAATGTTCGTTCACGTCGCAGAACGCTTGCAGCACGACCTCGCCTTCCGTCGCCAACTCTCCGAGCGGCGGAAGATGCGAATGGATAGCGATGTGTCCGATACCGATGAAGCCGACTCTGACAGGGTTCAATGCAACGCCTCGATTTCTCTAATCAGTCCTTCATCAAGATGCTGTCCGTCAGACACGGAGGCCGAAACTTCGAGCTCGGCGATATCCGAAACGCCGCTCAGGATCATCGTCACGTTCGGATCCGACAGCAAATAACGCAGACTAAGCCGTTCGACAGGCTCATTCATGCCCGCCAACAGGGACTCCACCTTCTCAAGCCGATCGTAGTGCTCGGCAAACCGCCCCTTATCAATCCAGTGGTCTCGTTTAGATCCCAGCAGTCCCCCGTGCAACGGCGACGCACAGATCACCGCGACCTGTTGCTCCAATGCGGTGGGAACGAGCTCCTCGCGCGCTTCTCGTGTCAGAAGGTCGTATTTGAGGAAGGTGATCACCGAGACGAATTCGTCCGTCTCGCGAAACACCCTCGACATCAGTCCCAGATCCGATCCCGTGAGCCCGATGTGGTCCGCTATGCCCTGCTCGCGAATATCAATCAGAGTCTCAAGCGTGCGACCGGCGCTCATGATCCCATCCCAACCAGCTTGCTCCGCCTCGTGAATCTGGATCAGGTTAACGTGGTCGCGCCCCAGCCGTTCCAAACTCGCGTCTAGTCCTCTCCATACACTATCGCGCGTGTAGTCGAACGGTTCCGGGTGGTATCCGACTTTCGTAGCCAGGTAATACGGCTCCATCACACCCTTGAGTGCCGTGCCGAGTATCTCCTCACTGCGTCCTTTCCCATAAAGGGGCGCAGTATCGAAGTAGTTGACCCCGAGCTCCAGAGCTCGCTCGACGACGGACACACCGTGAGAAACGGGGAGCAGACCCATCTCAGGGCGCCCGTAGAACCAACTGCCACCCATCCCAATTTCGCTGACCTGCCAGCCTGTTTTCCCGAAAGTTCGATACTCCATCACATCCTCAACGAACGTTGCGATACCAGTTGGCGAGCTGCTCGTCGGAAACCGACATCGAGTAGAGCAGGCGAAGAATCCACATTCGCAGCACCGTCTGGAAGACGCCCCACTCACGCCAACGCCTTGCGGAGCTCATAACGACCGTTCTAGTCATGCCGAATCGACCGACTCGACAGACTTTATCGCAGAACTCTGAATCTTCGAAAATGAGGCGGGAGGGATAACCACCAATCCTGTCGAAAACCGATCGGCGAACAAAGATTGCCTGGTCTCCGTAGGTGATGCCTAGAAGACGGGATCGAAGTGTACTGAAAAAAGCAATCAGCCGAAAGCAGAGCGTCCGTTCATCGATCCCGAGCCGGAACCTGCCACCCGCGAATGAACTCTCGCTCAACACCTCAGCCACATCGTCCTGCCACGTCGACGGCAGAATGCAATCGGCGTGGAGAAACACCAGGACCTCTGCTGTCGCCAACTCGGTGCCCGCATTCAGCTGGCAGAATCGACCCTTGGCCTCCGAGTGCACGAGTAAGGCTCCCGTGGCTTCCACGCTCGTCTGCGTACCATCGTGGCTCCCACCGTCGACCACGATGACCTGGACATCCTTGAGACCCAAGAATTGGTCCAGACAAGCCTGGATCGTCTCTCTTTCGTTGAGCACCGGAATGATCACGGAAACTGCAGGCTGTGCTTCGGATGCTGTCACTCTGAGGCTTCGGGTGTCCGGCGCCTATAACGCAGTCCGTAGCTGATGGCGGAAGCCGCGATCAGGAACCCGGCGAGTGGCAGGAGAATCGGCTTGGGCGGATCGAATCCCATCGCAAAGGTCAGAAGCAGCGCCGCCATCACACACGTCGTAGCCTTCCCCCAGACGTTCGCCGAAGGCACTTCCTTGATCTTGGACGTCAGAAGGATCCCGCCGATCACAATCAGGACATCGCGGCCGATCACTGCGGCGGCGACCCAGACCGGGAGGCCTTTGAGATAGACGAGCATTGCGGCGATCGAACCGATTGCCAGCTTGTCTGCCGCCGGATCGATGATTTTGCCCCACACGGTCACCTCGTCGCGAGCTCGGGCGAGCGTGCCGTCGAGAATATCGGACACTACCATGGCAATAACGATCCAAAACACATACCAGCGATAGTCGGGTCCGAGCCAAAGACAGTAGAACGTCGGGAAGACCAGTATCACGCGAAGCATGCTAAACGCGTTCGACACCGTCCAGAACGTTCCCCTGTCGAGACCGGCAATCCCCTTTTCAGAGGTCGGATTCTCTTCTGCGCTCACTCAGAACTCCTGTGTCTGTCCAGTATCGGAGGCCCGTTTGGCGAGGCCGAGCACCCGCATCATTCGCGAAACGTCGATTCCCGGCACGCTGTGGGCGGCTTATCCTTCACGATCGACGCAACAAAGAGACCCTCTTTCGGCTTAAAGGAAACGTCCTCTCCGTCGATAGACAGGCGGTTCTGTTCGATCAGCATCGAGCCCTCAGACCCAGCGATCAGTTTAGCCTGACGAACATCCTGCGACCTCAGAGAAAACAACACCGAAGAAACTTTGCCGTCTTCGAGTATAAGCTCGATCCAGCCAACCGCAGCCGTGTCTCATCTCAGGGCCGCTGCGGCTTACCCTTAGCCATTCTCTGGAGCCCCTCCAAGACCGGAGGTAAACCAGACCAATCCATCTTCATGTGCCAACAAACCCAAGCCTTAGCAACAGCGTGTATTACCAATGCCTTTGGGTTCCTTCGTGTCTTTGTGTTGCTCCTGCCTTTAGTTCTCACGAAAGAAGCAGCCTGATCCCAACACCAACGACAATCAACAGAATCAACCGATGAAACCAGATCCGCGGGAGCTTGTGGTTCAGTATAATACCAAGAACCGCTCCCACCGCGAGGGCGGGAAGCATCTTGAGCGAGATGAGCAGCGAGTTCCCATTGATCAGACCAAGCCCCACGTAAGGTAGGCTCTTAAATATGTTCAGTATGACCCCAATTAGGAAAGCCGTCGCGACGAACACGCGCCCCGCAAGCCGGAGCGGCGCTAGGTAGAGCATCATCACGACCCCGCCTGCGTGAAGCAGCACCGACACGATACCTGTTGCGATTCCGATGAGAAGACTGCCGAACGAGGTCGTCGTCTGCAGCCTCGCCTGCAGAGATCCACCAAACGCTTGAAGCAGGGCGTAGGAGAGAGCCATCCCGCCGATCATTCTCCGAAACATTTCCTCAGGAATCAGATTCAACAGAATCGCCCCGATCGCGATCCCGGTAACGCATCCGGGTATGATCGCTTTCACTAGGTGCCATTCCCACCTTCCCCAGTAGTATCGGACCGAAATCAGGTCAGCTGACAGGGTAAGCGGCAGGATAACACCGAGCGCCTGTTTTGCCGGAATCGTGAGTGCGAGTACGGGAGCCGCCACGACGCCCACCCCGCCGCCGAAACCGGCGCGCATCATTCCGGTCAACAGGCCGGCAGAAATCATGAGAAGTTCGTCTATTGTCATCAATACAATAGTAGCCGTGTACGTTGCTGGTCAGGATTCAGGGCGAAACCAGGACTAAGGCGAACCCGAAACCACAGAAGCAGAACACGCACCGACAGGACTTCCTCCGATCATTAGAGATTCACGAAGATCAGGCCCAACATGGCGGTCGCCATTCCTACGATCGTGCGGTTGTGGAACCGTTCATCCCATACCCAGACAGCGAACAGCGTGTTCAGAACGAGTCCGGCAGACGCCTGAATCGGAAAAACGACAATACCTGCAAGCTGTTCTAGAGCGACGAGATAGCTGACGATGCTGACCACGTTCACGAGGCCAAGCACTACACCATTCCGGAATCCCGTCAGGTTCTGACGCCAGCCCGGCCAGATGAACACGAACGCGCCGAGTAGGCCCGCCACTCCGAAGAGTACACCGATATAGGTCGTCTGAACGTCCGGGAGGTTCGCTTCAACAAACGCCTTTGAGGCGGTATTCGCGATTCCCATACCGACGAACAACAGAACCATGAGGAAGAGAAAACTCAACGAGACCGGTTGTGAATGGTGCGATTGCTTGAGACCGATCAGAGGGAGAGACACAACGCACGCCACAATCCCGATGATCTGGTATACGGTCGGGGCTTCCCCCCAAGCGAACACAGAGGCAAGGACCGGTATCACAACGGACAGACGAAGGATGGCTGTCGCAATCGCCATACCGCTGACGGACATCGATGTGCACAGAAGATAGTAGGTTCCGATGAAGCAGATTCCCTGGACGGAACCCCAGAACAGCGTCGGCCCGGATAGGGACAGATTCCCTTGTACATAGCTGAGGAGGAAGCAGACGGGTGCGGCCACGAAGTAGTTCACGACCGCAACCAACATCACGTTGCACTTTTTCACCTGAGCCGAGCGGATGACGTGAAAGAAGGCCACGGTGAAGAGGACGTTCACAACAAGTGCGATCATGGATCAGCCATCACTTTACAAGAGAAATCGACATGATCCAGTTGCATGAACGGACCGAGAGCGAGCTGAATATACATCGCTCGGTGGGTCGGGCCAAAAATCCTGCAAGCTTGACCACGACATGGACGCTGCCTACCTTCTTCGACGCCGTAAATGCGAATTCAGCGGTTCCGAAGGCTCTCGTACCTCGGTGTCCTATTCGAGTCCGTATATCCTTCGCTTCTTCGTGGAAGGTTCTCTGTGTCTTGGAAGTTGCTCTGGACTTTGAACCAATAGTGGGCGCACATAAACTCACATTGCTGCACACGGCGGCTGCGAATGTCGCCCCCTTCGAAACCCTCGGCCAGGAACTGGCGCCTGACATCCCGCTTCAACACGTCGTCGATGACAGCCTGCTGAGCGAAGCACGAGAGAGAGGCGGGGTGACACCCTATCTAAACCGGCGCGTCACGACCGCGGTGTTGAACGCGATCGACGGCGGCGCAAAGGCCGTGCTCTGCACTTGTTCTTCGATCGGACCACGTGTGGAAGTGGCGAGACCGTTCACGGACCGCCCCGTTATGCGGGTCGACGACCCGATGGCGGAAGAGACGGTCCAAGCAGGGTCTCGCATCGCTGTGGCGGCGACACTGCAGTCGACGCTCGTCCCAACGATCGAGATTGTCAAGCGAGCAGCCGAGCGGAACGACAAGCAGATAGAGCTGATAGAGATTCTTTGCGACTCCGCCTGGGCCGCGTTCGCAGCGGGAAACCAAGACGGATACAACAACGAGATCGTCAAGTCGCTCGAACCCGCTGCAGCCGATGTGGATGTAATCGTACTGGCGCAGGCTTCGATGGCAGGCGCCGCCGACCGACTGAACTCGGACATACCCTTACTGACAAGCCCTCGATCGGGATTTCAGGCAGCAATAGCAACTTTCAGAGCAACTATCTAGCTTGCATCAGACAGGGAGAGGACGATGGGGAAGGAGTGGGAGAAGTATCTGAACTTTCGGTGTACATGCTGCGGGAACTGCTGCCGCGAACCGATCGTGTTGATCACCGACGCCGACATACGCCGCATCCAGAAACTGACAGGGCAGAAATCGGAAAAGATCGCCACGTTCTACCCTCAGTCGGAGATCGAATGGGGTCTTGACAACCCGGGCTGGATCAAGCTCGATGGCGAGTGGCGAATAATGGGTCTCGTGCGGAAGGAAGACGGCTGTCAGTATCTGCAGGAGGACGATTTGTGCGGTATCTACGAGAACAGACCCGTTGCGTGTCGCCGATACCCCTTCGATGTCGAACTTGGTGAGAATAACGAGTTGACGTTGCTCGGCATCAACGACTCTGTAGAGTGTCCATACGAGCTCGACAGCAAGTACGAGAAGAAGCAGATTGAGGAGCTCGTCAAGTGGGAGGACGAGGAGGAGCAACCCTACTTCAAGCTCGTCGAGACCTGGAATAAAAAGAAGAAATCAGGTGGCGCCGCGAAGTTCTTCGACCACATCAAAGTCTAGGGACTGCGGTTTAGCCCAACACCTCTCGAAACACTCCCGCCATCCTCTCGACGGATTTCCGTCGCTCGAACGGCGCCCATCGTCCCGGGTCCGGCTCGATACCCGCATCGCCATCGATCAGACGTCGCATGGCCTCTGCGACCGCCTCAGGTTGATGGGGCACGCATAGCCCCGCATCCATACGCCGGATCAGCTCGCTAGTAGCACCACGGGGTACGACGGCTAGCATCGGTTTACCCGTCGCGCCATACTCGTAGACCTTACCTGGTATGTTCGACGCGATCACGTCTCGTGGATGATCCACCACTACAAGCGCATCTGCCTT
>DPVD01000092.1:0-360 GCA_003526745.1 Candidatus Latescibacterota bacterium
CTGATCGAGAACCGGGAACAGGTTCTCGAGGCGATTCGCGAGATCGATTTCGATCACAAAATGGGGAAGATCGAAGGTGAAGATTATCGCGAGACGCGGGAACGATACGCTGCACAAGCCTTAGAGCTGATCAATCAGATCGATAATGGGAACGAGCACGCTGGTGAGATCGAGGATCAGGTTGAGCAGGATATCGCCTCGGCGCGGAGAGGCAAAGGCTAAAGTCTAAGGCGAGAACCACAAAAGCATTAAGACACCAAGAATGCCTGCGGATGGACTGGAACTGGTTGCTGTTAAGCGGGATCAGTCTGCCACGATCGGATCTCAAAGGCAAAGGCAGCTGGCACAAAGGCACAAAGG
>DPVD01000092.1:653-8515 GCA_003526745.1 Candidatus Latescibacterota bacterium
CACAAAGGCACAAAGGCACAAAGGAAAGACGGGGGAACTTACCAGTTGAGATTACGGACAAATCTGGACCAAGGATAGAGAATGAGGCGAGTTGGGTCGATGAGCCCGGTGGTGATCGGGCTTCTGTTTTGTACAGGAATCGGGGCGGATGCGGCGACGCTGAATGGCAGGGTTCGTAACGTCACGCTTGGCCGAGTCGAGGTGGGCGTGCCTGTTCAGTTGGTGCATCACTCGGCGCAGTCGGTTGAGGTGCTGGCGGATACGACGAACGCTGAAGGGCGATTCAGCTTCGAACTGCCCGGCGAACCAAGCGCGGAAGTGCCGATGATGCTTTCGGCTGAATATGATGACGTGCAGTATCGGTCGAACCGTGTTACGGATTCTAACGCACCAGTGGAGATCGCAGTCTACGAGTCTGCGGGTGACGACGCGGTGATCGAGGTGATTTCGCATCACCTGATAGTCGACGCTCAGAGCCGGCAGATGACGCAGATCCTGATCTTCCAGAACACTAGTGACAGGACGTTTAAGACAGGAACCGGACATGGACACGGAATCGAGGTTCCGATGCCCGAAGGCGTGAGTGAGGTATCGAGCGAGATCCCTGGAGTACACACACACGGTCCGATTCTAGTCGATTCGCGTCCCGTTCCGCCGGGTCGAATGCAGCTTGCCTTTACGACACCGATCCCGGGAGACGGGCGGGTCATACAGCGACTGAAGTATGGTGCTCCGTCGATCGATGCGTTCATCACGCCAGTCGATGCCGAGGTGACGGACAATTCGATGCAGGATCTGGGACTCGTAAATATTGGGGAGAGGCAGTTCCGACGTCTTGTGGCGGAGCAGATTTCGCTCGGTGGGCAGGTGTCGTTCAAGCTGACGGGGAGCGTCGCTGGATCACCAAGGGCTCTTTCCGGTGAGTTCGATCCGAGCAGGGTCGGGCCTTGGGCACTCGGCGGCGTCGCGCTCGGCGCCCTGATTGCCTTGATCTACCTGAAGACCGGCTCATCAAAGTCGTTGACCATCGAGGAAGGAGAGGATCTGGGCCCGGCGATTCGTCGCTCCGCGCTTATCCAACAGATCGCGGATCTGGACGATCGTCTCGAGACGGGTTATATCTCTGTAAATGAACATGAGAGGCGACGTGATGCACTGAAGGCCGAGGTCGTCGATCTGACAAAAGCGACGACGGGGTAGCCTTGTCTGTCGAAGCTGGGATCAAGGTTTCGAAGGTCAGCAAGTGGTTTGGCGGACTGACCGCTCTGTCCGACGTGACTCTCGAGGTCGAGCCAGGGCAAACCCTCGCGCTGCTCGGTCCTAACGGTGCGGGCAAGACGACGCTGCTTCGGATCGTGGCCGGCTTGGCGAAGCCGAGTTCAGGTTCGGCCCGCGCCGGTTCCGAAGACCTGTCGGAGTCGCCCGAATCGCTTCGCAGGCAGCTCGGTGTCCTCTCACACCAGACGATGCTGTATGAGGATCTAACGGCCAGAGAGAACCTGTCGTTTTATGGTAAGCTTTACGGGCTCGATGATCTCGAAATGCAAGTCTCCTCCGGGCTAACCGCAGTCGGTCTGAACGATCGTGCCGATGACCGTGTTCGAACTTACTCGCGCGGGATGAAACAGCGGCTCGCTATTGCACGCGCAACGATACACGATCCGGAATATCTGCTGTTCGACGAACCGTACAGTGGTCTCGACGTCACCGGCCGGGATATCCTGACCGAACGCATCAGCTCCTTCCGGGAACAAGGCCGGACCGCGATTCTCGTGACACACTATCTGCACCAAGCGCTCGACTTGGGCGATCGATTCGTGATGTTGGCGAAGGGAAGGGTGGTTGGGGAAGGGGTGTGCGGAGAGATGGGTATCTCGGATTTGGAGGAGCTATATAGAAAGGCCGGGAGGGACAGTGAGTAGGGGAAGCCGGCTTGGTCATCCTGTGCGTAGTCGAAGAGTGGTCGCAAATCGTAAGCGGGCATCCTTGTTGCTTGGCCCTCACCCGATTCAGCCGGCCTGACACCTCTCTCTACCAGCGTCTCAATTAAGCACTCGTATATGAACGCCTTTGTACGACAAGCCTCAGCTATCCTCTATAAGGATCTCCTGACGGAATTCCGGAGCAAAGAACGTCTGTCTAGTATGGGTTTCTTCTCGTTGCTCGTGCTGGTGACGTTCAGCTTTGCGTTTACGCCGGGGTCGCCGTCGATGGTTGAGGGGGCAGGTGGGATTTACTGGGTGTCGGTGGTGTTCTCGGGATTTCTAGGGCTCTCGCGATCGTTTTCGCAGGAGCAAATCAACGACTGTATGCTGGGTGTCCTTCTGGCACCGGCGGATCGGTCGGCGATCTACATCGGTAAGATGCTGGGCAACCTGATAACGATGCTTGCTTTGCAGGTGTTCCTGTTGCCTCTGTTTGCCATCCTGCTTAATGTGCCTCTGTTCGATGCGCTGCCCGGTATTTTGGTCCCCGTTCTGTTCGGGACATTTGGGTTTGCGACGATTGGTACGCTTTTCTCGGCGATGTCCGTGAACACGCGCCTGAAGGAAGCGATGCTTCCGATGTTGGCGCTTCCGATTCTCGTACCGATGCTGCTGTCGGCGGTCGAGTCGTTCCGGTCCATGCTTCAGGGCGCGACACTCGGGTCGACGATGGAGTGGATGAGGGTTGGGGTAGCATTCTGTGGGATTTTCTTTGTCGTATGTATGTACTTGTTTGAGTACGTCGTAGAGGAGTAGCAGCTACGTTAGCGTCAGTAAACACTAAGCACTGGATTCGCTTGGGTAACAAACCTCATATCATCTCCTTCATTTTCGGTACGCTGGCATTTCTAGGAATGCTTTATACCCCTTGGCTGGTGCTGGTGGAGACGAGTATTGAAGCGCAGATGGTGCTTGCGCAGAAGATCTTCTATTACCACGTGCCGTCGGCGATGATGATGTATCTCGGTTTTTTCATCTGCTTCGTCTTCAGCGTGCTCTACCTGTGGAAGCGATCGCGACGATTCGATATCTACGCGTCCTGTGGCGCTGAAGTGGGGTTGCTGTTCTGCGTGCTCGTGATGCTGTCGGGTCCGCTTTGGGCGAAGCCCATATGGAATGCGTGGTGGGTCTGGGATGCACAGTTGACGCTCGTGGTGGTGATGTTCTTGGTATACGTCTCGTATATGATGTTGAAGAATTACAGTGAGGAGTCGATCCAAGGTTCGCGGTTCCGAGCGGTGCTCGCGATCGTAGGTTTTGCGAACGCTCCGCTGATCCACTATGCCGTACAGATTTGGCGAACACATCATCCGGCAGTTATGCGCGAAGGCGGTGGCGGCCTGCCGCCGGATATGGAGTTCGCGCTTAGGATGTGTATGTTTGTTTGGCTCTGTCTGTTCATCGCGATCTTCTCGCGTCGTGTGTCGATTGAACGGGCGAGAGAAGAGCTCACGTATCTGCGAGCTGAGATGCGGGATCGCAAGGCGATACTGGGGCAGATGGCAGAGTGAGATGTGGTCATGTCGATCTCCCGATCGAAGGACTTTGATCCCTAATCAAGAGGATGTCTGTTAGAATCGGACGGTGACGTGAAATGCAATTCTTGGAATATATGGCGGTGGCCTACGCAGTGATCTGGGGGGCGGTTCTTGTTTACTTCGTCTCACTGGCGCGGAAGGAGAAAGCGCTCTGGGAGGAGATTCACGAGATCCGTCGACAGTTGAGCGACGGTGAGAAAGGGACGAGGCCGGAAGTCTCGTAGAAGAGAGAAGAGGGCGGCGGTGGAGGGCAGAGGATAAACGGCAAGAGCGCCGGACCTCTGCCTTTGCTTTTGAGGTCTGCCCTCTCACAGTTTTTATGGCTGTCAAAGGGTCCAAAAGAATACTGGCGCTGAAGAAGCGTAAAGCGCGGGAACGGGAAGGGGCGTTCCTGATCGAGGGAATCCGTCTGTGCGAGGAGGCGCTCAAGATCGAAGGCGCGACGGAGCAGCTAGTATTCGCGAGGGATATGCTCGATCGCAGCGAGCGATTGGCTGCGCTTTACAAGACAGCACTCCATTCAGGTGTGACAGTGCAGATGACAGATCGTCGCGCGATGAAAGGGATGTGCGAGACCGAGACGCCGCAGGGCGTGGTCGGTGTGGCCCGAGAGCCGAACTGGGATCGGGACGAGGTTATCTCGTCTGGAAAACCGTTGCTGATCCTCGATCAAGTCAGGGATCCAGGTAACCTAGGGACGATTCTGCGGACAGCTGAAGGCGCCGGCGCAGGCGGGGTCTTTCTGGTCAAAGGATCCGTAGAGCTTCTGAATCCCAAGGTTGTACGGTCGACGATGGGATCCGTTTTTCGATTTCCTGTGCTGGTCGATCAACGTCCGACTTCGTTGATCGACGATCTGAAGCGAGCCCGGGTAATTGTGTTCGCAGCACATACCGACGGACAGAGTTTCAGCGAAGCTGATTACTCGAAGCCATACGCCTTCGTTCTTGGGAACGAGGCATTTGGAATCGATGATGATATACTTAAACTGGCTGATCAGAAGGTGTCGATTCCGATGTCGGAACCGGTGAATTCACTCAATGTAGCGGTTGCGGCAGGCGTTCTGCTATACGCGAATACGTAGCGGTCAGAGTAAAGGCAGCCGGGAGAATCACGGTTTATTCAAGGAGAGCGAATGGCTCCGGAGCGAACAAGGATCAAAGAGCTGGAAGTGATGGTGTCCGACGTTAAGTACGAAGCGCCTGACACCGTGACGCTTTCCCTTTTTACTGGGAACGATCGGCTGACCTACGACCCGGGGAATTTCCTGACGATTTCGCCACAACAGTTTCCGGCGCTCGAGAGATGGGTCGACTATCTCCAGGATTTGAAAGGGAAAAAGGAGCCGTCTAGGGCGTATTCCCTGTCCAGCTCGCCGGACGAGAAGTACATCGCGATCACGGTGAAGGAAGAGCGATATACATCAGGCGTGACTCCGTATCCGCCGCTCCTGTCTCCGATCCTAGCGCTCCGAACCCCTCGGGGCACGAAGATGGTCGTAACCGGATTCACGGGACCCTACAAGCTGACCGACGATATCCGCCAAGAGAAGGAAGAGGTGCTTCACATCTGTGCGGGGAGCGGGATCGTCCCGAGCTTCAGCATCATCAAGCATGACCTGCGCGTGAATGAGAAGCTGAAACACACGCTCGTCTATTCGAACAAGAAGCACGAGGATATTATCTTCGACCATGATCTCGCCGAGCTCCGGCGACAGTTCCCGGATCGCCTCAAGGTTATCCACACACTTACCCGCGAAGGTGATCCCGCTTCGTTCGGTGATTACCGCAGCGGACGCATTTCGAAAGACCTGCTGGACGAAGCCACTAACGAGACAAAGAATACTGCCGTCTTCGTGTGTGGGCCCGACCACCTTCCCTGGCAGAAGAGAGTGGCGAAGGAGAAGGGAGAGATGTTGCCTTCGTCGTTTCTTTCGAGTGCGTTGCAGTATCTGGATGAGATCGGGTTTGTGAAGGAGCAGATTACGAAGGAAAGCTACGGATAGAGGTAGTGAAATAGTGAGTAGGAGAAGAAAAAGCAGCTGGCTGCTCTTAGAGGAGATTGTATGCGACATACGATCGTAATGTGCGCGCTACTCGTTCTTTTTGCAGGTTCAAACGTTCAGGCTGGAGGAATCCTGAAAATCTTTGGGGGAGCGGCCTCGGGTGATTTCTACAAGGGGGGAGGCGGTGCGGCCTTCGGGTATGACATACCGGTCTCAGATAAGCGTGCGTTCTATGCCGGAATCCAGTTCACTTTCCACAACGGCGCTAAGGACAGGCCTCTGCCCGACGCCATCTCCGGTGGTACGTCCGTGCTGGGAGACGCTAGCCAGTCCCAGATCGCAGCGGAGATCGGTGCGACACTTGGAGCCTATCCTTGGGTGGTCCGTCCATCTGCAGGTGGCGGCATCTCAAGAATCGCGCTGGATTCTGGGACTGTGGTCCTGATGTCCGAAATCCGCTCGATGTTCTATGGCGGGATCACGGTCGGACGTATGGTCACAGAGACGGCTCTGGTCGGTTTCGAAGTTCGCGTGATGCGGGTGGGCGACCTCGGGAACTCGGTGGCGGCTTATGCGACGCTCGGAACCACGTTCGGGAATTAGCGGTGCATTTACGCTGAGACGCCCCGTTTAGAGCACGAGGGCGCGGTTGCATGAACCCATCTACGTCGGACGGAGCGCGGTGACACTTCACCCATATACTTCGCACTCTTCGCTGTGGTCTGCATAGTAAAACCTTCGCCTCATAGGGCCCCGATGGCGCGGAGGTCGTCATCGGTTTAGTGAGCAGTGGCTAGTTTTTTCTAATAAGAGAGGTTTGCTCTACAACTCACGCGGCGACGAATTGCGGCGATCGCGGATAACCCGTGCTGGTGAACCACCGGTAACGCTGAATGCCGGGACGTCCTTCGTCACGACCGATCCAGCCCCCACGATACTTCCCGTACCGATCCGAACGCCCTGTGTGATGACGGCGTTTGCACCGACCCACACATCGTCTTCCAGAACGATCTCTTTCTTCAAGACCAGCTGATCGACCATCGGGATATCCGTTCGTGCGTATCCGTGACCAACGCTAGCGAAAACCACGTGTGCAGCGATCGCACAATTCCGGCCAATCGTTAAGGGCCCGTAGAGACAGCCATATGGCGCGAAGTGGGTATCCGAACCGATGTCGATGTGTTCCCCGCACGGACTCAGATACAGTCCTCGGTAGAAGTGAACGTTGTCACCGATTGTGATCAGATCCGGCCGTAGGACCTCACAAGCTGAGTCAAAGGTGACGTTCTTGCCGACGGATTTGAATTGAGTCAGCTCGATCATGTTCTCCTTAGCTACAGGCGAGGGATCTCTCCCTGCCTGCAACGTCCTTTTTGGAAGTCACCCAGAGGTGGCGGTCGAGAAGGGGGCCTAGATCTGCGCGAGACCCCTCGGAAGCTCGGGGTGTCCTACGCACGAAACGCCTTCGCGTAGTATGTCCACGCCGTATCTCCGATACCGTCCAGGACCTGGGCGCTATTGTGTCCGACACCATCCACGATCCCAAACTCGTGCTCCAGTTTCAGTTCTTTCAACAGCGCACTGTACTCCGTGTTCTTCTGTCGGAGCTTGTAGTCTTCTGAGCCGACATATAACCGCACGATCGCGTGATCGCGAATCTTGTCTGCGCTCTGCCGAACGAGCGTCCACGGTGACTCTTGTCCACAGTAAGCGAGATCGTTCCCGAAGGTTCCCTCGAAGATGTCGGGTCTCTGATCACGGAGGAACTCGGGTCGGTGCAAGGCTGCCCCCATGATTGAGATCGACCCGAACAAATCTGGGTACTTGAAGCCGAGGTGGGCTGCCCCGAAACCGCCCATCGAGAAGCCGTCGATCGCACGATGCTTGCGACCCATCTTGACGCGATAAGTGGCTTCAACGTGGGGGATCAGATCGTTGACGATGACAGACTCGATCGGATATACTCCATCCTTCGAGTCCACGTACATGCTTGAGCGAAGACCGACAGGCGCGATGATGACCATCTGGGGACAGAGACCGGACTCGATCGAACGGTGCGCGCGTGCGATGAATCGATTGGCACTGTGCGCTCTGCCGTTGCGTCCATGAAGCCAGTAGGCGACCGGATACCTGCGCTGAGTATCCTCATTATACGAGGGTGGCAGGTAGGCGGTATATCCATGATATCCGCCGATGACATCGCTATGGTAGATGACATCGTGGGAACCTTGGGTGTTGCGACCGAAATCTGTGACCCAAGGGTGTGGGTTTGAAGCGTGCTCTGCCCACGGGCTCCGCCTGTCTTTGAACACGCGGTCAAAGAAAGCGAGGACG
>DPVD01000395.1:0-2998 GCA_003526745.1 Candidatus Latescibacterota bacterium
TCAGGAAGCGACATCAGTCTCCGAATACTCTCGCAATTAGGCTCCTCCCCAAGATCAGCTGGATACCGGTAACCAGAAGGACAACGTATACCACCCTATTGAACCACAAGTCGGTAAACCTGGTGTTGAGAAAGATCCCAAGCTTGACGCCTACGTAGCTAAAGGGCGCAAGGAATGCTATGGTCCCCAGATGCCCGATCGTCAGCAAGTCTAGACCGATGTAGGGAATGAGCTTGATCTGATTGACCGCCGCGAAGAACACGACCGTCGTTCCGACAAAAATTTCCCTGGGCAATTTCTGGGGCAGCAGGTAGATCGTGGCTGGCGGTCCTCCTGCGTGTGCAAGAGTAGATGTGAACCCGGCAACCGCTCCCATCAGGACGCCTTCTGCACCGTGCGAATCCCGTTTCTGGATCACTTCGGCCAGCGCACCGCGGAGGGTTTGGTAGAGAACGAACAAGGCAGCAAGTACACCTAGTCCGATCTGGAGAACTCGCTCATTGGCTGCGAAGTAGCCGAAGAATAAGGCTCCGACCCCGATCCCGACAGCGGACCCCGGTACGAGGAGCTTGATGCTCCGTCGATCGAACATCTTCTGGTAGTGTGCGACCGCAAAGAAATCGCAGACGATCAGAAGAGGAAGGAGGATGGCCGCGGCGTCTGCGACCGGTATCGTCAGCGCCATAAGGGGTGTGGCGACGACGCCCACACCGCCGCCGAAACCCGCCTTCGCGATCCCCACGAAAACGACCGACAACGTCGCAAGAACCCAGAATTCTGTTGGATAGTTTGGAAACATCGATTTCCGCGTGTGCCTGGAGAACTGCAAGAAGGCGACAATGTATCTGTGCCCGAGCGGACAAGCAACGGGCGGCACAACATCGGCCACATCGTTGACACTGTGATGTGCTCACGGTATCATTGTGCGCCTATTGCCATTTACGACAATCTGCCGGTGTCACGGAGAGCGTGTCGAAAATGAACGGATTCACACGGAGCCTTATCGCTGCTGCATTCTTCTTCACTCTCCTGGGGACTCTGATCCCAACAGCGGCAGCTCTAAAAACCACAGACCTCGCCGCATCGGACTTTGATGGAAGCGGTCGTGTCGACTTCGCCGACTTTCTCGAGTTTGCCGGTGCCTTCGGCAAATCTACGGGTGAGGAAGGTTTCGGCGCAAAGTTCGACCTGGATGGCAGCACCATCGTCGACTTCGGCGATTTCCTGATCTTTGCGGCGAACTTCGGGAAGTCGACAACTCAGGAATCAGCCACCTTCCTCTATGTCTCTGACCTCGTCCAGAATCGTGTCGACGTCGTAGACCTCGAGACGAACCTCTCCATCCCCTCGCGTTCGTTCAGCGTCAGTTTCCCTAGGGGAATGACTCTCGGACCTCAGACAGGGCTCGTCTACGTCGCGACGCTCGACTCGCTCCTTGCCTTCGACCACCAAGGTCAGCTCTCATTCGGAATCGAGCTTACGCCGTTCAATAACACGTCGACGGGTACGCGTGCGGCACCGAGCGCATTCAAGGTCCTGGTCAACAGCGCGGAAACCCTCGCCTTCGTGACAGAAAGCGCACCAGGCGCGGTCGAAGTCGTTGATCTCGTCAACCGCATCCCGACGGACCTAATTCCTGTCGGTTTCAATCCGGGCGGGATGGTGCTCTCCCCTGACGAGTCAAAGCTTTACGTAGGCACGAACGAGTCGTATATCGCTGTGGTCGGTGTGTCAGAGCGAGCGGTTATCGACAGCATCGCAACAGGAACACTCTCGCTCAACAAGCTCGCCGTTTCAACAGACGGCGCCACGCTCTACGCAGCCACGGCCAAGCCGGACAATGCACACGCCAGTGGGGCTCTCGTCCAGATCCTCGCGATCAATCGCGAGACGCATACCTTGATCGACTCCGTACAGATCAGCGACAGGAGTGACCTAACGGGCCAAGTCGTCGAGCTCCAGGCCGATCAGGTCGGCGCATCCCTTCTTGTTTCTTACTCCCGTACCTCCCCAGGAGAAGTCGGAGGTCTGGACGTGTTCACTTTTGTCGGCGATCTGATGGTACTGTCTTTGCCGACGCTGACACTCTCTAAGACGATCACGATCGGCGAAGCCGCCGGAGGATTCGGCATTTCCCCAGACGGCTCCACTGCTTATGTGTTGGGAAGCGAAGAAATCACTTCCGGTGTGTTTCGAGTCTTCGTCGTCGATCTCGTAACCGGAGTGAGACAGAGCCAACTCCCCATCGCCATTCAGACCGCCACCGAGTTCATTTTCAAGGCTACCAAGAAGGCCGCTGCCAACCTTCTTGCCCAAGTAGACCTCGCCATCAGCTTATAATGCCTGAAAGCCTTTGCTGGCTGCGAGCCGATCTCTTAGATATCGGCAAATTTAACACGTATTCGAGGCGCAATACGCCACCTCTCAGGGAAATCCATGATCGCATCGTTGCTACTTGAACCAGGTCGGCTTGAACTCAGGGATGTAGAAATTCCAAAGCCGGGTCCTAACGAGGTAGTAGTGCGTGTCCGGACGGCGCTCACCTGCGGCACGGACCTGAAGGCTTTCAGGCGGGGTCACCCCAAAATGATGATCCCAGGACCTTTCGGCCACGAGTTTTCTGGAGATATCCATGAAGTAGGGGAAGGCGTCACGAAGTTCAAGCCGGGCGATCAGGTCATGACAGTACCCTCCGCGCCCTGCGGCGATTGTATCTACTGCCGTAAGGACCAGGAGAACCTGTGCGCAACCGTTATGGATGAGATGGTCTGGGGCGCGTTCGCCGAATATGTTCGAATGCCCTCTCACATCGTACAGAACAACATGTTCCAAAAGCCGGCACATCTCTCGTACGAAGAAGCGGCGATGCTTGAGCCCCTGTCCTGCGTGGTCTACGGCATGGATCAGGTCGAGGTCAAGCCCGACGATACGATCCTGATCATTGGCGCCGGAGCGATCGGACTGCTTCATGTGATGGTTTCGCGCGCACTTGGAGCTG
>DPVD01000138.1:0-235 GCA_003526745.1 Candidatus Latescibacterota bacterium
GCACCCCGAGGTGTTTGGCAGCAATATCCCACAACGCCTGATCGATCCCTGACAGCGCGGACATCAGCACGTTTCCGCCCCTGAAAAACGCTGATCGATACACGTGCTGCCAGTGATGCTCGATCCGAAGCGGATCCTTCCCGACGAAGTAATCCGTCAATTCCTCGACCGCCGCGTGCGTGCTCTTCGGCTTCCCTTCGAGGGTCGTCTCACCCCAACCGACGATACCGTTGTC
>DPVD01000138.1:524-8146 GCA_003526745.1 Candidatus Latescibacterota bacterium
CTCCCCCCAACCGACGATACCGTTGTCCGTCGTGATCTTCACCAGCCGCATCCGACGACGCGGGAAGAACTGCTCGATCTTCGCGATCTTCATGCTATCTCTGTCCCATCTTCATGACCTGAGCGGCAAACGTCTGGGCAACGATCTTGCCATCGACGATGTGAAAGGTATCGGTACCATACGGGATCATCATCTTGCTCGAACCGGCACTCCAATCGATGTAGGCGACTCACCCTCGATCACCTGTTTCATCATCGCAAACTGGCTGCCCAGCGGAAGACCGTCTACGAGTCCCGTGAACAGTTCACGCAGCTCGTCGACGCCGCGAAAGAGGCCGTCCGGGGTGATCACAATCGTGTCTCCTTATCCTCCCGGCTCTACCTTCAGTCGTCAGTAACCATATCGGAATCGAAGACGACCTTGTCCTCCACGTCGTCCCGAAACGTCTGAACCAGTTCGGTGTGCAGGTCCGCCTTGTTATATGCGGCGAGTGTCTCGGCCGATTCGAAGGTCATCACGAATCCGTGGGTATACTGTCGCCTATCTGATCTCACATCACGGCCGCACCTCAGGTCAATTCGTCCATCGAACTGACCCCGCATCCCTTCGATGAACGCGAGATGCTCATCGATTCGGGAGTCAGGAACCCCCTCCTTGAACCTGTACATCAAGATGTGCGTGACCGGCATAACGACCCCTCTGACTATCCCAGCGACTTCCTGGCCTGATCCAGATTCTTGAAGCTGTGTGTTGCCGTCTCCCACGGGTCGTAGTCGTCGCGCTTCCAGATCTGCGCGCTCACCTCGACCGTAATCGGAACATCCAGGACAGACGCCCTTACACGCGTCAGATAGTCGACCAGATCCAGCTGATCGTCACCGGGGAGCGCGAACTGGACCTTCCCATCCGTCATCCGTCCGTCTTTGATGTGCGTGTGGACGGAGTATTCGGCATTCAAGTCGAGTGAATGCTGCAGGTCGATATCAAGCAGCAGGAAGTGACTGTAGTCGAAGTTGAGACGCAGGTTCGAGTGACCCACGGCCTCGACCAGCCATCTCGCTTTCTCCGGCGTATCCATCTCCTGACCAACGTGTGCCTCTGCCGCCAGGATTACATTGTGGTCTGCAGCCAACTCGGCATAGGGTCTCAGCTTCTCAGCAACCATCTCCTTGTCTTGGCCCCACCCATTCGGCTGCTTACCCAAAGTCGTGGTCACCACCGACGGACCGTCCTCCGAACACAGATCTCTCGCCAGGCGACAGGTCGCCTTGAGCCGGCTCCTCTTTTCCTCCACATTTTCACCGTGAGCGCACAGGTGAATCAGGTTCATCATCACCGGCGAAGGAAAACCCGCAGCCTGATAGGCATCGACCATCCTCTTCCGTGCATCTTCACCAAACCGTTCTGGTGCTGTCGGCCAGTCTGCCCCGCAATTCAGCTCTAGCCCCTCATACCCGATCGTCTTAACCCGTTCAACCGCCTCGAACGGATCCACCTCCTGCAACGCATATGTGCTGTACGCGATTCTCACTGTCTCACCTTTTGACACTTTTCATTTGTCATTTGACCTTGATGCCGTCCATCGCACCCCTTGTTCCAGCACTGTTCTGAACACAGGATCTGACCAGGCCTGATCATCGTGTCCAAACACGAAGTTGAGCACACGGGAGTCCTTGTAGGACCGTGTCCACGCCATCGTCGACATGCTGTTCGCGTGATCCACCGTCAGAACCACCTCGTTGCTCTCCGACACCACATCTCGAAAGTCGTAGGTCTCGTCGATCAGCATCCAATCCTCGATCCCCTGCGTCACCGGATGATCGGGGTTCTCCACCTGGACCGTAAGGTGCTCGTCGTGGCTGTAGCCATCGATCGTCCGATCCGTCATCCCGACGATCTGATCCCAGACGCAGTCCCCCTTGAATGCCAGGATCCCGTGATGCATCACAATGATCCCAGTACCGTCCCCAAGCGCATCGATCGCCTGTCGTGTGCGTCTCCCTCCCGGACAGTCCTCTGGCAGTGCTGTATGCATGTTGTAAAACACCAGCACATCATACCGTGACCCGTAACGCTCGAAGTCGACCGCCCACTCCTCCAAAGCCTGCGTGTAGCAATCGAGCCTATCAAAGCTCCGCCAGAGCCGGTGGAACCCGATCACATCGAACGTGTGTCCACCCGTAATCACCCCAATCTTCATCCTCGTGAACTCCTTGAATACGTATCGACCTAGCCTCTGAACCCTCTGCACGTCCTTGATTTGATACCAACCTCAGCCCTAACAGACTCTCTACGATCTCCACATTCTCTACCTTGAAAAGGTCTCACGCACAGACGCCGCCATTAACCCGCCACCTGTTATAGTGTTCCCAGTTCTTCACCGATAATCGATCGCGGGCCTCGTGCCAGCTTTTCGCCCAGGCGTCAGGATCCTTGAGCTCGCTTTCGGGAGTCAACCGGCTCCGAGCAACAAACCCGGGGAACACCTCTCGTCCCGTCGGCTCGCCGACGGGACTGTATCGAATGTCGAAGCTGACGCGTACCTCGTCGCTCACGTTCGGCAACGATGAATGACACGTTCTTCGCGTCAGAAACAACACATCCCCCGGCTCCATGGGAACAGCGATCGCATCTTTCAATTGAAGCATCGGATCCGGTATAGCCAGACCTGATGCGGTCCGACAGTGTTGCAGGACGCCACTTTTGTGACTCCTCGGGATGATCTTCAGACATCCCATCTCGACGGTCGCGCGCGTCAGGGGATACCAGACGGTCAGCATGTTCGTCTCGTCCGCATTCGCCTGCACGACACCGTTGTCCTGATGCCACGGAGTTACGCCCGCATCGAAGCCCCCTTTGGATCCCGTCTTCGGATCGCGTCGGCTTTCCGGCAGAACGGATTGCGGAGGTTTGATCCGAATGTGCTGAACGGGGTTCGAGTAGACTTCCGGTCCGATCAGATCCTCAACCACATCGAGCAGGACAGGATTGCTGAGGGATCGAAACACCTCGGGGCCGACCCAGATCGGCGAGTCGGCCGCAGTCGCGGCTTGCGGCAGAGAGCAATCGAAATACTGTGACAAAATACGCCGGCTGTCACGGTAGCAGGCGACCATACGATCGCTGAACTCGAGGTCCTCATATAGTGACTTGATCTCACCAGCCTCATACAGCTCAGCAGCGAGCCAGTTCAGCACACCGGCATACTCATTCCATACTGGACGGATGTCACATTCATAGTCGAGCAGACCCCTGACGAGGACATATCCTTCGCGATCGTAGTGGCGTCTTTCTTCTTGCGTCAGTCGGTTCATATCATCTCTAAAGCTTTTCGATCGGAACAGGTTCGCGTTGCTTGGCAAACACCTATGCGCCGTCGCCGATCTCCAACACGATGCGGATCATCTATCTGCCTATCTCGACGAAAACGCGTCCTCCATCCACTGACACGTCGTAGGTCTTCACGCGGATCGCCTCCGGTTCAGTCGGCGATTGTCCGGATCGGACATCGATCTTCCACCCATGCCACGGACACGACACGAACTCTCCTTCCCGATACAGGACCGGTTGATCTCCGCGAAGACAAGGCTGCACGTCACCAGTCAGCTCGCCGGACGAGAGCTTCGCACCTTGGTGGGGACAGGCATCTCGGATAGCGAAGAACTCATCCCCTTTCCTGACGACAACGAGGTCACGCTCACCGGCTCGCACGGCGTGTAGGCGACCCTCTGGCAATGACTCAACCGATCCGATTTCGATTCTTCCATCCATCGCCGTGTTACCATTCCTACTGAAGCTCATACAGTTCAGCGGCGTTCTTCCACATAATTTTCTCTCGCAACTCGCCCTTGATCACACTCGGAACCGCTCGGTCTGGTGCGTCGAAATCCCAATGCGGGTAGTCCGTCGCGAACATCAGGAAGTGGTCCTGACCGATCATATCGATGATCTGCAAGAGATGCTGCGGATTCGGGGGGTCTTCCATCGGCTGCGTTGATGACCGAAGATGTGTTCGGATGTACTCGCTGGGGAGCCGCTTGAGCCACGGAACTTCCTCCCGGAGTCCGCGGTAGTTCTTGTCGAGTCGCCACATCAGAGCCGGAAGCCACGCAAACCCACCTTCCAGCATCACGACCCTCAGATCAGGAAACTTCTCGAACGTCCCTTCGCACACGAGGCTGATCACGTGTCCTTCAAACGCCTGCACCATCCCGGTGTGGTCCTCGATGTAATACGAAGGCCACCCAACCGCCGAGATTGGTACGTCACCACCGCCACCAAAGTGAATGGCCACAGGTAGGCCCGCTTCGCAGGCGGCTTCATAGATCGGATCTAGCTTCCGCTTGCCGTAGGGCATGCTCGACCGGGCCATGAACAGTATCTGTACGAATCGCTGATCATCCGCGAGCCGACGAATCTCCTCTGCCGACCCCTCTGGATCCCCCGGATGAACCAAGATCGATCCTAGCCAGCGGGGATCGTGGTCCAGCCAGTCCGCCTGGGTCCAATTATTCACAGCCTGCATCATGGCTACCGCAAGGTCTGGATTCTTAATCTGAGGAACGCCAAGTAATGGATTCAGGATCCCGTAGTCTACCTTCCACTCGTCGAGCAACTGCTTCCGCGCGAACTCGGGATCCGACCCCGCAATCCCTCCCTCGAACGGCATCGCATCACGGCGTGCCGCCTGATCATAAACCTTCGGATAGAGGCTCACACCGGGAAGCTTGAAGCCGCCCTGTTTCACATACGCCTTCCACCGTTCCGACAGAAACGGCATCAGGTCATCCATCCCGCTCAGATAGTTATGTACATCCGTATCAATCAGCTTCAACGCCTTCTCTTCCGTCTCACCGACCGACTCTTCGACAGCCATATCCATTCCAGCCATACTCCCTCATTCTCGTCTCAGCGAAGTTGGCTCCACTTATCACACGTTCGTTTCTTGCCACCCGTAGTCTCGTTCGCCTACCCTTCACCCTCTGTCCTGCTCAAACTCTGCTTTGTCTCTGCCTTCTCCTCGATCTCCCCCCACTCCCACAGCTGCGGGATGAACTCCACATTGGCATACGTTTCGGCTTGATCAGCATAATGTGGGCTGCCCGGATGACCTGACGCACCAAGTGGCACGATCCACCTCGAATTCGCCCAGTTCGACGGATCGTGAATGTATCGATTCACCGACAAACCACTAACCGTGTAGCGGCTGTTGATCCCGAAACTCCCTGCCAGCGGCGTGTCCCCGTCTCCGTGAACACCATACGACGGTGGATTGAGATACTCAGCCGCATCCGGAAAAACGCTCGAAAGCGGATGAATAGGGCGCGTGCGGTGAAGTCGTCCCCAGAACCACTCCGAAACCTCGGGTCCGAGAATCTCCTCTAGGGCATTACAAGCTTTCTCGAGGCTCGAGATGATCGCCTCCTGCCATGTTGTCCCATCAGGCAGCAGCGAAACATCGTTCTTCTCGATCGCCATGTGGAGCGCTAGGGCTACGAACCTCAAGTGATCGTCAGCGCCCGCCACACCCGACAACAGTGTGTCGGTATCTTCCTTGAACAAATGCCTCGCGATAAGAATCACAAGCTGTGACCGGGTCTCTGCGTAGATAGACGGTGCCACATCCTCACGATCCATCCGACAGTCCCACGACCGCAGGTAGGTGAGGGCCTGCTTGGCACGCTCGTTGTCGGAGTCAGCTTCTCCAAGCTGCGAAACCAGTAGGCGAGCTGGGAGAGACAGCCGTTCCGCGTGAATCGCTCCCATGTCATCAACAGTTGCGGCGCCTTCTGACAGCTGGAGGATACGCGATTGCACACGCCGTCCCCGGAACTCAGGGGTGAAGTGGATCCCCACGTAGTACGGGTAGTCGTGTTCCGCGACACGCTGGTTGCACGTCACCGCGTAGCCCACATCGGGATTGATCGCCCTTGGCAGTTCCTCTTGGCGGATGTAGCCCCGCCACTCATACTCTCCACCATAACCCGGAACGGCTCTCCAGCCGTTGGCTTCTCCCCGGATCGGGATCTTGCCCTCGTGGATGTAGCCGAAGTTTCCCTCAACATCGGCGACCGCGTAGTTATTCACGCGATCGGTCCAGTTCGCAAAAGCCTTGTGCAGTTCCGCAACGGAAGTCGACCGCATCGCGTCTCTCACAGAGTCGACCCACGGCGTGCCTTCCAGCAGTCCCGGATCCGAGATCGAAACCGCCTCTCCTGTGGACGGATCTCCTGCGATCACAGGACCGTGATGCGTGACGGTCACCTCCAGTGCAACCGGCTCGCTGCCACGAACTTCGAGCTGTTCCTGATAGACCTCTGCAGCTTTCCATTCATCTTTGAACGCATACTCACGTTTGCCATCTGACTCCCTGAACCGCTCGATAAACAGATCCTGTGTGTCAGCTGATCCATACGTCATCCCCCAAGCCACGTGCTCGTTGTGACAGAAGTGCATCACCCCAGGGACACCCGGAACCGTGTACCCGATCATTTCGAATTCAGGACAACGGATGTGAGCTTGATAGTAGACGCTGGGTGTATCAAGACCTCGATGTGAATCCCCTCCCACGAGCGGCTTACCCGATTCGGTCAGGGTACCACTGATCGACCAAGCATTGGACCCTGAGTCCGTCTCCCTCAGCCAGTTCGTATTCTCCGCTGCCTTGAGAAGTTCGTCGAGGCCGTTAAGGCACTCCCCTGCCCACTCGGCTCCCGGGGGCACGGTAACGAGGTGTCCTTCGGGATACCCAGTCAGTATCCGTGCAAGTGCCGCTGCCGTTTTCGGGTTCTGTGCCAGTTTTGTTCGGAGCAGCTTCGGCTCAAAGGTACCAAGCAGCGTGTTGCGCATCTTGTAGACGGTGATGCAGTGCCAAGCTTCCCACGGCTCAGGTGTGGTCTCAAGCAACGCATACTCGACCGGAAGCGCCTTTGTCGTCGAAATGAATCCGTTCACTCCCGCTGTGTAGGCGTCCAGCATAGAGCGCGCTTCGTCGCTGCAAACCTCGTAGTCGAGCTTCGCTGTCCTGCCCATGCCTGACGAGCGAAGCAGCCTGTCCTGGGAGATCCCGGACTTCCCAACAATCTCGGACCATCGACCCTGCCCACGGAAACGATCCGCATCCATGTGCCAGAGTCGGTCTTGCGCCGTCACGAATCCCTGCGCCAGAAACAGATCCCACTCGTTCGCGGCGCGTATGTGCGGAATCCCCCATTCGTCTCTGAATACCTCTACCGGCTCATTGAGCTCAGGTATACGTATCTCCGACGTCACATCCGGCAGATACGCCGGCAAATTCGTCTCACTTATCATCTCGTTCCCACCACAACGCCTCTCAATCTTCTCCGTATCCTATCTCTGCGCCTTAAACACATCGAGATCCCACTCGCCCCAGTATTCCCTTACGGGATCCCCATCTTCCCAGTCCGCATACACCTCTTCCCACGTTAGCCACTGCATGTGTGGCAGCAGAGAGTCCGCTCGTACCGGGTGGCTGCGAGGCTGATACCGGTAATCGAGTGAGAGCCGCAAGCGGTCGCCGCTCACATTGTCACAACCCTGATGAACTGTCAGGCTGTGCAAGAAGATCGCGTCCCCACACGCATAATCTCCTCCGACCCATG
>DPVD01000471.1:0-5333 GCA_003526745.1 Candidatus Latescibacterota bacterium
CACCCTTGAAACGCCTCCTGCTTTTCCCGAACAAGGAACGTCCCTAGTTCAGGGATAGACCTCCGGGAAGTGATCCCCCTTCATCACTTCCCCATCCTGGACCTCCACAAACGACTTCATCACGTGCTCTCCACTTGCGACAAACCGCGTTTCGTCTGTCATGTAGTGAATCGCGATCGCTCGACGCGGTCTGTCACTCGTGTTCGCGTGAGACCCGTGCCATGTTAGCGCGTGGTGATAGTGAACCTCGCCCTTCTTGACGGGACGTCGGATGACCTTCACTTTCTTATCCTCGAAGGCATCCGGCATCGCCTCATAGGAGTCTAGTTCCCGGATGAAGTCCATTTGATTACCCCATTGATGTGAGCCAGGTACCATACTCATACAACCATTCGATTCGTCCACATCGTCAAGAGCAACCCATGCGCTGACCTCAGTCATAGGCAGGATGATGGGCCACAGCGGCGCATCCTGGTGCCACATGTTCACTCCGCCCGTCTCCGACGGTTTATACTGGATCTGGTCGTGCCACACCTTCAGCACCGACGCCCCTGTCAGCTGAGCGATCTCCTCAACGATCTTCTCGTTCCTGGTAAGCGACTTATACGCGCCGCTCGCCTCCCAGATGTTCACAATCTGCCAGACAGTATGATCGTCGTCCCGACTCAAGTTCCGCAGCAAAACGGGCTGACGGACCTCCTCCTTCCCATCATCATTGATCACCCGGGCCAGCTCATCCCGCAGCTCCTCGACCTCTCCATCATCGAGCGCCAACCCACCGTTCACATACCCATCCCGCTTAAACGCCACAATCTGTTCATCTGATAACATCGACTCCTCCTGTTTCAGTATATCTCGTCAGGCATAATGCTACCAATCTCGTGGAGAAGCCGCAACGTAGAGATCGCGGAGGCCGCAGAGCCGATCGTGGGCATGAACGTATGCCGAAGACTATCCGGCTCCGAAGAACCTGAACATATAGCGGCACAACTTGGGTCGAGTCCCAAGAATTCGGAACGGCATCTCCACTGTGCTTCGGCATACTTTAGGCGTGTAGTACGGAGCCCCTTCAGGGATCCCACTTCCGCGTCTTCGGCGTTCTCCTTAGCCTCCAAAGCCTAGGAGAAAGAGAACTATGCGATTCCCCCTTTGTGTTTTCCATCATACAAAAAACGACCCCGTCCTAGGATAGACGAGGTCGTTTTAGGGGCTCGCTCCTCTGATATCGAGGAGGGTTGGTCGGCGAGCGACCGAGATGCGATAACTATGCTGCGATCAGCTGATCGATTTCTTGATTAATGCGGATGTCGCGGACGACATCGACGAGGTGCTTGAACGCGGTTGCGCCACCCTCGAGAAGCAGCCGTCTCAAAGCCGCCATCTCGTAATTGTCGTAGTCACCAGTCGAGGTGATCTCGTCCAGGTAGCTGTGCCGCTCGTCGTCCGGCAGCTCTGAGATCGATGCGAGCATGTCGAAGAATCGGTAGCAGCACTCGTCATCGAGACATCTCTGCGCCGCCGAAAGCAGCTTGCCCTTGGATTGCAGGTCCGTACGGAATCGGCCGGCAACGGCCTGACCAACAGTATTCTCAGGTGTATACATCAATCGCCTCCTCAAAGAGCCTGGATTGTTACCACAGCCTATGAGTTAGCAATCACTGGACCACACTCCAAAATGTCGTAAAACGCTTAATTTGCAAGGACTCCTAGTGACCAGGAACTCTCATCGGAACTGAAGAATGTTCCGCTCCGGCAATTCCTGCTGTCAGGCGTATTCTCGACCTAGACAGAGCAGTCGATAGCCCGCGTAAACGAGCACCAGCGAACCGGCGATCTTGACCAGGAGCCAGAGGAGACCAATGGCCGTGCCAATCAGGGCCACGAGGATGCTCAGACCGATGGAAACACCGAGGACAAGCAACAAGACACCTGCAATCTTCGCCAACACGGCAATCACCTCTGTTCTTTCTTTGTCTGGCTCTTGAGTTCTTCCAACTGTTTCTTGACCTTCCGCCCAAGCTTCAGCTTCACCAGAGCACAGGCATATCACCCCAAAATTGTGGTGGATGACGCCCAAAAAAATGCCGAAGCGGATATTCGCTTCGGCCACGTGTTATGAACTTCTTCTATCCCCTTCCTCTCAGAAAGCCTCCGATCCTCGTCCTGGGAGAGACGGCCGCTCCGAGGCCAGCGCTAGGTCAGGAAACCCCAGACATAAACTTCACGTCGTGACTGGGCTTCCCTCCAGACCGTCTGATATTGATCAGCTCCGACACCACACTGACAGCAATCTCTTCGGGGTTGTCCGCTCCGATATCCAGACCGATCGGAGCGTGGACGCGATCCAGCTGCTCCGGCGAGAGCCCCTCTGCCAGGAACTCCTTCCACATGATCGCGATCTTCCTCCGACTCCCCAGCATGCCGATGTAGGCTGCGTCTGTCTGAACAGCCTGCCGGACAACAGGCTTGTCGTGCTGATGACCTCGTGTGACGGCACAAATATATGACAGATCGTCGATCTTCAACTCGCCGAAGGCTGTTTCGAGATCCAGCGTCTGCGTCTCATCAGCCATCGGGAACCGATCCTTGTTCGCGAACATTGGTCGGTCGTCCACAATCACGATACGGAAGCCGACGGTTGCGGCAATCCTTGCGATCGCGTGTGAAACGTGACCACCTCCGAACAGATACAGCGTCGGCTCGGGCACGATCGACTCCACAAACACGCGCTGCGGCTGACCGGCCGCGTCCTCACCCGTCTCAATCACCTCGAGCAGGTCCTCGGGCACCTTACCCTCTTCCTCCAGCGTCCGATGGATCGTGGCCTCCGCATCAGGATCCCCCAGCGACCCGATTGTGGACCCATCCTCGCGTACGAGGATCTTCGACGCACTCGGAGCCCCAGGCGCTACTCGTGTCGCCAGGACCGCAGATTCCCTCGCCGCCCGGATCCGTGCGATCTCCTGGAACAACGATTCCGCATCTTCTCTGACAAGGGGCTCCGTAAACACCTCGACGTTTCCGCCGCAGTTCAGCCCACTGTCGCCAGCGTGCTCCTCCGTCAGAACAAACCTCTGGAGAGAAGACTCCCCGGAATCCATCACATCACGCGCTTCGTCCCAGACATCCGCCTCCAGACAGCCGCCACCGACGGTACCGATGATCTGCCCACCCGTCGTCACGAGCATCTTCGCCTTCTTGCTCATCGGCAAAGACCCCTTGCTAGACACGATCGTCGACAGCGCCGCCTTCTCACCGGCAGCCATCAACCGCAGCGCTTCTTCGAACACATCAGTCATCTCAGAACCTCGATAGCCCCATGATTCACCTGAAAAATACCACAAACAGCCTTTTCTGCTCCCTGCCGAGACATAGCCTTGGCGCTTTCGGGCTCACCCCATCTCCCGCCATCCTGCTCGGTGCGCGAGCCCGGAAGCGGTCATCGCCAGACAGAACGCAACGTCTTCGCCAGCTCGATCAGACTTTCTAGATTGTGTGCAGCCATAAAGTAATCCAGATAAGGCAGCGCGGTCTTCATGCCCAGACAGAGCGGCTGATAGCCCGGGCTTCCGAGAAGCGGATTTAGCCATATCAGCTTGTGCACCCGCCGCCGAAGCCGTTCCATCTCCTGCCGCATCAACCCAGTATCGCCGCGATCCCACCCGTCACTGACGATCATCATCACCGTCCTAGAGCGGAGCATGTCTCGCGCAAAAACATCGTTGAAGTCCCGTATACAGCTTCCGATGTCCGTACCGCCTGCCCAGTCGTGGACCTCGTCGGCCACCTCTCTGAGCGATTCCTCCACGCTCTTCGATTTCAGAAGCCGCGAGATCACGGTCATACGCGTAGAGAACACACCCACCTCGACGTCCGGGATCTCACGCTTGACCGCGTAAATGAACTGGATCAGGAAGCGGCTATAGCAGTCCATCGAACCGCTCACATCACACAGCACCATCAGCTTCGTTTTCTTAATACGCTTCCGGCGCTTCGCGAGTTCGACACCATCGGGACCCATCGCCGCGTTCTTCCGCCACGTCCGGCGGAAGTCGATCTCGGGACCCTGATTCTCGGGGATTCGCCTGCGGCTCCGCCGATTCGCGATGATGTTCACGATCTCTGCGATCACCTTCCGGGCCTGTTCGATCTCCTTGTCCGACATCGCCGCCAGATCCTTCTTGAGCAGCATCTCATCGGGGCTCCAGCCCGGCTCGTCCGAGTCCCCCTCCCCCTCGGCCGCATCCTCTTCCTGCTCGGCGCTGTCAGGATCTTCGCCGCCCTCCTCGAGCATGTCCATCAGGTCGGCGTCATCTACCTCCTGCGGTACATCCATCTCGAGAGTCTCGATCTGCACGCCCCAGAAGGTGTTGAACACGTAGTCGAACGTCTCCAAGTCGTCGAACCGCGAAACCAGCGTCGCCCGTGCAGCTGCGTAGAAATCGGGCCGTTTTTGAACATCGATGTGGCCGATGCAGTTGCACAGATCGATCAGGTTGCCCGAGTTCACCTCCACACCTGCGCGGTGCAGGGCACGTGAGAACCCGACCACATTGTCAAGCATCGATCCGCTAGGCGTCGATTTAATCATGAGATCTGTCCTAGCTTGCAGCTTCTGTCTGCCTGGCCATCCGTTCACGCAGCATTCGGGCTTTGTCGATCACCTGCGGCACGCCATCCTCCTGAATCTTCTCGATATCCTCTTTGTACTTCAAGATGCAACCCAGCGTTGCGTCCACCGTACCGGGGTCGAGTTCCGTGGCTCCCATCGTCATCAGAGCCAGAGCCCAGTCGATCGTCTCCGCCACACCAGGCTTCTTGTAGAAGTCCCGGGTCCGCATAAGCTGCATGAACCCACAAACCTGACGCGACAGTTCATCCTGCGCATCGGGAACCCGAGAGGCCACGATGTCCATTTCCTTGTCGAAAGTCGGATAGTCGATCCACAGGTAGAGACACCGACGCTTCAGCGCATCGTGCAGTTCCCGTGTACGGTTCGATGTCAGCACCACGAAGGGAACTTGCTTCGCACTCACCGTCCCAATCTCGGGAATCGTGATCTGGAAGTCCGAAAGCACCTCGAGGAGAAAGGCCTCAAACTCTTCGTCCGATCGGTCCACCTCATCGATCAGGAGGACAGGAGGGGCTTCACCATCATGCTGAATCGCCTTGAGGAGTGGCCGATCGAGCAGGAACTCGGGCCCGAAGATGTTGCTCCCGATCTCCTCCTTCGATTGGCCCCTTGCCTCTTCGAGTCGAAGCTCCAGCATCTGACGAGGGTAATTCCATTCGTAAAGAGCCGCGTTCGCGTCGAGACCTTCGTAGCACTGCAG
>DPVD01000471.1:5613-5791 GCA_003526745.1 Candidatus Latescibacterota bacterium
GTCGAGACCTTCGTAGCACTGCAGACGGATCAGATCGGTTCCCAGGATGCTGGCCATAACCTTCGCGACCTCAGTTTTGCCGACACCCGGCTCGCCCTCGAGAAAGATCGGCTTGCCTAGTGCTAAGGCCAGGTAGATGGTGGTCGCTAGTGTCCGGTCGGCAATGTAGCCCTGTTTC
>DPVD01000471.1:6102-6347 GCA_003526745.1 Candidatus Latescibacterota bacterium
GCAATGTAGCCCTGTTTCGCGAACTGCGTCTCGACATCCTCTATCGACTTGAACATCGTCTCCTTAAGTCCTTTCCAAGTGTAGTTTAGAACCGTACCGCCCCAGCGGCGACCAACTCTAAGAGACTGTCTCCGTTTCGATTCGTTTCAGCCAGTCTTTCACAGCTTCGTGGGTGCTCTCAAATGCCAGATCTTCCCACGGGATCTCGTCGAGTGGGAAGGTCTTAAGATCAAGACACTCGAAGT
>DPVD01000471.1:6626-11215 GCA_003526745.1 Candidatus Latescibacterota bacterium
AAGGTCTTAATATCAAGACACTCGAAGTTCCCCTCGAGAGACCCTCCGACCGCGTTCCCGGAGTAGACTACCAAGATCACCCGCTCTCCATGGTACGAGTATACCCCAATCAGTTCGTCGATCTCGACCTCAAGACCGACCTCCTCTCTTGCTTCCCGGATCGCGGCCACCTCCGTCGGCTCTCCGGCATCAACGTAGCCACCTGGGAAAACCCACTTCCCGACGGATGGCGGTACGCCGCGCTTCAGAAGGACTAGCTCACCGTTAAGAGCAAGAATCACCCCTGCCGCAACCTTCGGGTCGATATACACAACCCATCCGCAATTCGCGCAGGTCTGGTGCTCACTGCCTTCGATCAACGACCACGTAAGGGGTCCCCCGCACCGTTCACAGTAGAATGCTTTGTGGACGTGTGTGTCCTTTTTGGAGGAGTTCGACATAAGCACCGACATATAGGTGGAGGCGTTAACCGACTCGAACAAAGCAACAGGAGAGAAAGCCTTCACAACTCACGTAAATTATGGCATTTATCGCAGGGCAGCAACCAAAGGAGGGCTATTAAAAGGCCGCCTGACTGGATATAGACAGGCGGCTTTGAGCAGAGTCTTCGGGAGCGGATCAGATGGGGATGTCTTTGAGCTCTTCTTTCTTATGCAGGACGATTCGCCCCTACACAAGGTAGACAGCGTTCTCTGCAAGGTTTGAGACCTGATCGCCTATCTATTCCAGACGGCGCGACACAGGGATCAGTTGAATGGCACGGTCTACCATAGTATCCTCGATCTGGTCGTACAATTATCTCAAAAGCTCCCGAAACACCTGATCTCGAAGCGCATCAGCGGTATCGTCAATCTTTCGAACCTTGTTTGCCAGGGCTACATCCCGGTTTACGAAAGCATCCAGAGCATCGTTGATGCCTACAAGATCTTAGTTGATCTCGATGTCGTGAGTGCTTGCTAGTAATTGCAGCAAGTATATCAGAATCTCGTTTAGAATATGAAGTACAGGGTCACTCGAGGCGTGATCACGGTTTCCACGGCCGAGTCTTGGAAGGTTTCGACAATCACGTTTGGCATGATGTGGATTTGGGGGTCAGGCGTGATGTCTACCCCGGCAAATATCCGTGTGACGGCGTCACCAGACGCCTGGTCGCTCGGGTCCAGAAAGTCCACTCGTCCGAAGAATCCAACTTCCTCGGTTCTCTTCGCCCGCCCGAACAGCGAGATTCCCCGAACAGCGGAGTCCGTTCCAGCGACGGCATTCTTGCGCTGCTGCCACACAGCTTCGAACCCAAAGGCACGACTCCTGCTCTGCGCGTAGAGCAGAGTAGCCAGAGTCGTACGATTCTGATCATCAGGCCGTGTTTCATAATCCGCATATAGGTTGACCCCGAACGTCTTGCCGGGGACAAGATCCAGTCTTACATAGCCCTTCTTGTCGTTGTTGCTCTCAGATTTATTACTGTTGCCGTTACCCAGCATCAACTGAATCTTAACCCTCCCCTCAGAGTCCACAGGCGACTCGAAGAAAACCCCAAGGTCACGGGAGGATCCGATCTTGTTCCGGTCTATGATGGTTTTCTCAACAGAGCGGTATCCCCACACTTTCTCCGTGAAACTCCAAGTTGGAGTGGGCGAGAGCCCGACAATGAGGCTTCTTCCTTTCTTCTTGTATTTAAGGTAGGCGTCCTTAATGACCGCGTTCATCTTCTCACCCACCCCGAAACCTGCGTCGTTCGCCTCTAGCCGGACCCGCCCGGTGAACCGGTTGTCCCACCTCTTGTCGAAGGTCAGGTAGATCCGCCTAATCTGGAACCCGTTCTGCTCCTTGTTCGCCCCGCTTGCGACGTAATAGTAATCACCGAAGAGGTAGCCCTTTGTTCTGATCTCAGAATGCAGGGCCCCGGGAAGCAGCAAGCAAAGCAGCAAAACCAACCTTTCCATGGAGAACCTTTCTTGAAATTTGAAAACCTCGTGTCTTGTGGAGTAATCGGAGCTTAGGTCGCTTCGACCACGTGTGGCGAACAGTGTTCAAGCTAGAGCTAGAATGTCGAGGGCAGGTTACGTCAAGGTTACAATTCTGTTACACCCCTCTTGACAACCTTACTATCGCTCTTGCTACCATCGGCACAGCTCTTTGTAATACAACGACAAGAGCCGGTATCATCTCTGACACCGGCTCTTGTCGTTTGACCTGTTGCCCCCGACTACTCTACTAGTCTGACACAGTTGGCAGACCCGAAGGGGTTCGGAATACTCGGCGTGTCCGCATCGTTACTCCATTCTCCAATCGATACTCTTAGGCATCCAGCAGGTACGAACAAGCCTCAATAGTGGACGAACTTCAACTGGCGACCTGACCCTCCGTCTGACATCCGTGGGCGACCGAACCACTCGTCGCCTTCGCTTAACCGCTCTGACCGGTCGCTCTCTTCGATAGCCTAATCAGTTTCTCCTGATCACGAAATTCAGTAAGAGACTCTGAGAACTTCTCGGACAAGAGTTGGGTCAGACGATACAGGATCTTGAACCCTAGTGTCGGTGAGTGCTCCACAAGTTCCATCAGGTCAGCCTTGAAGAAACCGAGGATGTGTGAACGTGTGGTCGAAATGACGCTGGCGGCGCGGGGTGCGCCGTCGACGAGTGAGATCTCGCCGAACATCTGACCTTCACCGAGTGCGGCAAGCACAATATCCTCACCATTGCTATCCTGGAGCACTACATCGGCACTCCCGTCGAGTATGATGAACAGCCCAGCTCCCGGAGCGCCCTGCCGAACGATCACCTCACGAGGTAAATAGAACCGGTGGTGAATGATCGGAGCGAGCTTCCAGAGTTCGTAGCCTGTAAGTGTATCAAAAAGACGTGCGCGAGACAGAACCTGAACAATGTCTTCGCTCTCGCCTGAATCGGCGTCGTAGACGACACTACCCCACTCTTCATCAGCTGCCATTGGGGACTCCTTCAGGCACTTTCCTTAAAAAGTGACACCCGAATCAGCTGCAAGTGTCCTGATTTCATAAGACGTGGGTTCCCTCCTGCTCAACAATCTCTTCGGCCTAGGCCAATTACTAAGACTGCCAAATAAGATCAATCGCCATTTATGGCTCGTGCTCTACCGCACCATAGATGGCGAGTCAACCCGGGCTTACGAGTCACGCTCTCAGGACACCAAGTCCAGCACCTGTTGCGGGTTTTCGCTAGCGTTCACATCCGCGATTGCGTCCTGAATTACACCACCCGGCCCGATCACATAAGTGATCCGTTTCGAACCACCATCGTCTTGCGACGTACACCCTCCATATGCTAGGCACACTACCCTATCTGTATCGCAGAGCAGCGGATAAGGGAAGGACTCGTTGTCTGCAAACTTCTTGTTTTTCGCCACGTCGTCAGTGCTACAACCGAGAATCTGGACGTCTTTTGCTGCAAAGTCTTGGATTCGATCACGGAATCCTTGGCCCTGAGCCGTTCAGCCGCCAGTGCTCGCTCGCGGATAGAACCACAGAACGACGGTCTTGCCTGCGTAGTCGCTCAACCTGACTGTGTTTCCCTCGTGATCGAGGACCTCAAAGTCGGGCGCCTTGTCTCCAGCGCTCAGCATGAAATCTCCTCCCATTTTAAGTTTTCACCTTCGATCCCTTCCGAAGGATGCACGAGTTTACTCACCAATCCGTTACAGATCCAGAACTTTCGACCACCTGAGTGCTTTACACGGCTCCAACGGCTACCGATCATTCGACAATCATGCGAATCGCACACATTTCAGATTTTCACGCGAGAAAGCACGTTCCAGGACATCCCCTTCTGCTGAGACGCCGAGCTCGCCGGATGCCTGAGTTGATACCTCAGGCCATCGATGAAATCCGTACATTATGCCCTGATGTGCTAGTGGTGACAGGAGACCTAATCGACGTGCCCTTCTATGGGATGGACGATCCGACGACAACCGATCAAGTTTGCCAGGATCTGACCCTTCTGAAGCGCCTTATCGACCCAGTCGGTTGCCCCGTCCTCTATCTGTTCGGGAACCACGATCACCCTGATACATTTTGCGGGATTTTTTCCGATGCACAACCAGACGTCAAGATATCGGGCTATCGATTCGTCACATTCTTAGATGAAGAAGTGACAGACAATTTTGCTGAGAGACTGGGAGCTGAGCGCGCTAGATTCGAAGCGGTCCTGTCCGACCGAGACCCGACACCTCAGATACACCTTCAGCACTACCTGATCCATCCCGAGCGGAACGAAGGCTACCCGCACGCCTACCGAGAAGCAGAAGACTTAAGGTCGAAGATCAGATCCTCCGGCAAGGTGACCCTGTCCCTGAGCGGACACTACCACAAGGGAGAAGACCTCGGTGAGGTCGATGGAACCTATTTTGCGACGGCACGGGCGTTTTGCGAGCCCCCTCACACCTACACAATTTACACGATCGACAAGGAGCGCGTCACACAGGAGAACTACTCGATCGGAGCCACCACTCTGGGGAAGACCCTGTTCATCGACTTGACGCTGCTCGGGGGAATGCCGAACGCCAACTTGATTACTACAATCCGTGAGCTTGCGGCTGAAGGTTGGTCCACC
>DPVD01000471.1:11481-13947 GCA_003526745.1 Candidatus Latescibacterota bacterium
ACAATCCGTGAGCTTGCGGTTGAAGGTTGGTCCACCATCGGCATCTCCCCACGAGGATCAGGACTCGAACACGAACGGCGGGTCGACCAGTTGATGGGGCAACTCGACGAACAGGGATTCCCTACAGAGGCCGTGATTGGCCGTTCACAGGACGAGATCTTATTTGAGGACACTGCAGATGCGCTCGGCTGCCAACTCTCGGAGTCTGTGGCCCTTCTCACAGTCCCAGCAGAAGCCGCGAGTGCTGAAGAGACAGGTCTTCGTTCCAGGTGTGTTGCATCCGACCACGCCGCGGCAATCGAAGCTCTGCGGGAGATCACAAAACAGTGAACCGCGACCGTCTCTACCCCCTGGCGGTCTTTGTGAGTCTCTTCGCCCTGGCTGGTGCTCTCATCACCCTTGGAAACCTGGACCGATATCGGGAGCTTGCTCCGGACCCGCTAGAAAACGCAGAGACCCGAAGGATTGAGCGTCTCTACAAGGGCGTCACGGGAAAGGACCTTGGGGCTTCGGCAGCTCGCGTCTTGCTTCAGAAAGCCACAACAAGTCCAGTCGCGTCAAAATGGCCTCTTCGAATCCTGCTGGATCACGACGGACCTTCGGTGCAGGCAGCAATTCTCCTTCATTCCGGTAGCTTCGACAGAGGATCCAAGAAGATCACCGGCTGGAATGAGACGGCAGACGTAATCTTCGGAAGGAGGCCAGAAACCCTCTCTGACGCTGAGCTCGCTCTGTATCTGTGTTGGATAGACAGCGGACAGTCGAACTGGGCACCCGCTCACATCCTCCAACGACGACAACAGGTGCTGTCGAGACTGAAACGTGTGGGTTCGATTTCATCCTCCAATTATGAGAGACTCTCAGCGGCGCCTCTCGTGCTCAGACCAAACCCGACACCGATCGACTAGATATGATACGTTACTCAAGGACCTTATAGTAGACCACGTCTTCTCGTCGGAGATCGAAACCCGCCTTCTCGTACGCACGCCGCGCAGGCGCGTGACCGAGGTCCCCACCCGTTCCTACGCGCGCAAACGACATCCCTGCCTTTTTGAACAGACCTAGGACGTGACTGTACATCTCAGTCGCGATGCCCTTACCTTGGTAGTCTGGATGAACGGCGTTGTTCCGGATCGTGCCGACCGAGATAGACCGATCGAACACGAACGTCACGAACCCGACAACCTTCGAGCCCTCACGAATCGCCAGAATCCAGTCTGGCTGGTCCGTAAACTGACAGCGGATCTGGTCCGCCTTTCGATCTCGCCAATCGTCGCCTGACACCGCTTGGTGCACGTCCTCACCAAGCGCATCGATCATTGTCTCGTGGATCGGCTCCCAAGCGATTTTCGCGATCTCGCAGATCGTGTCCAGCTCATCGGGCCGTGCAGGACCGATTCTGAATGAGCTAATCAAGTGGCTGTCTGCAACCAAGATCACCTCCATACTTTGACAAACACGATGCCCGGTCTATCTTGACGCCGACCAGACCAACCAGAAGTGAGGATCAAATGAAACTCGGGTTTGTTACATATCAGATCGGAAAAGACTGGAGCGTTCCAGAGATCATCGAAAAGTGCCGAGCGACAGGGTTCGAAGGTGTCGAGCTCCGGACGACCCACGCGCACGGCGTCGAATCCACTCTGAATGCAGAAGAACGTGCGGCCATCAGAAAGCAATTTGAGGATGGCTGCGTAGAGATCGCGGGAATCGGATCCGCCTTCGAATACCATTCAGCGGACAAGAGTGAAGTTCGAGAGAACATCGCGGGGACGATCGAGTGTGCGAAGTTGGCCTCAGACTTGGGATGCCCCGGGGTCAAGGTCCGACCCAACGGTCTCCAATTGGACAAGGGAATCCCGCAGGAACAGACACTCGAGCAAATCGGACTCTCTCTGCGTGAATGCGGCGAGGCAGCGGCCGATCAAGGGGTAGCCATCCGAGTCGAGGTCCACGGCCGAGACACCAAGGAACCTGCCAAGATGCGGACGATCATGGACCATGCGGACCACGACAACGTTTTCTTCTGCTGGAATTCGAACTTCGACGAGGTCGGGGATGACGGAACGATCCAAGAAGCCTGGGACCTGATGGGTCACAAGATCGGGCTCGTTCACATAACTGAGCTATGCAAGACCGAGTATCCCTGGCGTGAGCTTTTCTCGAAGCTTAAAGGGATCGGGTATGACGGCTACACCCTGGCCGAGATCCCGGGAAGCGACGATCCCGAACGCTTGATGCATTACTACCGAGCACTCTGGCTGGCCTACCAAGGGAATTGATGGGCGAGAATTGAGCATGGCTGATTGAGAATCGGGGACGCTTCAACCCTCAATTCTCGATTCCAAGTGCTTCCATCAACCGTGCCCGGCTGAGTTCCGCTTTGAGTCGCCCCGCCTCTTCCGAATCGAGCGGTCGTGCGGGGCGTATTGGATCTCCACACTCGACCCCTTGCCACCTTAGCAC
>DPVD01000315.1:0-2114 GCA_003526745.1 Candidatus Latescibacterota bacterium
GTTCCGCCAGAAGACAATATCGTCCGACGTATACGGGTGTCCATCGCTCCAGCGCATACCTTCGCGTAGCCAGAACGTGAACACGCGCCCCCCCTCGGAGACCTCCCACTTTCGCGCAACATTCGGGAGGATCTCTTTGCCCGTCGGTCCCCATCTGACAAGTCCTTCGTAGGCGAATCGAGCCTCGACGATGTTGATATCGCGTGGACCTGTACCGAGACGAGCCCACGTCCCACCATAGGGACCGTTCTGATCCGGCGGCACTATCACAAGGGGCTCAATTGGAACCCGTTCGGAGACCGATGGAAGCTCACCCGATGAAATTTGATCGGTCAGGAACGGTGAATCCTGGAACTCCTGCGGCCTCTCGGCCGGCCATTCGCGAACGCTGTGAACCTCACTGAACACTAGGCTGCGCGTCACGTTCAGCGATTCGACACCGCTACCCGGGGCCGTAGCTACACCGCTTTTTTGAGGGACAACAGGGGAAAGCCCAGCTTCCGGGCTCTGCACAAGCGAACCCAAGGCGGCCTGGAACTGTCCCGCCACCTCAATTGCTGCAGGGTCGCGCGGTGACAAATGCCAAGTCAGGTTGCCGAGAACTTCGACCATCAGGCCAAAGACGCCGAATATGACTGCGATGCTCAGGAGAAGGCGTTTCTTCATTCGTCGTGCGAATCCATCAGTTGAATCGTTCATCTATAGCGTAGCACTCGACGGCCGTATTGCCCGGAAATCGCGGCGACCAGCCGGCAACAGCGACTTCAGGCACATTCCGGAAGCTTTTTTTAACAACCCCGATCGTGGGGATGTCACCGACGAGCCCAATCACCCAAAGATGGTGCCTATTGAGGTCTACAATTCCCTCAAACAGTCTTAGATGCTCCTTCTCGTCAACCGTTTCCTCAATCTTCCTCAGAAGCCCCATGGCCTTCCTCATCGCAGGAGGCGGCTCGTCGCCCTGCCTACCCCGACTACTATACCAGATCCCGTATTTCGGGGCGTGGTAGGCCACTAGGTCGATCGGCACAAACCATCTTGGCTCGAGGATTGGCAAATGTTCGTCGCTTCCGCCCCACACACCAACATCGTGCATGGCACCACGCTTGCGGAAGACCCAGAGCTGCCTGGCCATCTCCTTCACCTGTGCGTCGATTCCGATCGCTCGCCAATTCTGGGCAACCATCTCGATGATCGACGTGCGTCCTGCAATCGCGGTCACCTCCACATCCAGCTTGAGCGGCCGACCATCCGGAAGCAACCGCGTTCCCGAGAGATCCCGCTTCGTCAGGCCCATCTCGTCGAGCAGCCGTTTCGATTCGTTTGGATCGTAGGTGGTGTATGCATAGGCGTAGTCGGACGAGTAGTAGGGTGATGTCGGCGGCGGCGACATCTGGCGCGGCTCGCCCATGCCGAAAAAGCCGACCTCGTTGATCTCCTGCCTGTTGATCGCGTGTGACAGAGCGATCCGGAACCGTCGATCCGCTATCAACTCACGCATCGCCGGATCCCTGTGGTTGTGGTTAGGGAGAATCACGTTTGTTCCACCCTGCCCACTCGTCCATTCGAACACCCGGTATCCGCCACGCTCCTGATTCTCTTTGAAGAGCGGATAATTATTAAACTGGATGTGACGCGACTGCATCCCGAGTTCGCCGTTTATCGCCTTAAGGTTGATCGTCTCCGGATCATAGATCTCGAAGGTGACCCGATTTATATACGGGAGCTGTCGCCCTTCGGGGTCGACCTTCCAGTAATACGGGTTGCGCTCGAACACAACCGGTCTTGCCGGTGGCGGCTGAGACATCACCCAGGGCCACAACCGCGGCATCCCAATCGTCCTGTAGTTGCGGACGTCTTCGAAAAGCTTGTTCCAGTTATCGAACCCGCGCTCGCGTGCGGCCGCTTCGAGTAACTCAAGGGGCTTATGTCGAGGATGATACTGCTTCAGGTAGTGCGCCGGATACTCTGCCATCTCGTATCCACGGCCGGATGCCAGCCGCATCAGGAACAGACCATTGGGGGCGGCGAATCGGAATCGGATCCGGTAATCGTCAAGTAGATCCAGCTTCATCATCTCCCCACCCACTCGGTACTCAACCGGCACCACCGGG
>DPVD01000315.1:2391-3600 GCA_003526745.1 Candidatus Latescibacterota bacterium
CACCCACTCGGTACTCGACCGGCACCACCGGAGTTAGATCCGTGTTCTGAACGACATCATCATACCAGAACAGGATATCGTGTGCCGTAAAGAGTGACCCGTCCGACCAACGGACGCCTCGTCTTAGCTGAAATGTGAAAGTCCGCCCGCCATCGGTGACCTCCCAACTGACGGCAAGATTCGGAATCACTTCTCGTACGAGGGGGTCCCAACGGACAAGCCCGTCATACGCGAAGCGATGGTGGAAGATACCCACGTCCTGCGGCCCGGTGCCGCAACGCCTCCACGTCCCGCCATACGGACCCATCTGGTCTGGAGGAACGACCACGAGCGGATCGATCGGAAGACGCTCCTCTACCGGTGGGAGGTGTCCAGATTCGCTCAGAGTCTCAAAAGAGGGTGCTTCGATGAATGCACGTTCACGCTCCACAGGCCACTCGGTAACACGGTGAACCTTAGGCGATGGCTCGACATCGAGCTGCGCGGGGGCTTGAGTCCGGAGTTCGGGCTGTTGTCTGACAAGGCCAGTGAGGGCGCGGTTCAGTTCTGCTGCTGCTTCCAGAGCGTCACGGTTGGTCGGTGCAAGATACCAAGTAATGTAACCGAGCAATTCGACGAGGATGCCGAAACCAACGAACACGCCAGCGATGAGACCAAGCGTTCTGAGTTTTGAGCGAAGCCAATCCGTCATCAGGTACAGGACATTTTGGAGTAGCCGCCATTCACGTATGCCTGGACTTCATCGACCCCCAGCCGCAGGGCAGCTTTCACGAAATCCTCTTTACGTGCATTATCAAGGAAGTCGGCCGCTTTCTGGCGGTTACGTTCCCATTTCACTTTCGCTTCGACTTCCGGGGTCTTGTCATTGACCAGACGCATAAACCCCTGCTCTGACGCCCACGGGTCTGCCGTATCCGACCATGGGGCAACGAGATCGAGATACGCCTTGACCTTCTGGCCATCAACGAAACCGACGTTCCAGCTACCATCGTAATCGGCCACAGTATCGACGAGGTCGCGATACCCTACATCCATTTCGTCGGCGTGCGACCAGAGTCCTCGGATAATTGGACGCCAATCCTCGACCCCATGGACCTGATAAGTAACCACATCCCGGAAAGCCTCATCGACAGTGAGGTGTGATATGTAACCGATGACAACGGCGAGATTTCTCTGAGACAGGCTCCCAGGATCCGAGAGATCCGGATG
>DPVD01000315.1:3889-7119 GCA_003526745.1 Candidatus Latescibacterota bacterium
AGGATCCGAGAGATCCGGATGCGCTTCAAACATTCCGCTGACCGCTTTGCCCCAGGTCTCTTTGCGATCTTCAGAATAGAAATGGGTTCCGAACTTGCCTAGGCCGGAGAAGTATCTCAGCGCATCTGGAGCCACACTGCCCGCACAAAAAGCCGACAACTCGCGACCAGCGACAGCTGCGACGTCCGGCAACGAAACCTTGAGTGCGTCGTGGAGCTTGCTGAGGAGTGCGAAGTGACAGCGGCTTCTGGGCATTAACTAGGATGGGTATGGGTACAAACGAAAAGCGCCCCAATCGAGGCGCGCTCACAAAATAGATGGAAGGCCCGGAGGAGTCAAACACCATGGTGTTTGATCAGTCGATCGAACCTGTCCTTGGGTTTCCAGCCGAGCAATCGCTCAGCTTTCGACGCGCCGAACTTCCCGTGGGGCAGGTCGGTTGTAATGTCGAATACTTCATAGTTGTTCGGCATCCGGTCTGCCCGAAGCGCATGAGCAAAAGGTTCCCCTGTGTCTTCCCAAGAAATTGAGAACGGATGAACCCCGCTTCCATCCGCGGAGTCCCCACCGTCCGCAGGTCGAAAAGCACAATACAGGAACGTGATCACATCCAGATCGTGACGCTCAGCAAATGTCCGCACGATCTCCCCACCCAGACATTTTGTCAGCGCATACAAGTCGGCTCCCGGATGGAGCGGCGCCTCGTCGGGGATATCGAAGTCGGGCCAGTAGTCGCCCTCAAACCCTAGTCTGGTGTGCCGGGGACCGGTGTGGATCACCTTCTTGATCCCGCACGCGACTGCTGCCTTCATCACGTTGTATGCCCCGACAGTGTTGACCCGAAAGGCAGGTACAAGATCGTGGCGTAGCACGCTGACGTTAATCAGCGCATCCATCCCGTCAGCGGAGGCAAGGACCTGATCATAGTCGCTTACGTCGACCGTGCGCCATTCGTGCGGAGCATCCGGTATCGAAGGAAGCGGCGCACCAGCGGACTGCGGCTTCCCTTCTGCCACAACCTCCCTCACGTCCCGGATGTCAGTCAGTCGGAGCGTGTAATCGTTTGTCAAGGCTTTCTGCGCCGCAGCACCGACTGGACCTCCCGCGCCATAGATACACACATTTCCTGTGTCGATGACTGTCAGGAATTACCTCCTAGCGACAACGCATTTCTTGCAGAGCCAGATGGAAAGCGTTCGCCTTCACACACGTGGTAGAGGACCGAACGATACCCTTCTGGATCCATCTGGAGAGTTAGTGCGCCCTCAATCGCGTCGACAGCCAACTCCGTTGGCGTTCCTTTAGGCTGATCGATCTGGCCCAAACGAAGACAGATCGTTTCGACAGGACGCGATCTAGAAAACTCTCGGAAAGTCCGCTCCACCAGCAGCGGCACCAGGCTCTTCGCATCCGCCTCGGGTCGAGGCCGCCAGGCCTCGTCGATCACATATGTCTCATCGTATTCGTCGAAGAATGCGAGTGAACTGACCAGAACCGCTCGCTTCGCCTTCTTATCACACGCTGCTTCGAGCACGACGTAAGCACCACGCACCTCACGATCGAGCACATCTTCGTCAGGACCGTCCTTTATAGCCGCGCAGCTATGGACGACCACCTCCACTCCGCTCACAAACGGCTTCACCGCCTCGGGATCACGCAAATCAATCCCCTCGGACACGACCACATCGTGCTTCGCCTCGAGCCTATCCAAGGCACTGGCCAAGACCGGATCACCGATCCCAGTCACCCAAATCCGCATCGGTCCCTCTCCTCCTGCCGCTTTATCCTTGTTGTTCCGTAGCTGCCGTAGCTACCTGCCGCCTCTGCTCCCCCACCCCGACCACATATCCCTCCCTATCATCCACCTCGATCTTCCCCCAAACAATCTGCGGATCGTGCGGCCACGCCACCCACCATTGCTCGGAAGCCGCCCGGCCGAGAAAACGCTCTTTGTTGAGGAACGTCTCTCGCGGGAACATATCATAGGCCATCACGTAGATCGGTCGGAGATGGCTCGCCGTCGGCACCAGATCTCCGACAAAGAACAATGACTCACCTTCGCTCTGGATCAGCACCGACTGGTGCGCGCGAGTATGCCCGGGGGTGACCACAAGCCTGATTCCGTTTCCTATGTTCTGATCACCATCGACAAGATTGACCTGACCGGATCGTTCAAGCGGATCAAGGACTTCTTCTATCCGATATGCGTTCGCCGTCTGCGCATCCGCTTCCCTGGCGTCTCGCCATTCTCTGCTCTGAATCGTATATATTGCGTTCGGAAACGCAGGGGCATACTCTTTGCCTCTTCGAATCGTCGCCCCACCGGCGTGATCCTGGTGGAGATGTGTCAGTATCACGCGATCGATATCCTCCGGCAACTTACCTGCCTGGCTCAGACCTGCGACAAGCCCGGGCTCTTCTCGCAGGTCATAGATCTCACGCAGCCTCTCTGTCACCTTGCCGCCGAATCCTGTCTCAATCAGGATTGTCTCGCTCGCCGCCTCGACCAGCAGGCACCACATCTGCAGATCAACTCGGTTACTTTCGTCAGGCTCTGTCCGCTTCGACCAAAGCGGTTTGGGGACGACACCGAACATAGCACCGCCATCCATCCGAACTCGGCCGGCCGACAGTGCCGTGACGCGAATGTCTCCGATCTTCAATGCATGGAGATTGTCGCTCAAGCAAATGCTCCTACATGTCTATTGATCATCACACGGGCCTGCGCCCGACAATCGCAAAATAGCGCCACGAACTTTTCGTAGACCATCATCTTCAAATGTTCGATCTGGCCGAACAGCGGATTGATCGCGCTCTTTCTAAGCGCGAACCCCAACCTTCACTCACTCGCGACGACCTCCTCCGTTCACCGACTCCCCGCCAGAAGCCCCATTTCACCTGTCGCCGTTCCTAACAAGAGCCGCCCGGCGGTCACGCCCTAGTCGTAAATCGCCACCAAATTTCCTTGCAGAAGGAGCAACATCTCGTCGATCGTCCTGCCCAGATTGTAGATCAGATCACTCATCTTGAAGGCCTTGTACTCGCACATCTTCACGACAACATCGACCTCCCACAGGGTCACGCGCTTGAAGCGCCGTAACCCTCTCGGTGATCTCCCTGAGTCATACGGCTTTTTCCTGTTCCGTTGCCCCTCCCGATCTAATTGCCCCCCAAAATAGGGCCAAGCTCCGCCGTCCGGATACAAAAAAAGCGGCCAAATGGCCGCCATC
>DPVD01000398.1:0-11901 GCA_003526745.1 Candidatus Latescibacterota bacterium
CCGTTCACGCGGACAGAGTAGGGCAGCCATCCAGAACGCTGTCCCGGATCATCCGGATGCGTCGACCGTGTCGTCACGATCATGCCCTGTTCACCAAACGCCTGAAGCCCCGACTCTAGTTCACTGTATCCGGATCCTTTCACCGAAACGAGCATCAGCATACTGAACTCACCCTCGAGTCGAGCCATGCGACTCGCTTCGATGTTCCCTTCACAGGCCACCACGTGACGCGTCACCCGTTCTACAAATCCGACTTGATCAGGTCCAGTCAGCGTGGCTATAAGCTTTTTATTCATGCCTTCTCCTTGTCCCTTGCCCTTAACACTTACCTCTACCTGAACCCTTGGATTTGCAAGACGCTCAAAATATGTGTAAACTCTTTCCCTATAATAATTTACACTCTTACCGAAATCACCAGGATTGTATGGCTCTACCTCAGGAAAATCAGGGTTCCGCAACCCGGCAAGTCCAGACCGAAATTGCACAGGGCGCGATCACCTATCGCTCGATTGCCTTGGGTCTGGTCGTTGCTGTGTTCGTCGTCGTCTGGAACACCTACGTCGAATACATCGCACATACCGGCCGAATCAACATCACGCACTTTCCGGTCGCGCTGTTCGTTCCCTTCACTGTAGTCTGCCTTATCAACGGCGGCCTTCGACGTAAGAACGTCCCTTGGGCTTTCGAACCGACGGAGCTTCTCGTTGTCGTCGCAATGGGACTCGTCGGGGCAGCGATCCCAGCCTATGGGCTCACGAGTTACTTCCTCGGCGTCATCGCGATCCCCTACTACCTGGCGACCCCCGAAAACCAGTGGGCGCCGTTCTTTCATCAATACCTCCCCGAGTGGCTGATCCCAAGCAACGAAGGCGACGCGATGCGCTGGCTTTTCGAGGGCCTGCCCAGTCCCGAGATGCCGATTCCTTGGAGCGTCTGGCTCGTCCCTATGTCGGGTTGGATGCTTTTCATCGGTGCGATCGTCCTCGGTTCAATCACGATCGCGATCATGCTGCGCAAGCAGTGGGCGGATTACGAGCGACTCACATACCCGATCCTGCATCCGGCACGTGATCTTGCAGACAGCGGAAACCCGATCACAGGCGTCCTCCACAATCGACTCTTCTGGATCGGCTTCGCCATCCCCTTCCTGATTATTTCGTGGAACATAATCTCCTACTTCAACCCCGGCTTCCCGCGCGTCAGCCTGTATCGCGGGTGGATGCCCACACTGGAGTACTTCCCGAGCATTCACGTCAATGTCAACTGGTACACGATCGGCTTCGCCTACTTTGCGAACGTCGACGTGCTCGCATCGATCGTCGTCTTCTACCTTTGGTTCTGGTTTCAGGTCGGTATCTACCGTCGCCTTGGAATCGGACTCAGTAAGAAGAGCAATACCAAAAGTGACGCCACCGTTTCACTTCAGGCATCGGGCGCCTTCCTCACGATGATCCTGTGGGGGCTCTGGCTTGCGCGCAGTCACCTAAAGGACATCTTTACCAAGGCATTCAAGCCATCGCATCCCGTCGACGACAGCGATGAACTGATGTCATACCGGGCGTGCACGTTCGGTTTCCTCTTCAGCTTTGTCTTCATCGTCTTCTGGCTGAACTCGGTCGGTATCGCCGTTGACGTCGCCGTGATCCTCACCGCAGGCATCTTCATGTCATATATCGGGATCGCACGCGTAATCGCAGAATCCGGCGTCGTCTACTACAGCATGAACCTGAATGGTGAGGGCCTGATCAACTTCCTATTCGGCGGCCCGAACGCTTTCGACCCCTCGACCAAGACCGCACTGCGTGTTATCGCATCAATCCGCTCTCAGGGCAAGGGCATGTTTATGCCGCCACTCGTCCACGCCACACGAATCGGCGGCAGTATTGAAAAAAACAAGCGCCGGATTGTCCCGGCTCTCTTTATGACGATCTTCATCGGCATCGGTGTGGCAATCGTCTACTCGCTCTATCTGGGTTACACGTGGGGCGCCTACAATTTCAACGACTACCCGTTCACGCGGTATCCTCCGGGCAATTTCGACAGCCTCGTCAAGGCTCTCAAGGACGAGATCAAATGGGAGCCGCAGCGCTACACCTTCTTTGGGATTGGCATAGCCACTTACCTAATCGTCAGCACCCTGCGATATCGTCTGACCTGGTGGCCCCTCACGCCAATTGGCCTGATGGTCCCTATGACCGCCGCCATCCACTCGATCTTCTCGATCTTCCTGACGTGGGGCACCAAGTCGATCCTGCTCAAACTTGGTGGCGTAAACCTTTATCGCAAATGCCGCCCGATCTTCGTCGGTCTTCTGGCCGGCCACGCCTGCGGCGTCCTCCTCTCCTTCATCGTCGACCAAATCTGGTTTCCGGGTCAAGGTCACGGGACCCACAGCTGGTAGGCCACGGGAAATGTCGGATATCCATAAGCGAATCATGAAAGCCCTCGACATTCAACATTTTGAGTTCGACATTGAACTTTGCCTTGCTCCTCGCTGCTGACCATGGACACTTGCCATTTGACCTTGAAATGACTTTTACCGGCGTCTTCCCCATCCTCCCAACTCCCTTCCGAGAAGACGAAACCGTCGACCTCGACAGCTACGCCCGAATGATCACATTCATGCGCAACATCTCTGTCGACGGCGTCACCATCCTCGGCGTCCTAGGCGAAGCAAACCGCCTGATCGACGCTGAACGCCGAGCCATCATACAATGCGCGATCGAAGCTGCCGGTGATCTCCCCGTGGTCGTCGGAACCAGCCACAGCGGAACTGCCGCCACGATCCTGCTCAGCCAAATGGCGGCCGACCTTGGCGCCGCAGGATTGATGATCACCCCGCATCGCGAACCGACACCAAACGAGCAGCGCATCTGCGATCACTTCAGCACGATCGCCTCCGAGATCTCGATACCGATCGTCCTCCAGGATCACCCAATCTCGACGCAGGTCCAAATGTCACTCGACCTGGTCCTCCGAATGGTCTCCGAAATCAGCTCGATTGTCTGCATCAAACAGGAAGCCGTCCCTTCTCCCGCAAGAATCCAAGCGCTTCGTGACGGCATGTCTCGGCGTGTCCCGATCCTCACGGGTCTTGGTGCCCTGTATGGCGCATTCGAACTTCAAGCAGGAGCAGACGGCTTTATGACAGGCTTCGCCTTCCCCGAAGTCCTCCAGGCCATGGTGAGTGCATCCAGAGACAACAACCTCGACCGCGTATTCGACATCTACACACGCCATCTCCCTCTGATCGTCTTCGAAGGCCAGCCCGGCGTCGCCGTCCGCAAAGACATCTTCCGAATGCGCGGTCTGATTCGTTCGAGTAATGTCCGCAAACCTGCCCCCTCAATCACCGACGCCGCTCGCACCCAACTCGAATTCCTGATCCAACGCGTCTTTGGCGAGATTGAAATCACGGCCCCCGTCTCCGTCACGTAACCACTTCTGGGTTGCGCTTCGCGCTTACCCTCGCTCTTAACTCCTAGACTGAATGAGGAATTCATGTCCGTCGGACAAACATATCCATCAGAGAAAGAAATCTTCACCGACCACCAATCCGGCGCCACAGTGCACCAACTGACCAACCACCGCGCCCATAATCATCACTTCTACTTCACCAACACAGGTTGGTATGCGCGTGGCTCTAAGTTGCTCATATCCTCTGACCGAGGGAACGCGACAAACCTCTACAGTATCGAACTGAGTTCAGGTGAACTCACTCAGTTGACAGATCTCGCACCTCTCCCACTCCCGAGAGAGGTCGAGTTCCTCCGTGCGTGCGTCAATCCAACCAGAGACGAAACCTACTTCTGGTATGACCTCGACCTGATCGCGCTGGATCTCACGACGCTTAAAAGCCGTGTCATCTTCCGGATGGAGGAAGGCTGGGACGTGTCAATGATCAACTGCAGCGCAGACGGGGCGCACGTTTACGCAAGCATCTCGGAGGATCTGTCCGATCGGATCCGTGTCGACTACTTGCGTGGCTATGTTGGGTTTGCAGAGACGTGGGAGGCAAAGCCGTTGAGCCGAATCGTCAAGGCTGCGACGGATGGATCAGGCGGCGATACGGTCTTCGAAGAGCAATACTGGATCGGTCACGTCAACACATCGCCCACACGGCCCAACATCCTCACCTTCTGTCACGAAGGACCGTGGCACAAGGTTGACAACCGAATCTGGGGTTACGATGACGAAACAGGAAATGTTTGGAAGATTCGCGAGCCGAAGCAGGAAGGCGAAAACGTCGGCCATGAATACTGGTTCGCAAACGGAGACCGGATCGGTTACCACGGGCATCTACCCGACGGCAGCAAGCATTTGGGTAGCTGTCGATACGACGACACGGATCACATCGAGAACAGCTTCCCGGGACTGACCGGACACATCCACTCGAACGACGAGCAGCTTATCGTCGGAGACGGTGGCAAAGTTGTTCGGCTATGGAAGTGGAACGGTGAGGCCTACCAAACCCCACGTGTTCTATGCCGTCACGACTCCTCCGCAAAGATTCAGCAACTCCACGTCCACCCACGCTTCTCCGCAGACAACCGACAGGTCGTCTTCACCAGCGACGTCTCCGGCTACGGCAACGTCTACCTAGTCGACGTCCCTGACTTCGACACTCTCCCGGAAATCGACGAGTCGTGAGTTCGTCTTCGTGTGACACTCTCGGAAAATCTCTTGCCCGTATGGGCGATCCGTCGGGTCGCAATTCAGCCTCTCACAATGCAGTCGCGAGCGATTCAAAAGAGAAGGGCCCGTCAGCATATCTGACAGGCCCTTCTCTGCAGTCTCCGAGTCCTCGGCGCTAGAGAGGCTATCCCTCGCCAAACAGCCTCTTCTCCGCCGCTCCCCCCATCACCGCCTCTCGATCCGCACCCGACAAATCCGGCATCAGCCCCTCCAACACTTTCGCGAGCTTGTTGTATCCTGGCTCTTTCCGTATCCAAGGAAAGTCCGTCGCCCACATACAGCGTCCAGCACCAAACGCCCCGAGTAGATTCCCGTGCCAGCCCTTCAGGTCAAAATAGGGATACTCTTCCCGAGAGAACGCATACTGACCAGACAGCTTCACACACACATTCTCATACTGATAGAGACCGATTGTGTTGTAGCGGGTCAGCGGTGGAATAGGCGTGTCGATATACGGCCGCCCGTGTTCGTCCTTCTTAAATGCACCCTCACCAGGGCAGAACATCATGTGGTTGAACACCACCTGAAGCTCTGGAAATGCGTCTACCAGGAAAGGCACACAGTGCGCCTCTGACGCCTTCGGATACAGCCAGATCGTATATCCCCTTTCCGCAGCGTGCTCCCACACGGGATAGGTTTCAAACTTCCGACAATCCATATCCCCGAGTGGATCGGTGGGCCCGCCCACATCGAACAGTCTGAATCCGACGATCCCTGTCCCGTCAGCCAGCCGATCCATGTGGTCCTGCGGATTCTCGTAGTCGGGCACCAACCCAATCCCTCTGAACCTGTCAGGATAGACCTTCAGACAGCGCAGCAAGTAGGCGTGATGCTCATAGGCCGTCCCCCCGATCTGGACCAGACACGCCTTCTCGATCCCGCTCGCCTCCATCTCGCCGAGCAGATCCTCCGCCGTCTCCTCCCGATCCGCCGGAAGCGCATCCGTCACCTCACGAGGAAACTCCGCACTCTCCTTGGCAAATACGTGTACGTGTGCGTCAACCTTACCCATATTGGTTCCGAGATCTGGCTCGTTTCTCTCCTGCTGGACCTCACCTGATCCGCTCACGCGGATTGTCACCTCGACTCCGCTCAGTGCAGGCTCTCTGCTACAAGCAGGAGAGGAGTGAACCGGCCTTTCTCTCTACGTCCTCTGCGACTTAGATTCTAACCTCGCATCGGCTCAAGGCCGAACAACTTCCGTCTCTCCGAAGTCTTGCATTTATGCAGGATGCTCGCATACCGATCGGGCGGCAAACGGCCTTCGCTCCACTGCTCGTAGATCAGGATAATCGACTTTCGCGGTCGCAAGGTCCGGTTCTCCATAGCCGTATGCCAGCCGTAGGAGTTGAAGATGACCGCATCACCCGCCTTTCCTGGAAGCACGGTGCATCCTGGCATCGAATCGAGCGGTCTCGGCTTCGGGCACGGTCCAACACCTGGCTTGTGACTGCCTGGTACATAAGCGAAGGCCCCCTGCTCTGCCGGACAGTCATCAACATAAACCTGCACCTTGATGTGGAGGGGCGAAGACTGCGGCACATCCGGGTGCCAACCCACATAGCTGATCGGCTGTGCCGGCACGGTTCGGACCTGGGGTGCGAGAATGATCAGCTCTTCGCTCGTAAACTCCATCAGATACGGATACCAGCCGGAATGATCGATCAGATCTATAAACGCATCATCCCGGTCGAACGGGCTTGGGATGTCGAAGTGAGCGGCTGGTGACCTGCCCTTCGCCACACCCTCAAGCCACGCTTCCTTAGAGTTCCGACATTCCCGCTCGAACACCTCCTGAAGCCGGACCAGATTCTTCCCGACCATCGCGCGCTCTAGGAACACATACCCGTTCTCTTCCCAGAACGCCGTTTCTTCTCTAGTCGGTCTCCCCATCGCGCACCTCGGTTCTTCGGTTATCTACGTTTGTTCCCGACTCACCACTCCCCTAATCTCTGCAACCCACGCACACATTTCAATTCATCTTTCTACCTGTATACGATTAAGGTCTCTTTCTTCCGTACCCGCTTCTCCCCATCGTCCGCCATCACTGTATAGATATACGTCCCGTTCGCGATCACACGGCCCTTACTGTCCTGACCATCCCACGCAATCTGGTTGTATCCGGCTCGTGCAGTCCGCTCTGTGATTACCCGTATAAGACGCCCGACAAGCGTGTAGACCTTGATCGTGACCTCAGAGGGCCTGGAAAGTACGAACGTGAAATGCGTCTTGTCGGCCATCGGATTCGGATAGTTCAGGACGCTCTCAACCTGAAGGTCAGACGTGACCTGGAAGCTCAGTGTTTTCGACGCGGGGCCATTCCCAATCCGATCAGTCGCCTGGATCGCGAGGGCGTGCGTGCCATCGTTCAAAACGGGAGACTTATACAAGAAGGAGAGTTGAGTCGGCGTCTCCGCGACTTCTGAAACGAGGTTTGATCCCACCCCATCGTCCGGTCTATTCGCGTCCGGGGATATGAGTTGGATCTGAACTGTGGCCCGGTCGACACCACTTGAATCGCTGATCGTGACGCGAAAATCGGGATCCGCGGGCAGGTAGTCTCCGGAGCGAACATCACCAGACGCGTCGAGCGCCGTGATCTCGATCCCAGGCAGGCCCACGTCTGTGCTGGACTGAATCTCGATCACGTTCTCGGCCTGAAGGCTTGACCGGAAGAAAGCAACATTCCCGAACAGATCCTCCACACGAGCGTGGACACGGTGTGTGCCCGCAAATCTGGCCGTGATCCACGCGAACTCGACTCGCCTCAAGACCCCAATCCGAGTGTCCTCGGGCACAGCCTGCCGCCCGATGATCCGTCCTCCTGCATCCGGATCGCCGGTATAGAAAGCGACTGCGGCACCAAGCGCCAGATCGATGGGACCTCGGTTAACCACGTCCACAGATAGCAAAACAGGTTCAGGTTCAACGACCTCTGTCGCGCTCGATTCCAGGTTCGAGATCGCCACATCCGTCACAGGCTGATACGAGGCCGACCACGAGGCCAGAGACGCTGTGCGGTCCAGACCAGGAGCGGAAAGACGCAGACGAACCTGGATCCGGTCGATCGAGGTGTCTAGCTCGGTCAGATCGATCGCACCGGGCGCAAAATTCGACCATTCAGCGATCGGCAGAAATGTATCCGCATCCGTCTCACCCAGCAGATCCACACGAGCACTCGCTTCGCCGACCAGTCCCGATACGTCGACGGATACGCTGTTCCACGAGCTTGCAGGCCCAATCGGCGCGGAGATCAGGATACCCTCATCTGGAAGCCGACGACCCGTGTATCTGTGAATTTGGTTACCCCCGAGCTGTCCTAACCAGACTTTGTTGTTCACCCAATCATACTGCCCGCTAAGGAGGTCCGTCTCGCCCTGATCGCTCTGATACTCGTCAACTAATGACCCATCCTTCGCACTCACCACACGCACGCGATGGCTAGATCCCGTACTGAACTCGATTAGATACAAATACTCTCCATCAGCGATCACGCCATCAGTGAACCCGAAGGCGAATCCGGTTGACGTCGGTCCCACCTCGAATTCCCTCACGACGGCCCAGTCGTTCTCCGGATCGAAAACGCGCACGTCCCATCCGGCGCGTCGGATACCATTGATCCCGTTCGCCACATTGTAGATCAGGTTTCCATCCGAGGTGAGCATAGAATGCCCGTCGAACACGAGACCCGTTCGGACCTCGAGCAGCCCGGCTTCGACCGGAATCGACACTGTTTCCCCTGTGCTGGGTGAGATTCGCAGAATTTCTTTCGACCGCATGTTGTCGGCGTAGATGAATCCGTCACCGTGGTATGTGGCTGACACGGTCGGAATCTCGGGATCGCTGATCGGGCCCAAGTTCTCACCCGGATTCGTCCCGTTGAGCCCAGAGCCGACTTTGATAAAGGTCTCGGAATCAGGATAGATCGGTGGAGAAGAGAAAAAACCCTTCACGTAATGGAAGGTCCCGTCTGTCGCCAGGATAGCCGTTGCGGGAACGTCTTCCGCCGTGATCGAGGTCTCGCGAAACTCGGCAGTTATACTCAGGGGAAGGAGATCGGTCGTCCGACCTACAGTGCCATCCCCGTAAACCACGACCCCATCCGACTCACCGATCCGTAACGCCTCGACACCACTCTGCCGCCACGCAACCGATCTTCCGACCGCAGGCGAACCGATGGTGAAACTGCGAGGCTGCGTCCAGGCTCCCGCCTCTTTACCATCTGACATCCGGGCTCGCCAGAACCAGACGCCCTTCTCCAACGCGGACGTCTCCCAGATTGCAAACCCATTCAAAGCCGTGAGTGATCCCGATTGGATCGTTGCCTTGTCGAACTCGATAGACCGACTGACCTCGATTTCTCCAAGCGTCGTCCCCATCGTCGCAATACCTGCCCTTACACCCAGACGAACAGGCGACACAACCTCTTGGCTTTCGATCGGGAAAGCCGAAACCGCGGACAGCCTCCCAAAGACCTCGACATCGATCGCCGCTTGATTGTTGTCTGTGCGGATCTCTGCGATCTGACCGCTCGGATCAAGCATCACATCCACCTGATGCCGACCCGTTCGCCCTGCGAGGGGCCACAACACTGCAGTGCTGTCCAAGGGGCCGAAAGGCGACAGCGTCGTCGTCCCGATCGTATCCTGCGTCCCCGTATCCAAGTTGCGATCGATCACCAGCACTTCCAGCGGCCCACCTGAGATGATCCCCTCGTTCCGAATCCGTACTGTCACGCGAGCCGTATCGGACGTTGCTAGCACGTCAGCCCCACCGATCACCTGAAGGTCATCCGTCTCGACCACGTAATCGGGCCCATCAGGGATCGCCAGATGCTGTGCGGGGTCACCCATCAGGTTCATCATAAAGACGCCGTTGTCGATCCCGGGCATCGCAGCAAGAAGGTCGGTCTTGGATAGTGCAAGCGCGCTGCCGAAGTCCGTCACACCTTCAAGCAGCAAATACTGAAGCATCGACTTATTGATCTCGTTGTTCACAAAAATGAACGCGAGACTCGATGCGGAAACATACGCGATCGCACCACCATCGCGCTTGTTTACCATCTCTTCCGCGAAACAAATCAAGGTTGGCTCGTCATACAAACCGTTCAGACAGGACATGGCAATCACCAGAGGCAGGCGTTCCGCATTCGTCAACTGCGCTATATAGTTGAACCCACGTTGCTGGAACGTCCCGGCGATGAACTTCTGCATCAGCGCAGCGCTCCCATGCCCCATGAAATTTAGAAGCACACGCCCTTCGTTCAACTGCTGGATAGTCTCGTTCGACGATTCATTCGGCTCCGGGGGCGTGTCCACATCGTGGTAGACCCTGAAAGACTGCAAACCAAGCGGATCAGCATAGTTCTCGATCAGCTTGTCGCTGTCCTGGATGAACAAGGCGTCACCCGCTATTGCATCCCAGTTCGCGAGGAACGTGGCTCGACTCCGCCAAGCAGCCTGGGGTGCCTCATCATACGAGAGGATTTTTGCTACAACAGCGTCCGCTTCGACCGCGTGGTTCACGGATATCCGCCCCACCCAAATGTCCATAAAGGGATCGTCACCGGACACCATCCCGTAGAAGTGATCTGTAAACGCCTGGCCTCGACGCACGGACTGAAACGGCATCGCCGGCACACGGGGAACGCGCGTATTCTTGAACTGATCTAGGATGTTCCGGTAGTCGTAGGTCATCCGCCCGAACAACATCAGATAGACTGGACGATCGACCCACGTATCAAAAGCGTGTTGTGTGAAGTCCCAGACCGATCGATCGGACACGTCACCAAAGGCGAACTCGTCGTAAATGTCCTGCACATCGACCACAATAGAGGTCAACCCTCGCAAACGCCTATGCTCAGCGAGCTGCTCGCCTTGTGACAGAAACAGGCTGTCTGTCACGATCACATAGCTCGCCCCTGACACATCCGTCCTCAGGGTCGAAGGGGAATCGAGCTCGCCGAGCTGCGGGGTCAAATACGCCGCTGGCTCCACCGCGACGAGATCACCAGCCGTCGATGCGAACGTCACCGCTACATAGTCACCATTCTTATCCAAAACGGCACCAGTCACGCGTGTGCCATCCGACCGGTTAAGGATAACCGGCTCTGCACTGAATCCCGTCACCTTGTAGTTCGCTGTCCGTTCGGATTTGAACGTCTCCAGACCCGATTCGGCCTCGAGTCGATGCGGATAAGTCACGGTGATCCAGTTGAGGCGAACGTGATCCACGTAGGGCACCGGTTCAAGCGGGAACTCCGGAGAACCTGGACTACGCAACGTCACCGTCAGCGTATCCGTCAGTCGGTTCGCCGTAACCGTTCCTTCCGCAGTAAACGCAACCTGACCATCCCATCGGTCTTCCGTCACAAGGATTCCGTCACCGATTTCTACGCGCGTAAGATGATCCATCTCGATCTCGTCACGCAGAGAGATACCGTGCATCCCGACTTGGATCGTGGACTCGATCGTCGACATTGCCTCCAGACCCTGCAGCGGTATCTGCTTCACCACCGGAAATTCCTGCCCACCAACGCTCGAGGGAGACGCCGTCCGGGCATCGAACCAGTGATCCCGATTCACATCCGGCGCCTCACCCAGACGCTCGTAGACCGAATCCTTCTCTGCGTGGACTGTTCGCAACGAAACAGTTACTGGCTCCAGGTCAGTAGGTGCACCGTCGGTATCTACATACCGCTTCCCGATCTCTCGCCCGAATCGGAGCCAGTGTGTCCTCGTTCGTCCGAACCGGCTTTCTGTATCTCGATCAGACTCGCGTCGATACATTCCCCAGAACAAGACCTCGTCTCCGGGATCGATCTTACCATCCCCTCCGTCCGACACGAGAAGCGGAATCTCCTCTCCTTCCACGAACACCTGCAACGTCGCGGGATCGATACTCGATACGGGGATAGATGAGGCCAAGAACCAGTCTGCGTCGAGTCGATACATCCCGTCCGCCGTGATCGCAACCCGATACCAGTCGTCGTTCGGGTCATACCAGAACTTGCTTTGCTTGGGTCTGGGCGTCTGGCGCACGCGCCACGGTGACGCCTGTGAAGCGTTTAGGATCTGCGCATCGTAGAACCTGTCGAAGCCGGGCTCACGGAAGGGACGCCTCGAAGTCGGTCGGGTGTTCGCGTCTCGATCGAACCTGACCCGCACGCGTAGACGCGTCGCAACCTGAAGGCTGCGCGTGGCCGGA
>DPVD01000273.1:0-4601 GCA_003526745.1 Candidatus Latescibacterota bacterium
GTCGTTCGGGTGGATCATTAGGGGCAGCCCCGTTGCCTCGCATACTTCCAGCGCACGCTTCAGGCCTTCAGGACCGTTTTCTCCAACGATCACTTTACTCATCCGGATTTTGATACCGACGATGCTGTCTTTGTAGGTCTCGCAAGTGCGAGTCGCCTTGTCGGTATCTGCATACCGGATGTCCGTAAGCTCACCGATGTTCTGAGCGAGCTGTCCTTGAGAGGAGATGTGAAGGAACGCCTTGATCTGCGTGGCGCTGACGTCGATCACATACTTCTGGAAACCCGAGTAGATGTCGGCGCCTGCGGAGCCGGCATCGAAGGCGGTCGTCACACCCTTCCCGACACAGTTCGGGTCAGCGGGTATGCCGAGGTGTGCGACACCATCCCACACGTGCACGTGGAGATCGATCAATCCTGGGCTGACGATGACACCCGAAGCGTCGATTACGGTATCGGCCTCTTCTTCGAAAATCTCGTCCCGTATCGCCGCTATGCGGCCGTCTCGGATCCCGATATCCTTCTTGATCTGGTCGAGTCCTGAGGCGGCGTCCAGAAGCGTGCCGCCCTTGACGAGCAGATCGAAACTGGGTGATGTGCTTTTGGTCACGGTCTGTAGCACAAAAGGAGCGGCCGAGAAGGCCACTCCTTTCCTGTTCCTGGGTGTGCCGAAGAGCTATAGGTTCGGGTTGACCGAACTCCACTCGGAGAGTGGAGGTAGGATCCCGTCCTCGATAGTCTGGTCTCTCAGTGCAACGAGATGCTCGTATGAGGATCTGAGCATCTTGATGTCGTCTGCGGACCCTTCGGGCATGGACCACTCGGCACCCGCGTCGGACAGCTTCGCCGGCATGGCCATCATGATTTTCTCGAATCCCTCGCCGTTCAGATAGCAACCGCTCGGCCACTCGTAACTTTCCCCGAGGACGCCACGCAGCATGAAGACGCTCTGCTGCGAGGGTGATTGGAAAGAAGATCGACTGCGGAGCTGGATGATTCGGGCGCCACCCTGCGTCACCTTCTCCTTAATGTCCTTCCACTCGTCGTCTGACAGGCTTTTGTCGTTGACCTCGGAGCCGCCGAGGACATCTCCGAGCGAAGTTCCGTCGATCTGGATGCCGCCCAAGAAGACCGCCATCTGCTCGCCGTGACCACCGTATGTGCGACAGCCTGTTACCTTTGACTGAAGAACGCCGAAGTGCTGCGCCAAGGCGGACTGAAGACGAGTGCTGTCGAGGGCGGCTAGTGTTGATACGCGAGTCGAAGGCAGCCCGGAGTGCACCAGAGTGGTCAGCCCCGTGATGTCGGCCGGGTTGAAGATGACGATCACGAACTTCGCATCCGGTGCGTGCTCTTTGATGTCTATACCGAGCTGCTTCGCGATCTTTGCATTGTCACGTCTCAGATCCTCTCGTGTCATGCCCTCCTTGCGGGGGGCGCCACCCGACGTGATTACGTAGCTTGCACCGGACAGAGCCTCGCTGATGTCTGATGTCCAGGTGATATCGGCGTTGGAGAAGCCGCAGTGGTAGAGTTCCTCGGCCGCTCCTTCTAGCCCTTGCGCGAAGGGATCGTACATGCAGATCTGACTGGCTGTGTTCGATGCCACCAGCGTTTGGGCAAGGTTCGACCCAATCGCGCCTGCCGCGCCAAGAACAGCTATTTTTTCATCCGTTAGATAAGACACTTTATCCCTCCAAAATCACACCCCTTCCGGGATGTGAAGCTACTTAACTACCACCTAGCGCAGTGGCCATGTTTAGCGCTTCCTCAGCCTTCTTGGCAGCCTCGCGGGCCTCCTCACCTTCAGTTGCGGCAGATTTATGGGCGTAGGCCTTGTATAGGGCATCCCAGCCACGTGCGAACTTGGGCTTCAGGTCTACGACCTTCTCGAAGGCGTCTATTGCCTCGTCATACTTCTTCGACTTGTCATAGATCGTGCCTAGCTGATAAAGCGCCTGATCGTCGTCAGGGTTTGTTTCGAGCGACTTTACAAACAGACCTTCAGCCTTGTCGAGTGAGCCAGCACCGAGATACGCATTCGCAAGGTTGAAAACGGTGTCCATGTTTTCCGGCTCCTGCTCCATCGCCTTCTCGAGGTGCGTAACCGCCTTCTCGTAGTCCTTGAGGTCAGTGAAGATGCCGCCCACGAGCGACAGGACCTTCGGGTCTTCCGGGCCGATCTCAAGGGCTTTCTCGGCGGCGGAGACGGCACCTTCCTTGTCGCCGGCCAACCACTGTGCGCTTGCCATCGCTTTGATGATGCTGATGTTTTTCGGCGCAAGCTCGTTGGCCTTGGCGAGATTCGGAACGGCTTCCTTATAGCGCCTATGGTTCAGCAGACCGATGCCCATGTCGGCATAGGCTTCGACCATTGTGCTGTCGATGCTGAGCGCTTTCCCGTAGTGACCGATCGCGACATCCAAGCTATCCATCTGCATGTAGACCTTGCCGACTGCCTTATGCACGTCCGCCCTATCGGAATCGATTTTCTGAGCGAGTTCGAATTCTCCGAGTGCACTTTCGAAATCCCCGGCATTCAGTGCGCGGACTCCGATATTGAAGTAGCGTGTCCAGAGCGTCTCTTTTGTGTACCAGATGCCGCCGAGCAGGAAGTCGCTAGCACCTACCAGTCGCATACCCTTCTTGTAGAACTTTTTGCCTTTCTTGTGAGATAATGCCTTTTCGAAATGGACATTCATCTCATCGATCATTTCTTTGTCCGCGTAGAACGTCCCGATCATGAAGTTTGCTTCGGGGTCGTCGGGCTTTAGATCCACGGCGATCTCAAGCATCTCGAAGGCCTTTTCCGGGACGCGCTGCTTGATGTAATTTCGAGCAGACGACTTGGCGACCTTCGCATTGTTGACCCTCATCTGTGCATCGGCTGCCTGCCACGAGGTGGCGATAAAGGCGAACGCGATTACCAAGGATATCAGGGTCCTGATCCGGCGCACCATGGCCGACTCCTTTCGTGAAGAAAATGACTGGATTTCTGAGTTCTTGAAGATGGTGTTAGTTGTTAATTGTTCTAGACTTGCGACGGAATATAGCCCTTCGGTTTGGGCCTGTCAAGATACTGCTCCGAGAGGTGGAGCAAGGTCGGTTTCTGCTTACTCACCCGGATGTTTGTTATACGGGTGTCAACGAACCGGGGAAACCTGGCCGAGAAGGGGCAAGTATCACTGGTCTGAAAGAAGCTTTCCGTTGCGGCCCCAATGGTCTCGGGCGATGTCCTCGATCACGACCATCGTACCCTCAGCTTTGGCTCCGCAGATGGCTACCATCGCATCAGTTATGGCTTCGACTAGCTTCCTTTTCTGCTCTTCCGTCCTGCCTTTCAGCATCTTAACGTTAACGAACGGCATGACTATCCTTTCTCCGAGTGCAGTTTTTCGACCGTACTGCCTTTCTCTATGACCATCTGTTCTAACGTGGAAAGAGTCTCCTTGAGGAGAGATTCTGCAGTTGCCGCGTCCTCGTCTCTGACCACGATGTCAACGGGAAGTCTCTGACCGCCTTCGATACGCTCGCGCAACGCCACATAAGCCTTCAGGTATGTGTTCTGGTGTGTCGCCATCACATCGTGCAGAATCGGCCCGAGCTCTGATTCCGGCAAGTTGACTGCAACGCGAAGCACCACGCGATTCGCGGTGTAGATCTCGGCTATGGCATCCTCGACACTACGTTTAAATAGCGCCTGCACCTCTCTTGGTGGACCGGGTAGATTGTAGATCGTCGTTTCGTCGATAACGGTCTCGACGCAGGGGGCGACCCCGGCTGGATTCGGGTGAACGATCGATCCTTCGGGACAGGTGGCCATCTTGACAAGCCCCGGCTTCACATCGTCCCGGCGCTTGATTTCGCGATCCTGCATGAACTTCTCGACCAATGACTCGTTCACAACCACGTCGACCCCCTTCAGGCGGGATATGGCTTCGACCGTGAGGTCGTCCGGGGTGGGGCCAAGCCCACCCGTCGTGATAATGACCCGGGTCTTGCGCTCTACAGCATCGCCGAGCACCTGGACTAGGTCGTCGACATCGTCGTCGAGGATCACGATCCTACTGATCTGGCCACCGAGTCGAGCAACCTGCTGGGCCATCCACCAGGCATTCGTGTCCTGGATCTGACCCATCAGAAGCTCTGTCCCGATCGAATAAAGCTCCACTCTCGGGATGTCGTTCACGATCGGGCCTCCTTCTCGTTTATGATGACCAGCGTCTTAATAGACTCCTGTGCAGCAGACACGGTGGCGAATCCCTTGCTTGCTTCTTCCAGGCTGAATCGATTTGTAACGATTCGGTCCGCAGTGACAATGTCCTTGCCAATCAGGTTCGCGGCATCACGTGTGTCGGGTGGACCGCAGGAATAGCTGGCCGTGAGCGTGATGTGTTTGAACCAGAATTCGTGAGGGCTGATTGTCAGTTCCTCATCCTCTCGGGAAGGCGTGAACAGACAGACCGTCGCCCCAGGTGCCGTCACGTCGAGGGCGATCTCCATCGCTGTGATGGATCCGGGGCAAACAACCACGACATCAGCCATGTCTCCCGAGGTTGCGTTGTCTACGCGGTCTCTGAGGTCGCCATTTCCAACGTCTAT
>DPVD01000273.1:4983-6193 GCA_003526745.1 Candidatus Latescibacterota bacterium
ATGACTGTGCGGGCGCCGTAGTGCTTTGACAGGAGCATCAGGATCTGACCCATCATTCCTGCCCCGATTACAAGGACATGATCTCCCTGCCTTACTGGCGACTTTCGTCGGAGAGCCTGCACGGCGCACGCGACCGGCTCGATTAGTGCTGCATCCTCCATGGACATCGTGTCCGGAATCTTGAAGCAGTCGTGTGAGAGGTTGTGACCCGGTACTCGAACATATTCTGCGAGCCCACCAGGATCGATCGCGGATTCGCGCCACGTCTTGCACATGGAGTATTCCTGATGCTGGCAATGGCGGCAGGACATGCACGGCGCGTGGTGATGGATGAAGACCCGGTCACCGACCGAAAATTCGGAGACCTCCGAACCGAGCTTGACGATACGGCCAGCCGTTTCGTGTCCTAGGACTGCTGGCGCCTTTCTTCGGACATACCAGGGGAATGTGTCGCTGGTGCAGATACCGCAAACAGCCATTCGAATAAGTGCATCATGCGGGCTCAACTCTGGTACGGGATGTTCTTCAATTCTGATGTCGTCTAGGTCGTAGAGCTTGGCGACACGCATAAGACTGGGTATGGCTTCGCAGGGTTCGCTCAAGTGCTTGCTACCCGGCTTTCGCTGAGCGAGGCTCTGCATCATTTGGCACGACGGCGAACTTGATGCCCTGCCCCTGATGAAGAAGGTCTTCGAACACGTGCTTGAGGTCGTTCAGCGAGTAGGTCCCGGAGATGAGACCGCTCACGGTGATCTTCTTCTCGGTCAGAAGCTGGTAGGCTTTCTTGACCGCGCTCCGTGTGTAGTGGAACACGCCCTTGAGCGTGATCTGGTCGTAATGGATGCGAGATGTGTCGAAGGTGGCTTTGGTGCCGCTGGGCAGACCGCCGAACAGGATCACGGAGCCACCGGGTCGTGTAAGGTCAGGGGTCTCTTCCCAGACGGCGAGTTGACCCGTGCACTCGATTACGATATCGGCGCCCAAACCGTTCGTCAACTCCTTGACCTTGTTGAAGGTGTTCTCTTTCTCGACGTCGATCACAGCGTCCGCGCCGAGAGCCCATGCCAGTTTGAGACGATTCTCTCGCCGTCCTGCGACGATAACACGTTCAGCTCCAAGTGCGCGCGAAACCATCACATGAAGCAGTCCGATCGCTCCGGCGCCAATGATCAGGATCGTATCGTCGGGCTTGACCTCGACCTGATCCATG
>DPVD01000414.1:0-121 GCA_003526745.1 Candidatus Latescibacterota bacterium
ACCGCCGAGCAAAAAGACAAGGTAAAGAAGGCTCTATGGCGACAAACTTACAGATTCGACCCGATGAGATCTCGGAGATCCTGAAGCAACAGATCCTCGAGTCGAAGCGCGATGTCGATGT
>DPVD01000414.1:427-819 GCA_003526745.1 Candidatus Latescibacterota bacterium
TACGAAACCGGGACTGTGATCCAGGTGGGTGATGGTGTGGCCCGCGTTCACGGTTTGGCGAACGTTCAGGCGAGTGAGCTGGTGGCATTCCCGAACGACATCATGGGAATGGCGCTCAATCTCGAAGAAGACAACGTTGGGTGCGTGCTATTTGGTGATGATACCGAAATACGCGAGGGCGACACGGTAAAACGAACGGGTCGCATTGTCGAGGTGCCCGTTGGCGAGGGCCTTCTCGGTCGCGTTGTGAACCCGCTGGGACAACCTATCGATGGTAAGGGCCCGATCTCGACTGATCAGACCTTGCCTATCGAACGGATCGCACCTGGTGTGATGGACCGTCAGGAAGTGCGCGAGTCGATGGCGACGGGTCTCAAGATTGTCGACTCGAC
>DPVD01000414.1:1144-2770 GCA_003526745.1 Candidatus Latescibacterota bacterium
GGTCAGCGCGAGCTGATCATCGGCGATCGGCAGACGGGCAAAACGGCTATCGCGCTCGACACTATCATCAACCAGAAGGCATCAGGCCTAAAATGCATATATGTGGCCGTCGGTCAGAAGGCATCGACCGTAGCCAAGGTGGTTGCCGAGCTCGAGGCTGCCGGGGCGATGGAGTATACGATCGTCGTATCTGCTACCGCGAGTGAGCCCGCACCTCTGCAGTTTTTGGCGCCTTACGCCGGATGCTCGATGGGTGAGTACTTCCGGGACAAGGGTGATCACGCCCTGATCGTCTATGATGATCTTTCCAAGCAGGCTTGGGCGTATCGCGAGATGTCACTGGTGCTGAGACGTCCTCCGGGTCGTGAGGCATACCCGGGTGACGTGTTCTACCTTCACTCACGTCTGCTTGAGCGAGCGGCAAAGATGAACGAGGAAAAGGGCGGTGGTTCGCTGACGGCCCTTCCCGTTATCGAGATTCTTGAGGGTGACGTGTCGACCTTCGTGCCAACGAACGTGATTTCAATTACGGATGGCCAGATTCTGCTGAAGCCCGAGTTGTTCTACGCAGGTATCCGGCCAGCGATGGATGTGGGTGCTTCGGTTTCTCGAGTGAGTTCGGCGAAGACAAAGGCGATGCGTGCTGTATCGGGAACACTCAAGGGCGACCTGTCCCGATACAACGACGTGAAAGCCTTTGCGCAGTTCGGTACGGAAGGTCTCGATCAGGCAACGCAGGCCCTTCTCAACCAGGGTGAGAAGCTGACAGAACTCTTGAAACAGGGCCAATTCAGTCCCCTCAATCTGGGCGAGCAGGTTGTTTCGCTCTTCTCGGCGAGCAAGATCTTGGATATTCCGACCAGCGACGTGCAGAGGTTCGAGGAAGAGCTTATCGCCTATGTCCGAGACGGACACCCGGACATTATTTCGACGATCGACGAGACGCAAGAGCTCAGCGAAGAGCTCGAAGACAAGCTCTCGGGTATTATCGACACCTTCAAGGCTGGCTTTACAGCCTCTGAATAGGAGAGAGACGTTTGGCAACACTGCGGCAACTCAGGACCCGCGTCTCGAGTATCCAGAACATCCAGAAGGTCACGAATGCGATGCAGCTCGTGGCTGCGGCTAGGATGCGCAAAGCCCAAGAGGACATCGAAGCTGCGCGTCCGTACGCGCTGAAGCTCGACAGCATCCTGAGACGGCTGAGCGGTTCTGTCGACACCAGTCAACACCCTCTGCTGGTTGATCGAAAGGCGTCACGTACGGCCATCGCCGTTATCGCCTCTGATCGGGGGCTCTGCGGCGGGTTCAACTCGAGTGTCTTTAGACGTGCTTCGACTGAGATCAGCGAGACGGAAGGCGATACGGATGTTGTGGCCATCGGTCGAAAGACGCGGAACTACTTCGGCAACCGTGACTACAACGTCGTGGACGAGCGGATCGATGTGTTTCGTGATCTCCAGTTCACGATTGCTTCCTCTATCGGTCAGGATCTTGCCGCGCGGTTCCTGAATGGAGAAGTCGATCGCGTGATGCTGTGTTTCAGCGAGTTCCGATCGGTCGCCTACCAGGTGCCTGTCGTGCATCAACTACTGCCGATCGTGCCGGAGGGGGGGGAAGAGGAGG
>DPVD01000414.1:3067-13414 GCA_003526745.1 Candidatus Latescibacterota bacterium
GGGGGAAGAGGAGGATCGGGGAACCGAGTTCCTGTTCGAACCCGATCCGGACAGGCTCCTCGCCACGTTGATTCCGAGGCAGGTGAACTTCCAAGTCTGGCGTGCACTCCTCGAGTCTAATGCAGGTGAGCAGGCAGCACGTATGCAGGCGATGGACAATGCCACAAAGAACGCGGGTGATCTGATCGATGAACTCACACGTGAGGTGAACAAGGTCCGTCAGACGGCGATTACGCTTGAACTGATGGATATCATCGGCGGTGCGGAGGCCGTCGCCTAGAGGCGAGGCAACAAGAAGACGCTCGCCTTCGCTGAAGCTACGCCTAGACAAGAAAAGACGTGAAGGGAAGATCAAGAGGAACCCTGATTTCCAGGCTGGAGCTTGGGAACGACTAATAAACGAGGCGGTACAGATGAATGAAGGGACAGTCAGGCAGATTGTCGGTGTGGTAGTCGATGTCGATTTCTCCGGCAGTGAGCTTCCACCGATCTATAACGCCCTAGAGCTGAAGCGCGAGGACGACAAGCGTCTTGTGCTTGAAGTTCAGCAGCATCTCGGTGAGAACATGGTTCGGACCGTAGCCATGGACTCGACTGACGGGCTTGTCCGGGGAACGACGGTGACCGACACCGGCAGCCCGATCACGGTTCCCGTTGGCGAGCAGGTACTGGGCCGTCTCCTGAACGTTGTAGGTGACCCGATAGATGGGAAAGATTCGTTCCCACCCGATGCTCAACGTCTCCCGCTCCACAACGAGGCACCTCCGCACGAAAATCAGGTCACGTCAGACGATATGCTCGAGACGGGTATAAAGGTGATGGATCTGATCTGTCCGTTCGCCCGCGGTGGTAAGCTGGGTCTGTTCGGAGGCGCCGGGGTGGGTAAGACGGTCATCCTGACCGAGCTGATCAACAACGTGGCCTCGAGTCACGGTGGTTACTCGGTTTTCGCCGGTGTGGGTGAACGGACTCGTGAGGGCACGGATCTGATGATGGAGCTCGAGGAGTCGGGTGTGATCGACAAGACTGCGATGGTCTTCGGTCAGATGAACGAGCCGCCCGGGGCCCGTCAGCGTATCGCTTTGACCGGCCTGACGATCGCCGAGAATTTCCGAGAGGAACACGGTCAGGACGTGCTGTTTTTTGTCGACAACATCTTCCGGTTCATCCTCGCAGGCGCCGAAGTTTCGGCACTTCTCGGTCGCATGCCGTCGGCGGTGGGTTACCAGCCGACTCTCGCTACTGAGATGGGCGCGCTCCAAGAGCGTATCACGACGACAAAGAACGGATCGATCACGTCTGTGCAGGCCATTTACGTTCCTGCAGACGACTACACCGATCCGGGTGTGGTGACGGCATTTAGTCACCTTGACGGTCGTATCGTACTCGAACGAAACCTGGCCGATCAGGGTCTGTATCCCGCGGTCGACCCGCTTGCCTCGAATTCGAGGATTCTTGACCCGCGAGTCGTGGGCGACGAGCACTACGATGTGGCGCAGGGCGTGCAGCAGATCCTGCAGCGTTACAACGACCTGAAGGAGATCATCGCGATTCTCGGCATTGACGAGCTTTCGGACGACGACAAGCTGGTCGTCGGCCGTGCCCGACGTATCCAGATGTACCTGACACAGCCGTTTACAGTGGGTGAAGGTTTTACGGGCATCCCGGGTGAGTATGTGAAGATCGAGGACACAGTTCGCGGTTTCAAGGGACTCGTGGACGGCGAATATGACGATCTGCCAGAGACGGCCTTCTACATGGTCGGTACGATTGAGCAGGCAGTCGAGAAAGCCAAGGGAATGAGCAGCTAGAGATGCCGACCTTCCAACTCGAAATAGTCACGCCAGAAAAGACCCTCTACTCTGGAACGGTCGAGCACGTTCGTGCCCCGGGTATCGATGGCGGATTCGGTGTGCTGTCCGGGCACCATCCGATGGTATCGGCGCTCGGAATCGGACAGCTGAGGATCCGGGAGGAGGGGGGGGACGAGAGAATGGCGGCCGTCAATGGCGGATTTGCCGAAGTAATAAGCGACCAACTGACGGTGCTCGCAGAAACTGCGGAGCTGGCTGATTCGATCGATAGGACACGTGCAGAAGAGGCAAGAGATCGAGCCCGTGATCGTCTAAAGACGAGGCGTGACCCAGAGGTGGATATCGAACGAGCCGAAGCGGCTCTCGCGAGAGCAATAAACAGGTTGAGAGTCCACGGCTAGCTCTATCTTAGAAAAGAGACATAAGAAAGCGCCCCCTTCGTCGTTTGACGGAGGGGGCGTCCTGTTTCCAAGAGCATCTGTGCAGCTATCCAGTTCCGTTGAGGAGCTTGAAGGTTTCGATGATCCGTCCCACATTCATCACCATGGCATGGTTGGTTTTCCCAGGTCAGGGAGAAATAGAAGTATCGGTCGCCTTCTACGATGTGTTTCGGAACAAGTGATTTCGAGGCGTTACGCGGACGATTCGGTTGGCGAGTGCCCAAAAAGCTCAGGGTCTTTGCCGGCTGGTCATCGAATCGCTGATCCAGAGCGGCTATAGGAGACGCCACGAACGGAATCCGCGAAGGCATCGAGGGTCAGCCCCTACGGTCTATCGTATACATAGACGATCAGACGTGTCGCGTGCGGGTTGGAGTCGAACTCATTGTTGTTGTTCAAGAGATGCTCTCCACCCGCAGGGGCGTCAATTTCTATGCCCAAGATCCGTAGAACTCTCAAGCGCTGGGATCCGCCTTCCACACGTCCAACGAGACACCGGATATCCGTCACCGCCCAACCGTCTTCGACTAGGTCGGTTAGTATCCAGATCTAGAAGTCGAGGTCGGCAGTACGATCAGGTTAGGCGGGGTCATAACTGGGACTGTCAAGGGTTGGGTCAATCGAACCGCAAGCCGAGAGGGCAAGGAACAGGGCGCTGACGAAGACGCGTTCGAAGTGCCAAGACTCAATACTCTCGGCACCTGTTTGTGATCGGGAGTCTTCGATCTCGGCCGAAGGCGCGAGGCGTGATTTTGACTCCAGGAGGCGCCTGTCGACGTTTGTATTCGTTCAGGTCGACGGATCGGATGACGCGAGTGACGAGTTTCTCGTCGAAGCCCTGATCGACGATCTCTTTCAAACTCTTGTCCTCTTCGACGTAGGCTTGCAGGATTGGGTCCAAGATGTTGTAGGGTGGCAAGCTGTCCGTGTCGAGTTGGTCCTCGCGAAGCTCCGCCGTCGGTGGCCGCTCGATGATCGACAGCGGTATAATGGGGCCGTCTTCAAGACCGTTTCGGTATTCGCAGAGATCGTAGACAAGTGTCTTGTAGATGTCCTTGATCACCGCGTAACCACCCGCCATGTCACCGTAGAGCGTGGCGTAGCCCATGCTCATCTCGCTCTTGTTCCCCGTCGTCAGGACTAGCCACCCGAACTTGTTGCACAGGGCCATCAGCAGATTGCCTCGTATTCGAGGCTGGATATTCTCTTCCGCCGTGTCGGATGGGCGGTTTTTGAACTCGTCGGACAGTTCAGTTAGGTAGGTATCGAAGATGCTCTGAATCGGCAGCGTGACAAGCCGGATACCGAGTTTGTCGGCCATTTGCTGTGCGTCTGATTTGGTTCCGTCGGAAGAGAAACGGGAAGGCATCGTGACCAGACCTACGCTTTCCTGCCCCAGCGCGTCGTAGGCGATTGCGGCGACGAGGGCAGAGTCTACGCCGCCCGATAACCCGACTAGAACTTTTTCGAAACCATTCTTGCAGACGTAGTCCCTTGTGCCGACAACGAGCGCCCTGTAGATGTCGGAGAGACGCTCCTCGGGTCTGGGTACGGGCGGAGCGGGTGAGGTCAGATTGTCGGTCGCCGCTTCCTTCGGGTGCGAACGTGAACCTACCAACGTGACCGGCGCGATCGGGCTGCCTGACGTGCTCTTCTCTTTACGTCGCCGCGGGTCGTGAAGACGATGACGGAAGACAGACTCGATATCTACATCCACGACTAGAAGCTGCTCCACGAACCTGCCTGCCTGCGCGATGATCGATCCGGACTGGTCGACGACGAAGCTTCCACCGTCGAACACGAGTTCGTCCTGACCCCCAACTAGGTTGCAGAAAGCGAGTATGACGCCGTGATCGGCTGCTCGAGTAGCGATCATCTGGTCCCTGCGCAAGCCCTTGCCGTCGTGGAACGGAGAGGAGGAAATGTTGGCGATGATATCAGCATCACCTCGGAGCGCCTGTTCACGAGCAGGTCCACCCGGATACCATATATCCTCGCAGATGTTCACACCGAGGACAACATCGTGAAGTCGGAAGACCGGGTCCTCAGAGCCTGCCTGGAAGTATCGCTCTTCGTCGAAGACCCCGTAGTTCGGTAGGAAGTGCTTGTGAAAGACGCCCTCCAGCTGTCCGTTGGAGATTATAGCTGCGGCGTTGTAGATGTCGGACTGTCGATCGACAAAACCGATTACTGTCGTGATGTCCGACGAAGCGCTGACCACGGCGTCGAGTGCGCGCAGGTTTGCGTCGATGAAGCGAGGTTTGAACAAGAGGTCTTCAGGTGGATAACCAGTCAGGGCCAGCTCGGGAAAGGCGATCACGGATGCGCCCACATCTCTTGCCCTTCCGATCGCATCGATCGCACGATCTTTGTTCCCTTCAACGTCCCCGACGACGAAGTTGTACTGTCCGAGGGCGATTCTGAATGGGTGCTGGTGCACGTGTCGCCTCCAAGGTGGCCCCAAATAACAACACTCCGATGCCACCAGGGCTTCGGAGTTTCGTTGGTGATCCCGGTACTCAGATCTTTATAAAGAGCTAGAACTCCGTATAGAACCGATGCCTGTTGTCTGTGATTTCCGCTTGGTCGCGAAGTTCTGTGAGCCAGGCCGAGATCATGTCGTTCCGTTTGGACGTGAGCAGTTGTGTTGTTAGCTGTGCCTTCTCGAGGTCGAAATTCGACTCTTGTGCCCCAAGGTGTTCTACTACCTGAAGCACATAGGCACCGTTTCGAGTGATGACCACATCGCTCATTTCTCCGCTGTCCAACTCAAAAGCCTTTCCGACAAAAGCATTTCGACTGCCGACGGTCGGAACAAAGTCTGCTTTGGCAAAGGGCTCAGGTTCGGCGTAGCGTAGCTCGCGTGACTCGGCCGCTTCCTTCAGAGCTTGTCCGCCCCTGACTTCAGCGAGTATATCGCGAACCCGACCTGCTGCGACCGTGCGCTTGAGTTGCTGGCGAACCCGGCCCGCAACCTGATTCGTGACCTCATCCAGAGGGCGGACACCGGCATCACGCTTCTCAGTGAGTACGAAGACATAGATGCCACGGTCCGATTCGTAAGTGGGTGAGACCATGCCCGGCTTCGCTTCGAGGAATGCGTTGACGAGTCCGGACGTCTTGTTGCCAAGCAGAGGGAAGAAGGCACCCGCAGTAATGTAACCCGTGTCGCCCGTCTCTAGGTTTTCGCGAGATGCCACGGTGTTGAACCCGGACTCGCGAGCGTCTTCCATGAAATCGTCTGCGAGGATGCGGAGGCTGTCGAGTGTGTCGCGGCCCGGCTGGACACGCAGAAGGATGTGGCGCGCCTTGACTTGGAGCGAGTCGCCCTCGCCCTTCCTGTCGTCGACCTTCAAGACATGCCAGCCGAACTGTGTCTTGAAGGGCATGGACATGGATCCCGGGTCGAGCGTGAAGGCTGTGTCCTCGAAGGCCTTGACCATCTGTCCCCGTCCGAAGAACCCGAGGTCACCGCCTCTTCGAGCGCTTCCGGGGTCGTCCGAGTAGTCCTCTGCGAGCTCCGCGAAGTTGCCACCCTTCTCGATCTCTGTGCGGATCCGATGGATTTCCGTCCGGGCATTCTCTTCATCCCTGGCCGACGCAGTTTTCTGGAACGTAACGAAGGATGCGCGGATCGCTTCGTCCTGCTCGAAGTCGGATGTATGCGCGATGTAGTATTCGGACAGCGCACTGTCCTCGACGGTCACGAGCGAGTCGGCGATACGAGCAGTCTCGATCCCAGCGTAGACGACCTTGACCTGGGCTTTCTTCTCTTGAAACGCTTCGCGCACTTCGGCTTCGGTCACCTTGACGCTACCCGCGATGAGCTCTTGGAGCTTCCCGGATAGCAGCTGTTCACGGGCCCGGTTTTCTGCGTAAAGAACGATGTTCTTGTTGTTCGGGTCCGAATACGTGGAAGGCGTGTCGAGGAACAGATGATACTTGGACAGGTCGAATGCACCGTCCGTTTGGAAGAACTCGATTTCCTGGATTTCGGGTGGCGGGCTGTTCCGGTTGAAGAAGTCGATTTCCTGATCAGTAGCCTGGATCTGATACTTCTCGATCTGCTGACTGATAATCGTCTGCGTGATTAGGCGATCCCACTCCTGTTGGACCAGCTGGCCCAGATCCGGATCCTCTACGCCCCTGTTTTTTTCCAGACGATACGCCCCCCGAAGCTGCTGATCGAAAAGCTCGTATGTGACTTCGTTTCCGTTTATCACGCCGACCAAGTTGGTCGCGCCTCGACTGGTGCTGCTGTAATCCGCACCCCATTCAAGGACGATCAGGCCGACAAATGCAGCGGCTACGATGACCATCATAACCTTGACGAACAGAGCACTTCGAAGGGCAGACAGCATGGTGATTCAACGTCCTTTCAAACCGAAAAAACCCGAGCGCAATCAGACAGTGCCCGGGCTCCAGAAATCACTCAACTCATTAATTTACAAATCTATAGAAGCACTCTACCGTCGGCAAGGAGTTTTTGGCCGAGATCTGCCCCGGTTCTGGCCACCATCTTGACCCTCATGATCAAACACCCTATACTGGCTCAAATAGTAAGTCTGTGTGGTTCAAGAGGTTAGAATGCGTTTGAATTGGCTATTCGCTGCCGTATGGAATCTGATCCTGTTCAGCCAGCTCTTGGCTGAGCCCTACGAGTGGCCCCTTGATGGACCTCCCGCACTCACCTCCACTTATGCAGAGTATCGTAGCGGCCGTTTCCACGCGGGTCTGGACGTCAAGACCTGGGGGAAAGAGGGCTACGCCTGTGTCGCCGTCTCGGATGGTTATGTTTGGCGGGTCCGTACTTCGCCGTGGGGATACGGGAAGGTCGTTTATCTCAAACTGATCAACGGAAGGACGGCGGTCTACGCTCACCTGTCCAGCTTTGCGGAGTCGATCGAGCAGGCGGTTGCGGATGAGCAGGACCATCGCGGCGCCTACAGCGTGGATCTTTATCTGCCGCCTGGTCAGATTCCGGTGAAGCGTGGTGAGACGGTTGCTTTTTCGGGGAGTACGGGGTCCGGGTTTCCGCATCTGCATTTCGAGATTCGGGACGAGAAGCAGCGTCCACTCAACCCGCTTTTGAACGGGTTTAGGGTGACCGACACGACCCAGCCGACCCTGGTCGCCCTTGCTTTCGTTCCTCTGGATGCTGAGGCCCGTGTCGATGGACGGAACGTTCCGACGGTCCGGACACTGACTTGGTCGGGAGACCGCTGGTCGGCAGATCCTGTGTCCCTCTGGGGCCGAATCGGTCTTGCCCTCAAGGTGTTCGACCGAGCGGATGCATCGGCTTTGACGAACAGACTCGCGCCTTATGGTCTGACCCTTATGGTCGACGAGCAGAAGATTTTTCGCTCCCAGTACGATGCGTTTAGCTATACACAGGTCTACGAGGTCGATTTGGACCGGAGCTTTATCCTGAACCGCAGCGGGATGAGGGGCTTCCACAATTTATATGTGGAGAGAGGGAATACACTCCCCTTGTATGGCGATTTCCCGATCGGTTCGGGTGTCCTGTATGCTGGCGTTGAGGCGCGAGGTGCCGGTTCGCACTTGGGACCGGGTGCCCATTCGCTGAAAATTACTGCAGACGATGCTGCGGGGAACGAAGCCATCGCAGAGGTCGATGTGGCGGTGACTAGGCCCGTCTGGATTTCCGGTATGACGGCAACTGCATTGGACAAGGGTGTCATCATCGAGGCGAGGTTCGATCGGTCCCTGGAGCAGAAGCGATCCATGATCATCGAGTCTTCCGGCGATCTTGAGACTTGGAAGTGGATCAAGACCGCACGAGTTAAGGATGAAGGATTTGCGACGACGTTAGCGAGTTCGACAGGCCCGCACTACAGGGCACGGTTCGAAGATGGTCCGGCTGCGATCTGTTCAGTCGATGGATCTGTCGAGTCCGGACAGGCGTGGGTGACCAGCAAGTTGCTCGAACGGCGGTCGATCCTGACGATCGCGTCTACCGAGCCCTTTGCTAGTCCGCCGTCCGTGCGTGTGGGATCGAAGATGATCAGTGTTCACGCAGTGAGCGGATCAGAGTACGAGGCCGTGATCCCGAATGAAACTCGCGGTTCTGAGGTCCGTGTGAACGCCGCGGGACTGGACACGACGCTTGTTTTGTCTGTGCGGGCTGTGCGACCGACCGGTGGCACTTTGGAGTCGACGGACGGGCTTGCGACCGCACGGTTTGGGTCTTCGAACGTATATCATCCGTTCGAAGGGCGTGTCGAGACGGTAAAAATCAAAGATGAGAGAGTTCAGCTCGTCGGGAAACCCTACAAGTTCGAACCAGCGGTCATTCCGTTTAGGGATTTGGTGCCCGTGCACATCGAGTCCCCTGAGGGTGTCAATCAAAGCCATTTGGGGCTGTATGAGCTGACCGACAAAGGCTGGTCCTTCGTCTGGAATGACGTGGATAGCGTGCGAAAGACGATCGGAGCTGGTGTACGGCACTTCTCGGTCTATGCGCTGATCGTGGACGACGTAGCTCCCGAGGTTGATATCGACCACCCCAAAGACGGGTCCACGACGCCGCTGATGCCCGAAATCCGGGTTAGCATGCGAGACAGCCTTTCGGGACTCACGAAAGAGGAGCTGATCGCATTTGATCTGGATGGAGAAACGATGATCTTCGAGTATGATCCCGAGGCGGATGTGGCGAGAGGACTGTTGAGGAAACCGCTCGCACCTGGATCTCACACGCTGACCGTTCGGGTACGTGACACCTGCGGCAACGAGACCGTGGCCGTAAGCCGGTTCACTGCCGAGTGACTCCAACTACCGGGATAAGACGGCCAATCCTCGACCGAAACTCCCGGAGCCGACCGTGTTGATACCGATCCGCGACGACAATCCAGCGCGCCGTCTGCCTCTGTTTACGGGCGCTATCCTGTTCGCCAATGTGGGGCTGTTTCTGTATGCGAAACTCCTTGGGACGTCAGGCTTCGATGTGTTCACGGCGAGCTGGGGAGCCATACCGTTCGAACTGACGCACGGTGTGGATGCAATCTCGCCGACCCCGTATCCCGTCTACTCCACGTTGATCACATCCTTATTTATGCACGGCGGATGGCTGCACATCGCTGGCAACATGCTGTATCTGTGGATCTTCGGCAACAACATCGAGGATATGTTTGGTCACACACGATACCTCGTGTTCTACCTTTTCTGCGGTGTGGTCGCCACGGCGGCCCATATCGCTATCGATCCCGAGTCGATCATCCCGCTTGTCGGGGCAAGCGGTGCCATCGCCGGCGTCTTGGGTGCCTATATGGCGGCGTTTCCGGGAGCGAGAATCCACGTGCTGGTCCCGATCTTCTTCTTCATCCAGATCGTCCGTGTCCCTGCAGTGATCGTCCTGGGGATGTGGTTTGGTGTTCAGCTGTTGAATGCGTGGATGGATCAGGGAGGTGTGGGAGGAGGTGTCGCGTGGTATGCGCACATCGGAGGCTTTGCGGTGGGGTTCGTGCTGATGAAGCGTCGAATGCGTAGGTATCGTTGACTCGGATACGCCTAGACGGCACCATCAAGCACAGAGAGGGCAGTCAGTCAGTGGACCGCCGGCCCTCTCTGTGCTTCTGGATCAACTTTGTGGATCGCTCGACTAGGGAACGACGACTTTCTAGGAATCCGGCTCTGCCGCCTTCCAGAGATTAAAGATCTGGCCGATCTCATTCTGGCTGCCTAGTTCAGGGTTCATCCTAAGCAAGTTCTCGAGCGCAACCCGCGAACTGTCACGGTTGCCTTGATCATAGTAACCTCTCGCCACATCCCGATATCTCAACGACAGAGCTCGCCACATCCGGTCGTCATCCATGGCATGGGGAGGGATGTTCATCTCTGCGAACTGCAAGGCCTCGAAGGCCCCACCAAAATCCTTCGTGGCCACGTAGATCTGAGTCAGCCCCTCGAAGAGGACGAGGTAATTGCCGAGAAGACGCCTAGCTACGGGATCCTTATAGAACTCGGGCTGGTTGATGCCCCGATAACGGTAAGTGCCCATCAGGTTGTCACGTGTGCGAGCAAGATCGAATTGTCCAGGACCGTGCTCCGGGACGAGCCGGTACGCCATACCCTCC
>DPVD01000293.1:0-17488 GCA_003526745.1 Candidatus Latescibacterota bacterium
GCCCGGCTGAGTTCCGCTTTTAGTCGCCCCGCCTCTTCCGAATCGAGCGGTCGTGCGGGGCGTATGGGATCTCCACACTCGACCCCTTGCCACCTTAGCAACGAGTGGATGGCCCCGTTCATCCTGACGGTCTGTGTTGCCCGGATCAGACGGTTTACGTCCCGTTGCAGTCTCAACCCCTCCGCATAATCTCCCTTCGCCATTGCTTCATAGATCCCCACAAAATGACCCGGCAGAAGGTTGTAGAACGTCCCGATCCCTGCCTGCGCACCCATAACCATCCCGGCCAAGAAGACCTCGTCGTGGCCGTTAAACACGTGCGGATCACGTCCACCATCTATAATCCCTTCCATCAGGTAGAGATTGTGGTTCGTGAACTTTAACCCCGCGACTCCTTCTATGCCCAGCAACCTGTCCATTTCAGACAGACTGAACTCTCGATGTGTCACAACCGGTATGTAGTAAACGAACAGGGGCAATCCGCTTGCATAGGCGAGTCGAGTGTAGTGTGCGTAGACCTCCTCGAAATCGTATCCCTGCACATACGGGGGGAGACTCGAAATCGCGTCTGCCCCGACATCGGCAGCGTGTTTGGCAAGATCGACAGCCTCCGACTCTGAGGGGGCCCCGACGTGCACGATCACCTTGCCCTTCTCGCGGGATACATCCACCGCCGCCTCAGTGGCTTCCTTTCGCTCGTCCGTCGACAGGAGATACCCTTCGCCGGTGTTTCCGCACATATAGAGACCGTGGCAGTTGGCTCCATACAGCCTTGCCGCAAGCGCTTCAAACCGTCGACTGCAGAACCTGCCCGCGTCATCCTTTGGACTGACAGCCGCCGGATAGACACCATTGAACCCTTTGATCAGCATGTATCCTCCCATTCAGGTCGATTTTGACCGCAATATCCTCCTGTCGCCTGAACGCGTCAAGGAATCCCGTCCTCTTCCCTGCGAAGCGGACTTCGTGTGCCTATCTTCCAACTATGTCACACAAAGCTATCTTAACAGCCTGCCTGCTATGCCTGTCGATTGCTGGACCGGCTCTAGCGCCCCTACCTCTGGCTCCTCAAGCCCGGATCGTGATCGCATTGGCGCTGGTATCGGCGGTCTGCTGGACACTCGAGCCGGTATCGATCGAAATAACAGCACTGTGTCTGCTATTCGCGCTCCCCCTCTTAGACGTCGCGTCGTTCGAGTCGACCTTCATGGCTTTCGCCAAGCCAGCAGTCTGGCTTGTCTTTGCAGGCATGGTGATCAGCCAGCTCATCACCGAGACGAACTTGGGGACGAGACTCACGGGGATCGTGATCGGTCGCCTCAGACGACCTTCCTTATTCATTCTCGATCTGTCACTTATCGGACTGCTTCTCGCGATCCTAATCCCGTCAGGGGTGGTCCGCGTCCTGATTGTTCTACCGATTCTGATATCGCTCATCAATTCCCTCGGCGAAAAGCCGAAATCACCGGTCAGCGCCGCGATCATTCTGTCCGTCGTATGCGCAACATACTATGGCGGCACTGGAATCCTGACGGCCTCTGTTCCAAACCTCGTGATCATGGGCGTACTCGAAGATACTGGTCATCCGGTTTTCTGGGCGGAATGGGCTCTGTATGTCTTCCCGGTGATCGGTCTGGTTCGCGTTCTGGTTGGAGCCGGCCTGATACTCCTGATCTTTCGGCCGGTCTTCAAAACGCCGCCAACCGACGCATCCGTGGAGGCTCCCATCGGCCGTCGCGAGATCCAGGCTCTGATCCTGCTTCTAGGCGGTGTCCTCGCGTGGTCAACCGATGCCTTTCACCAGATCCATCCTGTCATGGTCGGCCTCGGTCTTTCCATCCTCTGCCTGTTCCCGGGAATCGGACCGCTCACCACCAAGGATCTGCAGAAGGTGAACTATCCGATCCTTATCTACATCGGAAGCGTGTTCGCCCTCGGCGAGGCCTTCGTCTCCTCCGGCGCGAGCAGCCACCTAGCCTCGGGACTATCGGGCTGGCTGCTACTCGATCAGACCGACCCTTTCGCGCAGCTTTCCGCCATCACCTACGCCGTCACCCCGTTCAACCTTCTGGTTGATACGGCCGTTGTCGGCGGCATCCTCACCCCTCCCTTGGTCGAAGTCGGAGTGGCCTCTGGTCTGACACCGTTACAGGTCGGACTAAGCGTCGCCGTCGCAGCGGGCATGGTCTTCCTGCCCTACCAAGGCGCGCCCTTCATGATAGCCTACGCCTACGGGTATGTCTCAATGCGGCAGTTTGCTATCGTGATGATCCTGATCTGCGTCGTCAACCTGGTCCTTTTGGTCCCGCTAAACCTGCTCTACTGGCGCTCGATCGGCCTGATTTAGCCCGTCCAGCTTGACACTGTCAGGGCCCTCCGTTAACATCGATATCGTATCCAGAAACCTATCAGGGAGCGATTCATGGCTTTACAGAACGTACACGGCGAGCAGGCGCTCGCCTGGGGAGCGATTGAAGCAGGAGTCTCGGTTGTCACGGGATACCCTGGTTCACCGGGAACGAACACGTTCCTCGCCCTCGAGGAAACGTCAAAAGACTACGGGCATCACACTGAATGGTGCGTAAACGAGCGAATCGCTCTGGATCAGGCTGCGGGCGCGTCGCAGGCGGGCAAGCGAGCTCTGGTCTGTCTCAAGAGCGTCGGGATGAACGTCGCGCTCGACACCATCATGGTCCTGAACATGACGGGGGCTCACGCCGGTCTGGTCATCCTGATGGGTGACGACCCTGGCGCCTGGGGATCGCAGAACGAGCAGGACACGCGTCCGATCTCCTTCCTGACCGAACTCCCCATGGTCGAGATCTCCGATGCCGCAGAAGGCCGGGAAACAATGAAGTGGGCCTTCGAATTCTCGGAGGAGCACCAGACCATCGTAGTCATCCGGATCACCCGCAGCTATAGCGTCTCCGTCGCGGAGATGGAAGGCCTGACCCCACCGTCGGTGAAGCCATCGCTGGAACCGGCTCGGGACCCGTATCGATTCATCTCGGCACTTGTCACAGTCAACGAAAGCCATACTCGTCTGCACGGCAAGCTCAAGACGATCGAAGAAGCCTTTGAGTCCTCACTACTAAACACACGATCAGGATCCGGTAAGACAGGCATCATCACGTCTGGAATGGTCTATTCAAAGTTCCTCGAGGCCGTGGATGGCGCGGATCTCTCGGACTTCCAGATCCTGAAGCTCAACACCCTGTATCCGCTCCCCTCAAAGACAGTTGGCGATTTCATGAAGTCCTGCGACGAGATCCTCGTGTTTGAGGAGGTCGACCCCTACCTAGAGGACGCGATCAAAACCGTCGGCTATGATGCCGGCGCGACAGCCCGCGTGCTGGGTAAACGGACGGGACACGTAAACTGGGAGGGTGAGCTTTTTCGCTGGCACATCCAGCAAACATTAAGCGAACTCCGACAAGACTTCTCCCCCAGACATGCGTATACCGAAGAGAACTGGGAAGACGAAAAGCCCTTCAGAAAGGCACACTGCGCAGGATGCCCCTATGTGGGCATCATCAAGGCGTTCAGGGAGGAAGCAGAGGGACTCGGCCAGAATCCCTACCTCGCCGCGGACCCTGGGTGTGTCGTCACCGCTGCAAGATACCTGGACGCAAAGCTATGTATGGGTTCGTCCATCGGCGTCGCCTCAGGGTATCAAGCCGCAGGGATAACCGAACGTACAGTCGCCATCACTGGAGATTCAGCCTTCTATCACGCCTCCATCAACGGGATAATTCAGGCGAGGGCAGCGGGCTCAAACGCTATTATGATGGTGCTGGACAACGGCGGCGCTCTCACGACAGGAGGTCAGCCGACTCCGGATGGGGGCCTGCCCCTAACAGACGGAAAGGGCCAGAAGGTCGGAATTCGCGAAATCGGTGCCGTCTGTGGATGCGACCCGATCTGGGAGATCGGACCCGACGATTCGGATGAACAGATGAGAGAGATCTTCAGAGTGGCACTTCAAAACGAGACGTTCAGCATGATCATTATCAGGAAGGCCTGTAAGCCACTGGACTGAAAGCCTTAGCAAAGGCAAATAAACAAAGATGGCCCCCGATCCTGAGATCGTGGGCCGTTCGGTTCGAAAAAAAGGCTCTCCGGGCCGCGGAGCCCGGAAGAGCCTCGTCGAAGCAAGTGATACCGCTTGGTCATTGAATATATCGGCACGCGCAAGGCCAACCTTGAGCTCCTGATACTACATGGCATCGAGCCTACTCGTTGAACTGGAATGATGCCATAATGCTGCGAAATTCGGTCTCCGGGAATCCACCATCCTGCCCGGAACAAAGCACCTGATATACTTGATCACCGCGGCCGAAAATCACGCTCAGAAATCGGTTGTTCAAGTAATGGATGTCGGTATGCTCGCGTGACCTGAACCGCCACTCGATTGATCGGACCCCTGCCACAATTCCCGTTGTCTTCTGGCCCTGCCGAATGTAGTTGGTGAAATTTCTCTCGAAAATTTCTTCGAAATATGTCGCTGTGTCATCCAGCGACTGCCCAGACGCGAGCCCCCACGAGTTGAGCTCGAAAACCGGGCGCGCACGCGAGCCAGGATTAGCTCGGCGAAGAATAACCTGAACGGGCGCCAGGCCATTCGGCTCGCGCACGTTAAACACCTGCCTAGCTGCCAAGGACCAAACCGAGTCCTGTGGCGCTGAAATCGAGAAGCCCCAATCAGAGTTCGTGTAGGTTCGGTCGATAATTTCGTCCGACCCTTCGGGCGCAGTCGGTATAGGCTTACAGGCTGCCGCCATCACCAGACAAGCGAAAATCACCCATCCACGCGGGTCGAATTTTACGCTCACAACTAGCCCTCTTATTCAATCCTACCCAAGCGACGCCAACGGATATTCTCCCAGAGTTTCCAGGATGAAGCCCCGCTTTCCCATGAAAAGTATACCAAAAGAGGGTGAGCCTTCACCCTGTCCAGCGAAACAGTCCCCCAGACTCGGGAATCGTGGCTGTTATCCCGGTTATCCCCCATCACGAACAGGTGGCCATCTGGCACCGTCTCAGGCCCCCAGCTGTCTCTCCTAAGGGCTTGAGAACCACGCTGCCTCGTGTATTTAACGCCCGAGGGTTCCGGAAAGATCTTTCCATCGACATACAGGACTCGATCCCGCATCGCGACCTCTTGACCCGCAACCGCCACACAGCGTTTGATAAAGTCCTTCGTGGGATCCCCCGGGAACTCAAAAATGACTAGATCACCGGGTTGAGGTGCAGTCAGACCTGGCATCCTAAACGAGGGTAGCTTTGTTTTAAAGAGAGGGAGGCGATCGGGGATCTGTGTACCGTAGGTCAGCTTATCCCCGATCACATAATCCCCTTCCCGTAGCGTGTCTTCCATCGACCCGGAAGGGATGTGGTAGGCTTGCACGAGAACCGAACGAATCAGGATCACGAGCAGAACGACGAAACCGACCGTTTTGGCCAGCTCACGAACAGCAATCTCCGGCGACGACCTCTTGAGACGTGCTTCAGACACGTCGGAGTCGCGCGAAAGGCTCAACTCTGGCGCGCATACTCGGTCTTCTGAGGCCCGCCTGTCTCCGCCGACCGATTTGCCGCCAGCGTGACGTCCAGAGACCGGATCCCGTCTTCGAGGTCCGAAAGGATAGACGATCGATCACCCGTACGAACGGCGTGCATAAAGACTTGGTCGATATCCTGGTTCTCGGGCATCTCACCGAGATCTCCTTCTGGAGAGAGCGCCACATCGGCTCCTGTCAGGTGCAGCCTCGCATCGTTCAGGACGAAGTCGATCCCGCTCGAACCCCCACCTTCTCGGAGCGCACAGCTCGAACTGAGAGACCCGATCGCGCCGCTTTCCATCGTGAATGTGATCGCATAATTGTCCGGAATATCCAGGTTCTGCACATCGTCGAGCGTCCGGAGGGCGTAGTATGCCTGCACTTCAGTAATCTCTCCGGCCACATACCGAATCATATCCACCTGGTGTGTCGTCTGCTCGACGATCTGTCCGCCGGACTGTGCCATAACTCGCCACCAGGGTGTGCCCGGAAGACCGCCCCAGCGATGGGAGACGACCATACCCACGGTTCGACCGCTCACGAACTCCTTCGCCTGCTGCACAGCGCCAAAGTACCTGAGCTGATACCCGACGCACGTGATCACATCGGATTTCTTCGTCGCCTCAAGGATTTCGTTCGCCTTCTCCATCGTGGGCGCGACCGGTTTCTCCAAGAAGAGATGCACGCCCTGCTCTGCCGCCATCGTCTCAGCATCGAAGTGCGCAAACGTCGGCACCACGACATACATAGCATCGAGCGACTCAGTCTCTAGCATCACACTGTGATCCGTGTAGACGCTCCCCCCGAACTGATCGGCAGCCTCCTGAGCTGAGGCTTCCGAAATGTCGCACATGGCCGCGAACTCCACATCCTCCATCTCGGATATCACTTTCATATGGTTTCGGGCCCGCCCCCCCGTACCAACAAACCCAACCTTGATCGCCATCTTGATTCTCCTATCTTACGCGCGAAAATCGCAAATCGAGCACAGTATAGATGCCCCTCCAAAGGGCGTCAAGACACATCCCAATTGGAGGTCGCGTGATCATCGACGGTGGACAGAAGACATTCACGAGTTACCCGCCCGCACCCTAGAACTATGTCGTTGAATATTCTGGAGCGACGATCTATGGGATATCCGTCGAGCTCGGTCACATCGGCATGCCGGAGGTCGGCGAGCGGCTGTCCGTGATCCCTCTGCATCAAGGGAATGAGCACGAACCTGCGCGACGTTCTGTGGGCTCTACGAAACAGAGACGTTATGGCCACGTGGACAATGACTGGCCGAGGCAGCATACCATACAGGAAGGAAAGTGTGATGACTGAAGTCAGATGGGAACGCATGTTCCCCGACCAACTCGAGGCAAGATTCAAGGCGTGTCCACTCGCCTGGTTCACATACGGGCTCTGCGAACCGCACGGTCCACACAATGCTGTCGGACTCGACAGCCTCAAAGCGCACGCGATTGCTTGCCGAGCGGCCAGTGAACACGGTGGTATTGTCGCGCCTCCCGACTACTGGCACATCCATGAGATCGGCGGCTACGCCCTCTGGTCCGAGCGAGCGGTCGGCCGACCGGATCGATCGTGGCTAACGTGCATGCCTCCCTGGCAGCACTTCAAGAACGTCTGCTATCAGATCCGGCAGGCTGATACCTTGGACTTTCAAGCAGCCATCTTGATTACCGGTCACTACGGCCCCAATTGGCAGGACCTTAAAACGTTGGTCGAGTTAATCCAGCCCTACATCGGCACTAGGCTCTATGCTCTCCCGGACTTCGAGGCCAACATCCCGGGCTTCGCAAACGACGGGGAAAGCGGGGGTGACCACGCAGGCCGAGTGGAGACCTCTCTCCTGTGGGCGACCCACCCAGAGTGTGTGGACATATCGAGGCTACCTGACCCTGACGATGAGGGACCGCACTTCGCGATGGGCAGAAACGCGCGGGAATCGGATCGCAGGATCGGTGAAAGGATGATACGTGATGAGGTCGAGTGGCTGGGGAGCAAGGCGGCAGAACTGCTCAAGGCGTACGCGGAGCAAAAACCGACTCAGAAGCTCAGAACATTCGAGCAGGTCGAGCAGCTCTGGGACGACATAATTCACCCGAAGTTCCGCGAGTTCAAGACGATGCAGGAGAGCTGGTCAGAGGCGAAAGAACTCCCGGAGTCATCCATGTGGTATGCGAACTGGAGAGTCCCTGATAGGAGCTAGAGGGGATGCAGCTGAGCGCGGGGCCCTCACTGAATTTTCGGACTAAAACCTCGGCCAGAACCAACCGCTCTCCCGGTGAGGGAAAGCAGGGCGACGGAGGCTCACCAAGAATGCATATGGTGCCCATCCTCCGGGAACCATATGGAATCGACAACGAAGGAAAGAAGCACTGCCATCGCGTAACCTGCCAGGATCCCGACAAAGAATGGCCGACAACGGTTGTAGAGCTGGATACCACCGATCCGCAGGATGATCGACTTGGCCGCCCAGGCGAGGAAGATCGACATCGTGGAATGCATGGCATGGCCGACAGGGACGATCATGCCCATCGGGTTAAGTGGCCACCAGGTGAACCGATATCGGAGCACGCTCATCACGCTGAACAGCACGATCCCGGACCCCACCAACGCATACCGCTCGGGCTTCATCACCGGGACCTCTTTGATCTGATTGACCAAGGCGTCGTAGACACGCGGTGGGTAGGCCGTAAACGGCAGATCGCTGAAGTTGAATGCACCGTAAGTGTAGCTCAGATACAGCGTGTACAGGATATTCCCTCCGATCCCGACCACGAGCGTCGCGACAACCGCACAGAGAAGCCGTCTCGGAGACTTCTGGATCAGGTCTCCCAGCTTTGCCGCATGGACAAGCGGAACCATAAACATCGCTTTGCTCTGCGTCCGGATCGCCGAGAACAGGGTGATCGACGTGCGAGCTCCTGCGGAATAGTCCGTTGGATGGAACAGCAGATCCGTTATCCCTGCCTCGTTGATCGGCATACTCATGTAGACCACGCCCGTCTCTGCAATCACCCGGGCCAGCCCGACATAGGCAATGAAAAGGCCGAGCGTCATCGGGATCACCATCTGCCACTCAAGTCCCATCGACCGAATCCACAGAGCGATGAAAGCGAGTGAAACGAGAAACGCAATCACCGCCGTCCGGTAAGACATCATCTCGCCTGAATCGTCAACACCCTCATCTCGCCGAAACGCCTTCCTGAACACGTCGGCCAGATGGTGTCTGGCCGTGAAGAATGTCCAGAACACCAGCGCAATAAACGCTCCCGCCGATTGTAGTCCGGCGACCGGATCTCCAGGACCTGTCTTGGCCGTGATCGCCAAACCGATCCGCCTCGAGAGTGCAATCTCGTTCATGTAGATGAGGTGGAAGACGACGATCGAGAATAACAGGTCGATGTTCGCGAAGTAGGCGAACCCGATAGTGAAGAAGTTCACACCCGTGTGCTGGGGAGGAAAGTAGCGAGCGAAGTAGAGCCATTGCTGGCCGAGCCAGATGATCGGAAAACCGGGAACGAAGTAGGAGATGATGTTCCAAGCTTTGACCGTAAACACGATCGCAAACCCCACCCAGAAGAACCGTGTGCTGAACAGGCTGGCTTTCGATGAAGAATTGGCCGCGTCAGCCAGAGCGACGGGGGGGCCGAGCATTGGGTAGGTTACGCGCTCATTCTCTGACCACTGTTTTCTCAGGATAGTCGCGATCGCCAGAGAACCGATCGTGATCGCCGCGATCAGGCTAAGCCACCAGAAAAGCGGCACATACCAAACATCCCATGGGATGTGGTATCCCGGAGGCAACCCCTCAAAAAGCCACCGCATTGCGCCCCCCTCGTTACTAGGGGTCAACCACGTCGGGAGGTGTGGATGTACGAGCTCTGCCCACTGATTCTCGGGCGTCGCACGGTAGTAGGGGACCGAAATCATCCCGAGAAAGAAAGACGTCAGTCCATAGGCGGGTACTGCGGCCCCCACGAGTCCCATAGCGAGGACGACCAGCAACTCTCCCCGGTTCAGGGCCGTTCTCGGTCGGTGGCGTCTAAGAAGCTGATTCAGGAAGACGATTAAGACATACGTGCACAGTAGTGCCATCGGGAAATGGCTAATGTTCATGCGCGACGTATGCGCGATATACTCGCAGTATGTATTCCAGCACCCAATCCAGACGACCACAATCAGGCCGAAGAGGATCGACTTGATAGATATTGGAGTCGAGGGTATGCCCTTGAGTTGGAGATCTTGGGTAGGAAGCGCCAAACTGTTCGCTTAGGCGTTTAGGTTAAATTTGACCTGCATGCGGAGGTAATTCAGGTCCAGAGGCTTTTTCACGTAATCCACTGCATCCCGTTCCATCGCCTCTCGAGCGATGTCCTCGTCATCGAAGGCTGTGATCACGATCGCCTTGAGATCGGGTTTTATCTCCCGTAGCTGTTTGAGTAGATCAAACCCTTGGATGTCAGGCATCATGATATGGAGAAGCACGAGTTCAATAACCTGCTCTCGGAGCAGATCAGGTGTATCCGAAGACATTTGGGTGATATAAACCGTCTGCACCCCTTCAGGTCGCTGAAGATGTCGTGGATTAGTTTACAGATGCTCTGGTTGTCTACGACGACGAGTAGCTTAGCCATTCCGACTCCGGTCAGTTCAGATCCTGAGCGCAACGAAAGCCGATGCTCGGATCCCGCTTAGACCGAATGTTCCCTGGTCTATGAGTGCACTTCGAAAAAGCTGCGTTGCTAAACCACGCCCCTCCTCTGATCGCGCGGCGGTCCCCGGTCGCCGGACCAGTCGGGTTGCGGCGTGGGCTTGTCTTGTAGTAATCACGACCATACCAGTCCGAGCACCATTCCCAGACATTCCCGGTCAAGTCCAGAAGTCCACCGTGCCCCGTAGCGTAGCTTCCAACCGCGACAGGCCCAGCACCCAATGACTGTCCGCTCCTGCCGGCTGCAATGTCATATCGGTCGCCGTACCCGTACTGGGCACCGCGGGCCCCACGGCACGCTCTTTCCCATTCTGCCTCAGACGGTAGACGTTTTCCCACAGACCTGCAATACGCCTCCGCTTCGGTCCAAGAGATGTCGGTCACTGGTTGCCTGTCGTCCTGAACCGACCGGTAACCCGGATCGTATCCGCGAAAGGCTCCGACCGTCACCTCAGTTCGATCCAGATAGTAGGGATCGAGCTCGACTGTGTGGACAGGTTTTTCGCTGAAAGCGCCGTTTCGGTCGCCCATCTCGAATGCACCACCCCCGATGAACGACATCTCAAATCGTTGCATCACCTGCTCGACCTCAATGACTTCTCCCCGCCGAATCGTCTCCTCAGATTGGACCCGTTCGAAGCCCTGCTTGTGCAGCCCAAGTTTCACGGTCCCCCGTGCAACCTCGAGGACGAGGACCGAGTCCGAGGTGACACCTACGGTGCTTCCATCGATCACGACATTGACACCCGGGGGCGTAGTTCGAACTCTCAGCGTCCCACCAGCGTCCAGGACAAACAAGGCGTAGGCGATAGCAGCGATCAGAGCAACTACGAGAACCATCGTCCACAGAGCCGAGTTCGTCGATCGCCTCCCCGGCAAAATAGCTGACTCGTCCTGGGAGGTCACGTCCCCCTCAGTCCGCCCGAAACGGTAGGTCGAAGCCTGTTCCCCGCAACACAAGACCTCGATGCAGTGGGTCCGGTCGGCCCCCTTTCCCAACATCGGGCGCTCGCAGTATTTGAACCGATTGCTGTATTAAAACGCGATCGCAAGAGCAGGCCTCTCGGCCAGACCACCATCTACCCGCACATGGAACACCCGTTTCCCCGCCTTGGGAGACGTCGTTCGACCAGGCTAATGGGTCGGACATCAGATCATCGAATGGAAAATCCAGTTCGTCCATGAATCGTTATGTCTATGTCTTCTTTAGGATGCGCTCAACGCGAACCCATTCTATTCCGCTGGTATGTTCGGTCCCCAGACGCTTGAAGCCACACGCCTTGAACAGCCTCTCGGAAGCAGGATCTCCTGCAGGATAGGTAGTTTCGACGGTCCTCACGCCAAGGCTACGAAGGGTCATATCCGCCCGCTTGACGAGTTGTCGTCCAAGACCCCATCTCCGTTTGTCGCGCAGTACAACCACCGGTCCGAGAAAGGCCAGCGCCTCGTCCTGACGCCAGACACACAGACCGACAGGCGTCTCGACCTGGAGGGCCAACTCGCCGTCCCCGCTCGAAAGGGGAAACCGCCTGTTTAGCAGATCGGCCAATTTTTCCTGGGACAGCAGGTGGCAGATCCAGTTCTGTATGCATTCGACCGGTTCGGACGAGACAGGCCTGAAGGAGACGTCTCTGAGAAGCACCTCGTGTCAGGAGTCTATCGGTGTCGAGTCCGAGCGCTCGAGAAGTTCGATCTCGTATCCATCCGGATCGTCGACAAAGGCCATCTTACGACCCTCGGGGAACGTCTCCCGCCAGTCGCCCGGCCAGATCTCGACCCCGTCCTTCTCGAGCTTGTCGCAGCAGGCGATCAGATCCGGCACACCGATGGCCAGGTGCATCAGATCTTCGGGAACATCGAGCTTATAGTCGTCGGAATACGTCAGTTCGAAAGTATGTTCGTTCCCTGGCAGTTCAAGGTGGCAGACCTGGTTGCCAGCCGGGCTCTTTTCGCTTCGGCTCTTGACCACGAAGCCCAAGTGTTTGCAGTACCAATCGATCGATCCATCTAGGTCGCTCACCCGGACACGGGTGTGAAGAAACGCGGGCATTTGCCGCTCCTTTCTTGTGTTTGATAGGGCCCTCAGACAATCGCCTGAAAATACGTCAGGCAAGGGGTTTCACAAGAGAATTGTACACAAAAAAACCGGAGCGATTCGCCCCGGGTCGATAACCAAAACACAGCGACGTCTAACTCAACCGAAGCGACGCCTCTGATACTTCGAGACCCAGCGCTCTTCGAACGCGTCGAACCGCTTGTCTATGATGGCTCTGTACGGCGCTCTTCGAGATCTCCAGAAGCAGCGCGATCTCGGAAAAAGTCTTGCCCTGTGAACGCAGCAGGAGCACCTGATACTTGCGGCCGGTGATCACGGTTTCAATCACATCCCGAACCTGCGCAAGCCGGATCGGATCGGGTCCGCTGCTGATGAGCTGGCTAAGCGAGCACAGCTGTCCCAGGCTCTGCAGCGTGTCAGACAGGACCGTCAACTGATCTGGCGAGTATGTCACCTCGCGAACTGTATCGTATCTTACTCTAGCCATTTATAAACAGGTAGTTACGAAAAACAAAGACGGGGCTACATCTCCCCGTCACCTCATTTAAGGTAGGGGATGAACCGGCCGCTGGCAAGTGAAAAGCCCTGACTGAAAGGGCTTGACCCGCCACGCCAAATGGGCGTAATAACTCGCCCTTGCGAGTCGCACTTTTTCTGGAAGGAACCATGGCAGAACTCATCATCTCGGTGCTCGCGGTCGTCCTGATCTCCGCAACGTGCTCCCTCTTCGAGGCAGTTGTCCTCTCCTCTCCCCTCAGTCACGTTGAAAAGCTCGCCCAGGACGGACACAAGGCCGGTATCATCTTCCGCCGTCTGCGCCAGAAAGTGGATCGACCGCTCTCGGCGATACTTTCGCTCAACACGATCGCTAACACGGGGGGAGCGGCAATCGCCGGTGGTGCTTTCCTCCGTGTCTTCGGGACCGAAGGCGGATATGACATCTACTTCCAGATTGGCTTGACCTTCGCGGTTCTTTTCCTATCGGAGGTGATACCGAAAACTGTCGGCGCCGTTTACAGTCGCCCTATGACGATCTGGATCGCGAGACCTCTCTACCTGCTCGTCGTCCTGTTCCGTCCGTTGATCGCGCTCACCGGACTCGCCACTCAGGCCGTCTCCAGAGGTGCGGATCAGGCGCATGATGTCTCAGGCGAGGACCTGCAGTCCTTGGCGAAACTGGGTGCTAGAACGGGTGCGATCGAAGCCGATGAGGCGCGTGTCATCGAGAACGTGCTCAGCCTCAAGGAAAAGCAGGCCCGCGATGTTATGACACCTCGGACGGTCGTCTTCGCACTCCCCGAAACCTCGACCGTCGAGACCGCCCGTCGTGAGAGCGGGACCTGGTCACACAGCCGGATACCTGTTTATGCGGACGAGTTCGAGGACATCGTCGGTATCGTGCTGCGACGTGATATCCTTGCCGCTCTCGCGCGCGACCGCGATCAGACCCAGCTCTCCGTGCTAATGCGCCCCGTCCACTTTGTCTCCGAGTCAACGGATCTCGATCGGATCCTGGACACCTTTCTCGAGAAGAGACAGCACATGTTCGCCGTAATCGACGAGTATGGCGGGTTGGCCGGCGTGCTGACGCTCGAGGATGTGCTAGAGGAGATCCTGGGCGTCGAGATCGTGGACGAGCTAGATCAAGTAGAAGATATGCGGGAACTGGCTCGAAGACGCCGTCAGCAAACGATGGAAGGAGGCGAGAACGACAACGCCTAGCTGGTTCCCAAACCGGCAAAAGAGTATATTGGTTACGCTAGCTTGAACCCACCACTTTCCCGCGCCAGAAAGTGTCGACCACAAATATCCAGACCGAAGACAGGAACAGAACAGCTCTCGCACACGCATCCGGGGACAATCTCCTCCACGACCTGCTGGCGGATGCTCTGGATGCGCGACAGACCGCCAACCTTGCCCTGATCGCCGACGCCTACCATTTCGCGGAACGCACCTTCAGAGATGCCACGAGACGCTCCGGCAAACCGCTTCTCGATCACGCCGTGGCCGTCGCAAGAATTCTCGTCAACACCAACCAAGGCTCTACGACCATAGCCGCCGGTCTCGTCCACGAGGCCGTAGAGGACGGCCAAGCCTTCCCTGCGCTGCGTCAGGAATTCGACGATGAAATCGCAGACCTTGTCGAGGGCGTGGACAAGCTCAAAGACCTGACCTTCCAAGCTCCCCAAGAGGATCTGGCCGAGAAATACCGAAAGACCCTCATCGCGTTGGCTGAGGACATTCGGGTCGTGATAATCAAGTTTGCCGACCGCCTCCACAACATGCGGTATGTCGACGAGCTCGACGACCAGACGCGACAGCGAATGGCGAGCGAATCCCGCGACATCTACGCCCCCTTGGCGCACCGGCTCGGTCTGTCCAGAATCCGTTGGGAGCTCGAAGACCTCAGCCTCAAGACCCTCGAGCCGGAGCACTACGATACGATCCGGGACAAGATCTACCTGCGCCGGAACGAGCGTGAGCACCTGATCGAGCAAGTATGCGGACCTCTGCGGGACGCGATCGAAAAAGCCGGGGTTGACGCAACGCTTTCAGGGCGTCCTAAGAACTTCTACAGTATCTACAAGAAGATGATTCGCCGACGCATCAGTTTCGAGGAGATCTACGACCTCATGGCTCTGCGGATCATCGTTAAGAACCTTCAAGACTGTTACACCATCCTCGGTCTTGTGCACTCGCTTTACACACCAGTAATGGCACGTTTCAAAGATTTCATCGCCACACCCAAGAGCAACATGTACCAGTCACTCCACACCACCATCATCTCGCCGAGCAACGTGATGATGGAGGTGCAGATCCGGACACAGGAGATGCACCAGACCTCGGAGGTCGGAATCGCCGCACACTGGCGTTACAAGGAGAGTGCCGAAGTACCGAGCGACCTAGACAAGCACATGCCTTGGCTCCGCCAACTGCTCGACAGGGAGAGCGAGCCACGGAACGCCGAAGAGTTCATTGAAGACCTGAAGTTCGACCTGTTCCCAGACGAGATCTACGTTCTCACACCGAACGGCGACCCCGTTCAACTGCCCTTCGGCGCAACACCGATCGACTTCGCTTTCGCCATCCACACCGACTTGGGGATACGCTGCGCCGAAGTCCGTGTCGACGGTAGGGCTGCGCCCCTCGACACGGTCCTGCAGACGGGCAACCGTGTCGAAATCATCACGAAATCCGACTCAAGACCGGAGGTCGGATGGTTGGCCTCGGCACGCAGCCGGAAGGCCCGCTCGCACATCCGGCGCTGTGTCCGAGAGCAGGAAGAGGCTGACAAGACGTTCCCGCAAGAGATCCAGCTGATCGTCGAGGCATCCGACAGAGACAACCTGCTCAACGAGCTTGCTTCCGCAATATCGAGCCTCGACATCTCAATTCTAGGTGCCAGCCTGTCGACCGAGGCAGACAAGGTTGCAGACCGGTTTGCGCTGAAAATCCGCTCTGCCGATGCCTTCAAGGCGCTTCCCGATCGGGTCAAGGACGTCCCGGGGGTCCGAACAGTCGAAATCGACATGACAGACTGAACGCAAAAGGACGAGCCGATTCGATCAGCCCGCCCCATAGTTCTCGACATCTCCCTGCCTTACTCTTCCAAGTCTGCTTCCTGCTTCAGTTCCTGCAGCTTGACAAGCGCCTCGACCGGCGTAATCTGGTCCACATCCAGTTCGGAGAGGGTGTCGAGCACGGCGTGCCGTGACACCTCGCCAGATGACTCGAACAGACTGATCTGACCGATCGAAGCTTTTCTAGACCGCCTCACCGTCGACTGCATCAGTGAGATGTCATTCTGCTCCAGACGTTGCAGCACGCGTTTGGCTCCCTGGATTAGGCTGCTGGGCATCCCGGCGAGTCTGGCAACCTGAATCCCGTAGCTGTGGTCACATCCACCCGGTATCATCGTGTGCAGAAACACAATATCGTCTCCACGCTCCCGGACAGCCACGCTGAAGTTGCGCACACGAGGCAGCAGGTCTTCGAGCTCGGTCAGTTCGTGGTAATGCGTAGCGAACAGCGTCCGCGGCCGCACATCCGAGTTGTGCAGATACTCTGTCATGGCCCAAGCGATGCTCAGCCCGTCGAAGGTGCTCGTTCCTCTCCCGATCTCGTCTAGTAGAACGAGACTCCTCTCCCCCGCGTTGTTAAGGATGTTCGCGGCTTCGTTCATCTCCACGAGAAAGGTGCTTTCACCGCGTGCCAGGTTGTCCGAGGCTCCGACCCGCGTAAAGATTCGATCTGCGATCCCGATCTTCGCCTCCCTTGCGGGCACGAAGCACCCGACCTGAGCCATCAGGACCACGAGCCCCACCTGGCGGAGGATCGTCGACTTACCCGCCATGTTGGGTCCTGTGATGATCAGGATCTGATCGCGCGCTCCATCGACGATCACATCGTTCGCCACAAACGTGCCCGCGGGGATCAGCGTCTCCACGACCGGGTGCCGACTCCCGTTAATCTCGATCCGTAGTCCTTCATCGACAGTCGGACGAACGTAGTCCTGCTCTCGTGACACCTCCGCGAAGCTACACAGCACGTCAAGGGTCGCAATCGACCGTGCTGTCTCCTGGATCGGCAGCACCCATTCGGCCACTTCTTCCCGAAGATTCAGGAATATCTCCTTCTCTAGGGTCTTCGCACGCTCATCCGCTCCAAGAATCTTCGCTTCCCACTCTTTCAGATCCGGCGTGATGAACCGCTCTGCGTTTACAAGGGTCTGCTTCCGCACATACGACTCCGGAACCTTGTCTAGATTCGGACGGGTGACCTCAATGTAGTAACCAAAGGCCTTGTTGTAGCTTACCTTCAGTGAAGGGATATCCGTTGCCTCACGCTCACGAGCCTGCAGACCGGCAACCCATTCACGCCCTCCGGACGCCGCATCTCGCAGCTCGTCCAGGCCTTCGTGGCAGCCCTCCCGGACAACACCACCTTCAGCGATCTGGACCGGGGGCTCGTCCACGAGAGTGCTGGCCAGACGCGAGGAGACCTCCCCCAGATCGGGGAACCCCTTCTTCCGGACCTCCGTCAGCAGCTTGCTATTCGTGTCGGACAGGCAGGCCAGAACCGCCGGAATCTGAACCAGCTAATCTCGTAGCACGCCCAGATCCCTTGGTGTCGCGCGTCCACAACAGA
>DPVD01000458.1:0-16954 GCA_003526745.1 Candidatus Latescibacterota bacterium
GCTCGTCTTGGTCTGGACGACTGGTCGGGAACGAGTCCGTTCCTGCAGACGGTTCATTGGGAGAACGCGGCGGTTCTGCTGCTCGACGTTCCGGAGCGTGATCCGTATGCCGGCCAGGCAGTTGGGTCGAACGAGAAATGGACCAGCGACAGACCCGAGCAGCCCTATGGTAGGTTCCACACCTACGTGCCCGAAACGGTTGAGGAGGTGGTCGATACAGGAATGGGCGCGTGTCTCCGGGTGGGTCAAGTTTATGTGAGCATTCGGCCGGTTCGGGGAGAGGCGACGTGGGAGGCGACCGGGCGTGTAGGATATAGACGACTCGTGATTGAAGGGAATCTCGTCGGTGCGGTTGTGGAAGTAGGTAGCGAAGAGGAGTATGGAGGACTCGCGGCCTTTGTCGAACAGGTGGGTGCAGCGTCCTTGGACGATTCGGCTCTCGTTTCCAGCCGTCGTGTGGTCTACACTTCGACGCGCGGTCACGTGCTCGACATTCAGCACAGAGGAGAGGAATGGCGGCCCGCTGCGAAGGTGAACGGTGCTGCCATCGACTATGCGAAATGGCCGATGTGTGAGAGCGCGTATGTGCGACGAGAAGGTGGGGTGATGGAGGTGGAGGATGGCGAAAGTGCTTTCAGGGTAGATTGGAGGGGGGAGGAGGTTGAGAGACGGGAAATTGGAAAATGCTAATATGGAATCGAGAAGTGACTCTGTGCGCCGTCGAATACTAAACGGTGCTGTGAACCCATCCTATACTTCCGAAGTGGCTACACCCTTCCTCTTGAGCAACACGCCTACCATTACAATCGTTCCTGCGACGAAGGCGCAAAGCAGTCTGCCCGTGATCGGATTCGGTACGAAGATCAGCAGACCTAGCAGACTGCCGAGAGCCACAGATGCATTTCCCATGACGATCATCTGACGGCCGTCGAAGGCGCCACCGATTTCGGCATCGAAGTCGACGGGTTTGGCCATTGTTTCAAAGAACTCACGTTCCCGCTCGACATACGCCTCGTCATTCCGCTTTGACAGGAGGATGCAGATCGCTGTCGATACGACTCCGAAGATGAAGATCCACATCGCGCGGTCCTGGATTGACCAAGATACGCCGTTGACTGATGAATCGTAGTAAGCGTAGGCGGATGGGACGAGGCAGGCGACAATGATCAGGAAATATGACCACTTCCACAGTCTCTTGAGCCAGAGACCGGCGAGCAGAGGGAATCCGAGCGGGATTCCGATGATTGAGCTGATCGCAAGATACGCGTCGAAGAGGACGATGTCCTTCTGGGCGACCCACAGGAGGCTGTAAAAAATGACGATCGCCCCGAGCAGGATGGTCAAGAAGCGACACAGCCACATCTCTCTGGCAGCCTCAAGCGGCGGCTTGCCGATCTTTTCACGAAGCCTAGGGATCAGATTGCGCACGATGACACCAACCTGACCGTTTAGGGCCGTGTCCATGCTGCTCATGGTGGCCGCGAACATCGCTGCGATCATGATGCCGACAAGCCCATTCGGCAGCACTTTCAAGGCGATGAAGGCATACGAGGCATTGGACGGGTTGTCCACGGCCATTGCATTGACCTCGGCTTCGTAGAGGAACCGACTGACCATCGGAGGGAGGAACCAGATGATCGTGCCGACGGCCATTAGGACCATCGCGAGATACGAGCCCCTGGAAGCCGCACGACCGTCTTTTGCGACGAGAAAACGGCCCGCTGAGGAGAGGCTGATTTGGCTGTAGAGCTGCATGAAAAAGATGACGATGATCCAGTGTAGCGAGAACTTACTTTCAGGGAACTGCCCCGGATCCTTCGCGAATCGGAAGTCGTTCGCGAAGCGAGGGTCGGTGAAGAAGGACAGGAATTTACCGATCCCCCCGATCTCGTGGAGGGCCAGTGCGGCGACGACGAGGGTGATCACCATTATGATTAGCCCTTGGACGAAATCCGTCGCCATGACGGCCCATTTTCCGCCGGTCGTCGAATACAAGATGACGATCGCCCCGATTACGACGATCGTGGTTTTGAGCGGCAGTCCGAATGCGGAGCTGGCGAACCCGGACAGGGCCCAGAGCTGGATCGAACCAGCAATCGGCGCCATCAGGACACCGATATAGACGCTGAACTGCTCCATCGTCACGCCGAAGCGATCCCGGATAATGTCCGCAAGGGTCATCGCTCGAGTCTGACGGAACCACCTCCCGAGGAAGAGCCCTGAGAGGTAGAAACCGACGACATTCGCGATGTAGATGACGAGCAAGGTCGGTCCCGCGTCATATGCCGCCGAAGCGTTCCCGGTGAAGGTGAACGCGCTGATTCCTGAGATGAACATGCTCATCCCGACGATCCACCAGGTCCCCTGAGCACCCCCTCGAACAAAGTCGCTCAGGTTTTTGTTGAACCGGGAGAAGTAAGCTCCAAGGACCAAGAGCATCGCCAAGTAAACAGACAGCGTGATGTATTCGAACTGCATTTTTTGCTTTCGAGAGTGTGGATGTTTGCGTCTCTATGGTAGGTCCGGTAAACCTTCCTGCCAACGAGTGATCTACGAGCGTCGGTCTTAAACAGTTGGGTGAAAGAGTGTGTAGATACAGATGGAGGAGTGCGAAATGACTGGCCTTCGCGTTCCGCTTAGCCAGAACAAGCTGTCCATTGTCAAAACAGTCACCGTGCAGAGCACGGCGACCTAATGGTTCAGCCCTCGCACTTCATATGGGCGGGCGGAGCCCACGACAATAGCTGTTTTCTCCCCACCGCAACTCATCCCACTCGCCTCAGCAGTTGAGAATAGACAGCAAGAAAATCCAGAGACTACCTCGCTCTTCGCTGGATCTCCTGATGATAATGAATCGTGAGGTTCTGGTGCGTGAGTACACCTACCAGTTTCATGGTCTGGTCGTTCTCCACGACCGGCAGGGTCGAGACATCTCCTTCTGCAAACAGACCGAGGGCTTCAAGGATTGGGGCGTCCATTTCGATGTACGGCGGGTCAGGCTGCATCATGTCGTCCGCGATCAGGAGCGAGTAGAGGTCATCCTGCATCACAACCGGCCTGATCTCGGCGAGTGAGATGATGCCCTGAAGCCGGTCGGCCTCGTCGACGATCGGGAAGTCTACGAGATTGCTGTTTTGGAAGATTGCCGAGATTTCGCCGAGCGGTGTCTGCTTGTTTACGAAGTCGTAGCTCTGGGACATTGCATCCCTAACCCGCAGAGATTCCAGAACGCTCAGGTCAAAGCCTTGCGATACCCTGAGTCCGCGCCGGGCGAGCTTCAGAGTGTAGATTGACTCTCGTTCTAGATAGCGCGCGAAGAGCGAGCTGATAACGGTCGCCAGAATCAGCGGGAGAATGATTTGATAGTCGTCGGTCAGTTCGAAGAGGATGAGCATTGCCGTCAGGGGGGCGTGCGTAGTGCCGGCGACAACTGCCCCCATACAGACGAGTGCATATGCCCCGGGTGGAGACGTGACCCCGGGGAAGAGCGCGTTCACGAGGAAGCCAAAGGCCCCGCCCAGTGCTGCTCCGATGAACAGAGAAGGGGCGAACACGCCACCGGAGGCCCCCGCGCCCAGGGTGACGGCGGTGGCGACGACTTTTACAATAAGAAGCACAAGCAGGATTGACACGTCGATCTTGTTGAGCAGGATGTCGGTGATGGTGTCGTAGCCGACGCCGAGGATTTGCGGAAAGTAGAGTCCGATGCTGCCGACGATGAGGCCCCCGAGAGCGGTGCGTGCATACGGCGACTGTGGCAGCTTCTCGAAGAGATCCTCGATACCATAGAGGATGCGCATGAAAGCGACTGCGACGAACCCGCTCAGCAGGGCCAGTATAAAGTAGAAGGAGAGTTCGTAGAGGCTGGTGAGCTGGTATTCGGGGACGATGAAAGCACGTACGTCGGCTGACGCGTACCTCGTCACGGCGTTCGCCATCACGGAGGCGAACAGGATAGGGCTGAAAGTCGAGATACTGAAGTCGCCGAGGATGACCTCCAAGGCGAAAAAACCTCCGGCTATCGGCGCGTTGAAGGCGGCGGAGATTCCGGCCGCAGCTCCGCATCCCACGAGTAATTTTAGACGCTCACCCGTTAAGCCAAGGAACTGACCGACGGAGGATCCGATGGAGGATCCGATCTGAACTATGGGACCTTCACGGCCAACCGACCCGCCGGAACCGATGCTGACCGCTGAAGCGAGGAGCTTGAAAAGTGCGACACGGGAGCGTATGAAACCGTTCTCGGTTGCGACTGCTGCCATTACCTCGGGTATACCGGCGCCTTTGACTTCGTGAGAGAGGTGCGTTACGAGTGCCGTGACGACGAGAAACCCTAAGGTGACTATGAGCGGAAGCGCGTAGGGGGTGCCGAGCAGGGCGGGCGCTTCGATGAGTAAGAGCTGGCTAAAAAAAGAGATGAACCACTTGAAGACCAGAGAGCCGATCCCGCAGATAACCCCGATGCAGAGGGAAAGCCCGATCAGAAAGGGTGTTCCTGTGAATCCGATTCCGGCCAGAGAGCGGATAAGGTGTCGTCGCGCCTGGCGAAGACGTGTATGCGTTTCCTCTTGGGGTGTAGCGTCCTCAGCATTTTCGGGAGGTGACATTGGTCCGATCTCGATAGGTCTTTATACTGCCGAAGGCAATCGGCGTCGGATGCGGGCGACAAGTTCATAAGATATACCGGCGGCTGATTGACGGGGGAAATTGTCCTTCTGTCAGCTTGTCTTCAGAACCTATGGGGCCGAATATCGATTTCACCACACCGCAAGGAGGTGGGTAACCGGAGTATGTTTCTCGTGACAGCTTCTCGGTGGTTTAGCAGTTTTTGGATAACGGAGGTATCATTCCTCTGAGACTTGTATCGAGAACCTGAAGGAGTGACAGCTATGAAAATGTATGTAGGAGGCCAATGGGTCGATGGCGAGGGCGCCATCGACGTGATCAACCCGTTTGACGGGTCCGTGGTTGATACGGTCCCGAAAGCCTCAGATGAGGACATCGAGAATGCGCTTGCATCCGCTGCTCGCGGTGCAAAGGTGATGTCCGAACTGACTGGCTACGAACGCTACGAGATACTGAAGCGTACGGCTGACCTGATGCAAGAGCGGATCGAGGATTTCGGCCGGACGATCACGATGGAAGAAGGCAAGGTGATCGGGGAGGGGCGAGGCGAGGCGGCTCGGGCGATCGAGACGATGACCCTTTCTGCTGAAGAGGCGAAGCGTCTTTACGGTGAAACGATCCCGCTGGATGGATCGACGGGTGGGAAAGGCAAGTTCGGGTTCACCCTTCGTGTGCCCTGTGGCGTCGTTCTCGCGATCACACCGTTCAACTTTCCGCTCAACCTCGTTTGTCACAAAGTCGGCCCCGCAATCGCAGCTGGGAATTCGGTGATCGTTAAGCCGGCGACGGACACACCTTTGTCTGCATTGAAGCTGACAGAGGTTCTGCTTGAAGCGGGTCTACCGTCCGAAGGCATCCAGTGTGTGACCGGTCCGGGTGGATCTGTGGGCAGCAAGCTGAGCATTGATGGCCGTGTTCGGAAAATTAGCTTCACCGGGAGTCGCGATGTGGGTGAGATCATCTGCAATGTGGCTGGGCTGAAGAAGGTGACGATGGAGCTTGGGTCGAACTCGCCGTTGATCGTAATGCCTGATGCGGATCTTGAGAAGGTGGCGACCGCTACTGCTGCAACCGGATTTGCGAACGCGGGACAGGTGTGTATCTCCGCCCAACGCGTCATGGTGAACGATGAGGTCTACGAAGACTTCATCGACACGCTGACGCCGAAAGTCGAAGCTCTGAACACGGGCAATCCCCTGGAAGAGTCCGTCGCGCTCGGTCCGATGGTCCGCGAATCCGATGCCGTTCGGGTCGGCGAATGGATCGATGAAGCTGTCGGCAGTGGTGCACGGCTCGTGACTGGTGGCGAGCGTGATGGCACGATGCATCAGGCTACGATCCTCGCGGATGTGAGTCCGGATATGCGTATCTCTTGTGACGAGGTCTTCGGACCTGCAGTAGGGATCACGCGTTTCGACACCATCGACGAAGCGATCAAGATGGCGAACGACACTAACTACGGCCTGAGCGCAGCTCTGTTTACCGAGAGTATCGACTCCGCGCTAAGATTTGCAAAGGAAGTACACTCTGGGAACATCAACATCAACTGGGGCCCCCAGTGGCGGGCGGACCTGATGCCGTATGGGGGTCTGAAGGACAGTGGGATGGGGAAGGAGGGACCGAAGTATACGGTGGAAGAAATGACCGAAACAAAAATGGTGGTCTTCCACTAGCATCTAGGCAAATGTGTACCGGGAAGAGTAGGCCGCGATCGGTGCTATCTTGCGCCATCGGAATACTTCGACCAATCTCTGACGTCGCGAGGATGCTCGTGTGCTGACTAAATTCTCCCGGTGATACCCAAAAGAGTTCTAGGATAGTCGATATGTCTCAGCACGAAGACAGTTTGGAGACACGATACTTCGTACAAACAGAAGCCTTCGAGAAGTGGATTACGGAAGTCCTGACGGCTCGCGGGTTCCGCGACGACGAAGCCGGGACGACCGCGGAGTGGGCAGCCCAAACGGCCTCATACGAGGTCGAAACGCACGGGGCCCGCAAGCTGCTTCATTTGATGGACAACGAGTTTGCACGGAGCGGATCGTGTGTGGCGCAAGTGGATCACGAGGTCCTTATGTCGCTTCCCGCGCTCGAGGTGTGGGATGGTCGCAGGAAACTCGGTCCAGCGATTGCGACGATCGCGCAGCAGCGGGTTGCTGAAATGGCTAGGTCACAGGGCGTCGGGTTCGTGCTGGTGCGTGAATGCAATCACTTCGGATGGGGACCGGCTTATGCGCTGGATCAGATGGGGGATGGCCTCCTGGTTGGAAATGCCTGTCAGGGCGCGATCCCGATCGTGACACCGATCGCGGGAACCGACGCCCGAGTCGGGTCGAACGCGATTTCAGTGGTGCTGGAAACCGGCGTCGAGGACTGCCCGGTTTTCGTGTGGGATACAGGGACAGCTGCAATGAGTTGGGGCGAGGTCCAGAAGCTCGTTCTCGAAGGAGGTAGTCTGCGTCCGGGCAGCGCCGTCGATGCAAAAGGAGCGCCGGCCGTGCGCGCTGAGGATGCGGTGAGTTTGCTGCCTGCAGGTACGATCGGTAACGCACTCGGCATTATGGTCGAGTTGCTGGCCGCGAACGTTGGGGGTGGCGATCCTCGGTTCCGGTCCGAGGAGCCGAAAAACTTTCCCGAAGGAGAGCCGAACACGTGTGTGTTTGTGTTCTTCGCGATGGATCTGTCGGCTTTTGACGGCCTCGCTTTTCCCCACGGTCGAACAAGACAGGAGAACGTGGCCGAAATGGTGGACGCGATCTTCGCCGACAACGGGACATCGCGCCTCGTTGGTTTGCGGAAGTGGCAGGCGAAGCAGCGATCCGAGAACTATGGCGGGTTGTTGTTCGCCCCGGCGTCGCTTTCGGCATTCAAGACCGAAGCCTCGAAGTGCGGCATCGCACTTCCGGAGTTCCGCGAGATTGGGATAGTTGTCGAGCCCATCCACGTAGCTGGGAAGTAGCGGGTGTAGGTCTGTGGGCTCTACTAGCGCCTTTTCAGCGCTTCTTGGAGTCGACTGAGAAAGACGAGTTCATCCTGCTTCTCGGCGATTCGGTCTTCTTCGCGCTGTCGCTGATCGCGCTCGAAGCCGTGGCTGTCACGAATTTGTTCCACGAAGAAGGGCTTCGGATCGTCTGCCGCCTCAATCTCTTTCCGCAAGGCCTCCTGCCACTGGGGTAGGCGTTTGACCAGGTATGCGACGTCTTTCGGACGGTGATCTTCCGCAACACTCAACAACCGTAATCCGTCCCCGGCAAGGTATGTGTCTTGGCTCCATTCGAGGAAGGCCTTCAGGATCGCGGCTCTGGGGGCTCTCTCCCAGATCGCCCGACGTGCGATCGCCTTGAAGAGCGTGCGCTCCTCAGCAAAAGCTTCCTGCTGAAGCAGCACCCAGACCGTGTCAGGGATCGACCCGTTCAGCCTAAGGAGACGGATGTATCGCTCAAGCACGACCTCGCGGAGCGGGACCTTGTAGATCTTGCCATCGCTTGTCAGGATGCTCCCAGTCGTTGGACGTGATTCGAGCTGCTGGACGATACCTGACCATTCGGTTTCGGCGACCGACGCCTGACCCAGAAGCTCAGCGGACAGTGCTTGGTCGGTCAGTTTCGGGGTGTACAGAGGAGACAGAATCAGCTCGTGTTCGTAGTCTTCGAGATCGGGCAGTCTGGTTACAAGAAACTCGCCAACCGCATCCCGATCGATCTCGTATGTGCTCCAGACGTGGTCGACCAGACGGCTCGGGACTTCTTTTGGCCGTTCGAGTTGTTCAGCAAGTGTATCGATCAATTCGTGCACGATTACGGTCCTGTGTTATGGCGAGCGTTTAGAAAAGAGTTGAGAGAATTAACGAAGACCGCGTCACGGTAGCAAGGCACGCTGCGGAGATGTAGCCGAGGAGGGTCTTGTGGTGCGTATACTGTAGTCGAAGTGATTGGTTCATCAATTTAAACTTAGAAAGGTCGATATGTTGGCGTCTGAATACGATAAAGGCTTAGCGGCGGGAGAGGAAGCTGCATCCGGCGCAGGGGGGTCGACTGACTCGATGCCATCGAACGGTCGGATGTATGTGCGCACACAGGGTTTCGGATCCACCGATGCCGAGCTCCGGTTCCTCAAGCGCTGTGGAGTTCATCACAAAGCGGCTCAGTTCCGGTTCCACGAAGACAAGGGTTGGGACCTCGATGAGCTGATCCAGGAGAGGGAGCACCACGAGTCTTTCGACATATCACTCGACATGAGCGCCATCCCGATCTACGAAAAGCTGCCAAACATCATTTACTATGGGAAAAGCCCCGAGCGGGACCGTGAAATCGACCTAGTGTGCGAGATGATCCGAACTGCCTCGCGAGCTGGAATTGACTCACTCCGTTACAATACCTGCATTCTGCCGATCGACCGCACTGAGCCGGAAGAAGGCAGAGGCGGATACTTCCACACAGCTTTTCGCCTCAACAAAATTCCGGAAGAGGAGCAGGCGAAGTTGACGGACGCCGGACGCGTGACGGCGGAGATGCATTGGGAACGGATAGAGTATTTGCTTGAACGAATGATACCGGTTGCCGAAGAGTTCAAGGTTCGAGTCGGCAACTCTCAGGAGGATCCACCCACGCCGCCGGGCTACAAGGGCGTAGACAAGGTGCTGAACGATTTTGAGGGAATGAAGCGATTCATCGAGATCCAGCGCAGCCCGTATCACGGATGGAACTTCTGCGTCGGTTCGATCGCCGAGATGCTCAAGGATTCGGCAAACGAGGTATTCCCGTTCATCGAATACTTCGGCAGCCGAAATACGATCTTCCTCGTGCACTACCGGAACCTGCTCGGGGAGCGATACAGCTTCCGCGAAGCACTCCCCGATGAGGGGGATATGGATTTTTTCAAGGTGCTGAAAGCGCTGAAGGATGTGGGCTACTGCTACGGAATCGACCCGGATCACGTTCCGCGTACGGAAGAGGATCCGAAGGGCACGTATCAGTCGTATGCCTACTGCTTCGGGTACATCAATGCGATGATTCAGGCGGTCTACGGCTAATGAAGAACCAAGGGAGTTGGCACTGACAAACACAGATTGAGTGAGAGCCCTGAAAGGGGTTCCGTAAATTAGCTCGAGTTAAGCTGGAGCTTCAGCGGAGGCGCTACCCCGGGTAGAGATGCTAACAAGCTGGACGCCGCAGTGTTGGGAGGGGTAAAGGAAAGAGATTGCCCTCGGTGCCTATAGCAAGGTCAGAACTACCAACCTGCCGTCATCGAGTTGAGGTTGTGGCCGTCACGCGAGCGAGCATTGCCTAGGCTTCAGTGTCTTAGGTTGTTATTGGGGTGCGCCTTCAGGTCGACAGATCTACAGCAGAAATTATTCGCTCACTCGGTGAGACACGAGGATCCCACCCGCTTGCCGTGGTGACACCTTTGATGGAAAGCTTGCGTGTGACCGCGTACGGGAACGGTCGGTTGTCGGTGAGCGTGAGTTTGTTCACTCCGTCGTGAAAGTCATCCGGATCGGCAAGGTAGTACAGTCCCTGATATCCATCCGGGGTGTTCGCATCTTCCACGTGGAGGCCATCGACCGTGATGTGGGACGGCATCGAGCAGGGATACCCGAAGTCGTGCGTGCCGTCGTTCGCGACATTGATCATCGTGGGGCTTGATTGCTCCCCGCACGCAGGGATCCACTTGCAGTTCCGGATCTCCACGCTGCCTTCCCAGGTGCTTCCATAATCTGACCGGTAGTTGATCAACACGTTTCCGTATAGGGTCGAGTTCTCCACGATCAGCTTGCCGCGTCCGATCGCGTTCAGACCCATATGCCCGAGCGTCGTCCGACGGATGGTGTAGGTGCCCGATACCCCCTGATGCGTGTCCATCCGTGATAGGTAGCAGTCCTCGAGCAGGATGTCCTTGCAGAAATTCGTTCCGATCACGCCCCAACGGGTACGATCGAGAATATGATTCATCCGGCAGTTGCGCATCGTGAAGCCGACGACACTATTCGCACCGTAGTCGTAGGTTCCAACACCCACAGGCTTTCCCGCTCGTCCCATCGCTTGGTAAACCCGGTGTCCCGTCGCCCAGCAGTTGCGAAACGTGATGTGGGCGCAGTTGTGGGCGCTGAGGAAACCGCTATATGCACTGCCGATATCGGTTTCGCCGACGACATAGTGCGTCAGACCGTCTACTTCAGTGTTCGACCGATGGATAATGATGTTTCGGGACCAATACTCGTAGCCTTCATCCTTCGCCCACCTGTTTGCGATGGTGGTAAAGATGCCCCCCTGAATGAGTAGAGGCTCCGGATCGATAGGCCAGGCTGCCACCGAGGTGATCGTCTCGTATTCCCAATCGATGTCCCCTTCGATCGTGCCGTTCGGATTCAGAATGAAGCAGTCCTTCTGGGGCGCGCCTTGATTGATGTTCCGTCCGCGCCGGACGTACAACCGCTTCGTGTCATCTTCCACACAAATCCAGCAGGCGGTGTCAGGGTGAATGTCCACCTGACGCTGGTCACGCGTCAGCTTGTCGAAGGACAAGGATTCCTTGCTGAGCTGCGAACGGACCTCGAATAGACACCTCCTGTGGTCTTCCACACCGGCTGCATCGTCTATCGTAAAGCGTGATGTGTTCCAGTCGGTGTTAGTCGTGATGATTGCTGTGAGCGGTTGCCCTCCGATGTAGTAGGTCGCGTCAGGCTTCGTTCGGACAGCTTGTCCGTGTTCGTTCGCATAGGCGTGCGCGTCACAGATCGCCTGCATGTCGTCGGTGATGCCGTCTCCCGCCGCGCCAAATGCTTCGTAGTTAACCTGGTTGTTCTCGAAGTTCACAGGTGTTCCTTCCGTTTCAAACCAACAACGGCTGGTGTCGGGAGCAAGGTGAATCAGCAGCCCCGTGAGGGACGACTGATTTGGCGGAAACCCTTATAAATGCGGGATAAAATAAAAAAGAGTCGCAATCGATTAAGATCGCGACTCCCTTCAATTTTCTGGCTCCGGCGGCAGGGCTCGAACCTGCGACACAGTGGTTAACAGCCACTCGCTCTGCCAACTGAGCTACGCCGGAAGACCTTTAATCCAAGTGAGTGAACTATACAAGAAGCGCCTGATACGGTCAAGCCCAAATCCTAAGTTGCGTCCACACTTGGGTTTATAGGCAATCCGATGATTTCGTTAAGTCAAATAACTGATCAGGCTTTCTGCGGTAACGGGACCGTGCCATCGAGACATCCTGAACGGTCTTCAATCCCTTCCTTTGGTAAGCCAAACTGATGGGTTTGTTCGCGTGCTGCGTGTGGCTGTATATCCCGACTACGATGATGGGTCTTCTGGATCGGGTAGGAGTAGTTGGCAGGGCGAGTCCTGAAGATGAATCGCGACCAGGTTCGTCGATGTCGATTTGCTAGCTTTATCTGCAAGCGATTCAGAGTTCGTTTCTAGCTCCGCGTGCTTAGCTTTTACCTCTTGGATCTGTGACTAGACCGCGACGAGATCTGCCAGATCTCGCTTGAAGAACTTGCCCATACCCCCTCGTTGTTCCTCGTGAGGTATCCCTTGAGCCTTGAACCAGCGTATATTCGATCAGAGCGCTGGCAACGGGCAGGGAGTAGATGATGAGGACGAGGCGAAAAAAGGCCACCGTAAAAGTATGGCTGACGGTTCACTCACCGAGTGAAGTGACGATCTCGCCGATGGTTGTAACGCCTACCATAGCGATATCCGCGTCAGCTAGGCCGCCGCAGTGTTACGTCTAGCGATAGTGTATCTGGGTTGCGAGCTCCTTATGCAGTGACTCGACCCGCCTGATCTGATCTTTGCTCAGCGTATATGCCTCTCTGTATGTTTCCTGTAGCAACCTACTCTCCACTCTTTGGAGACTCGGACCACCCGAATGGTAATTACTTTTATGTCTAATTCTGTTACAGAATCGAAGTTTGACGCCCGATCGCCCTGCCCATATCGATGCGCGGATCCACTCACTAACGACTGTCTTTCATGAAAATAAGACCTAAAAAGACCGGCATGCGGAGGCGAATCAAGCGAAAGGCATTCCGCAGACTGCGAGAGAAAGGGGGTGGGGGCCTGTTGCCGCCTCTGCAGCGGATTGCTCATCGTGGTGCGAGTGGGGAAGGTCTCGCTCCCGAGAACACTCTGGCGGCCTTCGAGAAGGCTATCGAGATCGGATGCGATATCATCGAAATCGACATCCACTTGACGGCTGATAACCGCGTGGTTGTGATACACGATCGAGCAGTCGACCGTACGACGGACGGGAGCGGCCCAGTTGACACGATGACGTTCGATGAAATCAAAGAGCTGAGCGCTGGACGCTGGTTCGGGAAGCAGTTCGCGAAAGAACGAATTCCGACTCTGGAGGAGACGCTGGATCTGGTCGGGTGGCGCACGCTTCTCCTGATAGAAGCCAAGACCGAAGAGGCGGCGGAGAAAGCTGTTTCGATCATACGTACGCGTCGAGCTCAGTCAAGGGTGGTAATGCAGTCCTTCTTGGGGCCGGCCGTGCGAGCTGTGAATCGCCTGGATAGTCGGATCCCAACAGCGTTCCTGATGACCGGCGGGGAGGCCGTTCTGCGTCGGCGGACGGGGGTCGTCAAGCGGGTGCTGAAGCTTGGCGCGAACGCACTTGCGCTAAAATACACGGCAGCAACACCGGATCTGGTGAACATGTTCCTGAGCCGAGCGATGGGCATGTGGGTCTGGACGGTTGATGAGGAAGAGGAGATGCGTGAGATGATCGAGATGGGGGTGGGGGGGATTATTACAAACTACCCGGACCGCCTAAACAGCGTACTGGCAGAAGTGTGATGTCATAGCCGTTTTCCGGTTTCAAGCCTTTTTGACCGTATGCTTCCTGCCCTTGGTTCCACGCCTTCTCAAAGGTATCCGACCCCTAAATAATTGAATTGCAATAAGAGAAACACTAACGCGAAAAAGGATTTCTGATGGCGGGTGTGGCTGATCGGGTGGAGAAAAAGCTGAGAGCGAACCGAGAACTTTGGGGGATCACCTTGCCTGAGGATACGGTGCTGCCCTCGTATGATGGGTATGGCCTGGCCAACGTGTCACCCACCGTTCTGAAACATTTTGGGGGCAAGATCGATACACCGGGCCTGGCGGACGAGGTGGTCGGGAACAAGCTCGACGGGGTGAAGAAGGTTGTGGTAGTTCTGCTGGACGCCTGTGGATATCTACTCCTCAAGCAAGTCCTCGAAAAAGTACCGGATCATCCGTTCCGTTCCCTGCTAGGGAATGGACGTCTGACACCGTTGACGTCCGTCTTTCCGTCGACAACATCCGTCGCCCTTTCAACGCTGCATACCGGTTTGCCGCCCAGAAGACACGGGATTAGTGGATACCGGATGTATCTGCCCGAGAAGGGTGTGTTCGCGAACATGATCCGTCTCAGTTCCGAGGCTGACGAGCGTCCCCGCAGGCTCATTCGTGGTTACGATGGGGCCGCAAAATTGATCGGTGTGCCGACAATTCATCAGCGGCTCGCTGATGCCCGCATCCACAGTACATGCATGCTGCGACGGGATATCGCCGGGTCTGGACTGTCCGAGATGCACTGCGCTGGTGCTGACCTCGTTCCGTTCGTCAGTGCGCCCGACATGTTCGTGACGATCCGGAAGTTGCTCTGTGTGAAGCGGCCTGCTCGTCGTGCGATCTGGGCATACTGGGATGCCTTGGACACCATTCAGCACAGCTACGGCGTCTGGCAGGATGAAGGGGATGCAGAGTTGAGGGCTTTCGCTGCGGCGATGAAGACGGAACTGATCGATCCGATTCGCAAATCGGGGGAGGATGTGGCGATCTTGTTCACGTCGGATCACGGCCAAGTGCAGGTCAACCGCTCAGACGTTTTTCCGATACTGTCGGTCAAAGGTGCCGAAGAGACGCTCTTCGTTCCGCCAGCAGGTACCAGCAGAGGTGCCTACTTGTATACCAACGATGCGGCCTGGATCACGAAGCTCGAGAGAAGACTCAGAGGACGGGGCCTAGTGATCCCGGCGAAGAAGGCAGTTGCAGAGGGCCTGTGGGGACCTGGACCGTCCAAGCGCGAGTTCGCCGGAAGGATCGGCGATCACCTGATCCTAATGTCAGGAAAAGGCGTTCTGTTCTACCCGTATTGGGAAGGAGCCCGTCCTGAAGCGCTGCTAGGTGGGAGACACGGAGGACTTCACGAAGAGGAAATACTGACGCCGATAGTTGTGTGGAGGAGCAGGAGGACTAGCTAATAGCACAAGCGGAAAGGCAGTCCTAAGCTGTTAGATGAAGAGAAGATGAGGACAATGTGCAGGCAACCCATTGATCGGTTCCGATAGGAGTTTCTCTCCCGCGCAGCAGCCAATTGTTGCGAATTGAATCATGACAAAGCGCCATTTGGATATCACTTAAAAACATATTGTTCTCGAGGACACGCATCGGAACCGACAGGTCCTTTGAGATGTGTTGGGATTATGTTTTTCAAGTCGTCGGGCTAGGTCTCTACAGTGCGGCAAGATGAGGCTGTGATTTCTGCCTTTTTATTGCATCGATTTTAGAGAACTGCTATATTCGCGCACCTCGTAAGGTCCTGATTTAACGGCTACTTCTACGGATGGGTGCTTGGACAAGGACATCGACCGATACGCGATGGACCTAGCGGTGAAGGAGGCCGGAAAAGCGGCCGCTCTGGATGAAGTACCGGTTGGTGCCGTCATACTAAAGGGTGAGCAGGTGATCGCCCGGGGGCACAACCTGACCCGGACGAATAAGGATGCTACAGAACACGCCGAGATCGTGGCCTTGCGCCGCGCCTCGGAGGTTCTTGGAACATGGTGGCTTGAGCATACGACGCTGTATGTGACGCTGGAGCCCTGTGCAATGTGTGCCGGGGCGATCGTCTTGGCTCGCCTACCTAGGCTCGTCTACGGGGCCCGGGACCCCAAGGCGGGCGCCTGCGGGTCTCTTCGCAACATCGTCGAGGACAAAAGACTGAACCATCGGACTGAGTTGATCGGCGGTCTGATGGATAAGACCTGCGGTGATCTGTTGCGGTCGTTCTTTGAAGAGAAAAGAGAGAAGCGAGACCAGAAAAGAGGGCAGATTCTCTCGTGAACCGTCATCTTCTCACTTTATAGGTCTTCCTTTTCAAGGCTTTTGGAGAGGTGCTAGAGCGGTTGAATAGGCTGGTCTCGAAAACCAGTGTGCCTTTTGGGTACCGTGGGTTCGAATCCCACCCTCTCCGCCATATGATAGTTCAGGAACCAGAGTCCAGGTATGGACGCCCTGGGCTCTGACTCTTTGGGTCATCGGCAATCACCTTAGGTGGGCAACCCTGAACTTTGACAACTGGTTTACCGGAGAGATGCGGGAGTGGTTGAACCGGCTTGATTGGAAATCAAGTGTGGCTGCAAGGTCACCGGGGGTTCGAATCCCCCTCTCTCCGCCAAAGCACTCTCATAACCCGCAGCCTTCGGTTGCGTCAAAAGGTTTATGGCTAGGGAGATCGAAATAAAGGTTGGCGGCGTTAGGCTCGAAGCCGAACTCAACGATTCGATCACCGCGACCTTGATTTGGGATGCGCTGCCGATTGAATCGAGCTACAATAAATGGGGAGACGAGATCTACTTCGAGATTCCCGTCAGCACGGGACCGGAGAACGGTGTATCCACGGTCGAACTCGGTGACTTGGCCTATTGGCCCCCGGGCAAAGCCTTCTGCATCTTCTATGGCAGGACTCCTGTGAGCAAGGGCGACGAAATCAGACCAGCGAGTCCAGTTAACCCGATCGGCAAAGTCCACGGAGATGTGACGCGGTTGAAATCCGTTAGCTCTTCATCAATAGAGCTATCACCGATCGAATAGACGATAGAGGATTTAATACGTAAATATGTGTCGATCGCACATCTTTGCCGGGTAGGCGCGATGTAACGAGTGACCTATCTCAAAGTTTAACATCTTCAATCTAATGTGGGGCGGTAGCTCAGTTGGGAGAGCGCTAGAATCGCACTCTAGAGGTCGAGGGTTCGACTCCCTTCCGCTCCACCATTAAAATCGAGAATTGATGATAGTGGATTGAGGATTGTTCATCTCGAGTAGGCCCAACCAGCGGTTGGGACCTGTCGACAGACAATCTTCCTTCATCTCTCATCAATTCTCATTCGGTAATGGGTCGTGCTAGACGGGGTGTTAGCGGTACCCTGTAGCCCGCAATCCGCTATAGCGGGGTTGAATTCCTTCGCTTAGAGATAGTAGCTTCAGATTACGATGGCGCAGTATGCGGTGTTGATGGTCAGGTCCTGCGCAACGGATCCTTGCTGAACCCCGTCAGGACCGGAAGG
>DPVD01000351.1:0-1937 GCA_003526745.1 Candidatus Latescibacterota bacterium
CTGAAACTCAAGAGTTGCCCGAGCGTAATATCCGCTTTTCGATTGTCCATCAGCGGAAAGGCTCTTGGTGGGAGGTGCGTTGTGAGAAAGACCTTTTGGTCAAGTCCCTTCGGGAAAAGCTCAGCGAACTCCTCCATTAGCACACCGACAGCGATACTCGTGAATGACTTCCCGCACGATCCTTGATTCGGGGTCGCCACCCGGTGTCCTTTCCCGAAATACTGCTCATAGATCAGATAACCGTGTCGAACAACGAGCAACCCACCGTTCTTGGTGTTCCCTTTTACATATTCGAAGGCAGCATCGAGACCATCCCGGTCGACGGCCGTCTCCTTTCGCACACGGCGTGCGCTCTTAAGCTGTCGCCAGCCCCCGTTTAAGTCGCTTGGTGGGTAGTATGTTTCAGGCATATGCAGCGTCAGTTCGAGCCGCGTCGAAAATCGGCCATTAATGCACTCTTAGTAGCCTCGTGTTGCCCTCGGCAAAAAATCACAGAACCCAGAGAGATTCTTCGTCTGACTGCTCAGAATGATATATAACACAGCACGGCTCTAGAATCGGCAACCCAGCTTCACGTTACTGCCCGGGTCGCTCGTGATCTTTGGATACTCGCTGACGATCTCCTCGAAATCCACGACCGGAGTCACGATCGGATCACCCGAGATCTTTCCTTCTCGAAAAAGGTGCTTGCAGTGATCGACGATCCTGATCTCGTCCCAGCGAGGGTGATCGCGATTCGGTTCGCTACAGGCACGCGAGAAGATGATGTTTGGCCGATTAAAGTGCGCTTCTGCGCCCAGATCGAGGCCCTCGCCGTAAGGCGGTGGGAAGGCACCCGAAACGACTGTTCCGCCAAAAGCGACACCTCTAAGTGCAGCCTGCATGGCGTGCCTGCTTCCGCTGTATTCAACCACCACGTCGGAGCCCCGATTAGATGTGGCCTGCTTGATCTCAAGTCCGGCATCTGTAGCGACAGGATCGATCACGGTGTCCGCCCCACAAGCGGTAGCTGCATCTCTGCGGTTTGGAAGAGGATCAAGCCCGATGACCGGATATGCCCCGGCCAGCTTCGCGAACTGAACCACCATCAGCCCGATGGCGCCAAGACCAAACACGGTAACCGCATCCCCGATGCGAATCTGACCATCCCGTATTGCTCCCATCGCAAAATCTGCCGGATCCAGACAAACCGCATCCTTCCAGCTGATACCCTCTTCAAGCTTCCAACATCGCGAGGCAGACCGTGTAAGAGCGTCGGTAAAAGAAGAATGTACTGCAACCGTATCTCCGACAACCAGTGTATCCACCCCAGCACCAAGCGATTCGACGCACCCGACGATCATGTTCCCTACCCGGGACTCTCCGGGCGGACGCAACTGCCCTTCCTCCTTCACAAACAACCGAAGCTCCGGGTCGAAGCGTCCCCTGTGACCATACCCTTTAACGGATGCCATCTCAGTACCATGTTTGGCGGCGCCAAACTCTGATCGGACGAGCACCTCTCCTTCGTCCGGAACGGGATCACTAATCTCGCGCAGAATCAATTCGTAGGGAGATAGCGCAACGATCTCGCGTGCCATCTATATACCTCCTGATATGCTTTGCTCACCCTTCCACTCTGCTCAGGGTGAGCCGTGTTGCCCACAGAACTGCTGACCATCTGAATCGACGTCGTAGGCTTCGATCTAACCGCTGCCCTTTTCGGTCACGTAGAACGACTTCTATTGATGGGTCCTATGCCGCCTCGAGCCAGGCTTCGATCTTAGACTCGTCGTCCTTCGTCCAAGGGCGCATGTCCTCGATACACTGGCGATCGAATCCACTGTAGACGTGCGACATCGTCGTTTCATATACGCCTTCGGCAATTGCTGTCTCACGCCATTTCACGAATTCGGCCCTGTCGTATGCCTTTGCGCGTGCGTCGATACCCTCGCAAT
>DPVD01000351.1:2221-18550 GCA_003526745.1 Candidatus Latescibacterota bacterium
TATGCCTTTGCGCGTGAGTCGATACCCTCGCAATCGAAGTTCGCGTCCAGAACAGTTTCGAGACTCGTGACGGTCTCCGGCTCCTGGTGTACAAGATCATTCGTCTCATCGGGATCACGGGACAGGTTGTAGAGCTCCGAATCGAATCCGACGTGTCGAATCAGTTTGTGGTCACCTTGCCGGAGCATGTATGTCCCTGTGCAGACCCGATCGCCGTGATACTCGCACATCGTCCAGTCCTGCTCTCGCTTCCCCCCTTCGAGGAGCGAGAGCAGTGACTCTCCGTCCAAAGCCGCCGCATATCCGGGACGATCACTGAAATTCGCGTAATCGATCCCCGCCATATCCATAAACGTTGGATATAGGTCGAGTAACGAGACGGGATCCTCCACATCAACACCGTGCTGCACCCCCGGCCCTCTAACGATCAGTGGCACGTGGGCAGAAGCTTCGAACATGTTTCGCTTCAGAACCTGATTATGTTCGCCTGCCATCTCCCCGTGGTCACTCGAAAAGATCACGTAGGTCGAATCGGCAAGCCCGAGATCATCGACCTGCTGCAGAACGCCCCCAACCATCTCGTCCAGAGCCGCGATCATGGCGAAATAGATGTGCCGGATTTCTCGAACCATTGACTCAGAGAACTCGGTGTCGCAGTTCTTTAGGATACGCTGTTGTCGCACTGCCGGATTTGTCGTGCCGGCTAGCCCGAACAAAGGTGGGATATCGATCGCGTTGGTATCGATCATATCCAGGTGCCTCTGCTCTGCGACGAAAGCAGGATGTACGAGTCCCGTCGTCAGATAAGTCCAGAAGGGTCGAGCGGATTTCGCCGCTTCCGATATCTCCTTCATCGCGTTGTGGGTGTGCTGCCAGTCGCGCTGGTTCGCTTCTCCAGGTCCGACAACCATCTGAAGCGGCGTTCTGACGATCGGGCGTTCGATCATGGCCGCCCGTGTCCAAGAGCCGACGCGATCCCGGATCGAGTGTTTTCCGTATACATAGTCAATCGGGCCGATGGCTTTCGTGCGGTAACCTGACGCATTGAGCGTGTCCTGCCAGGTCTGCACACCGTCCCTCAGACCCTCGTGGTTGTTCCAGCAGTCTCTGTAGTTCGGATACTTGCCCGTCCACATGCTCGCCCGCGATGGATTGCAGACAGGACAGTTTGTGTAAGCGTTCCTGAACAGGACGCCTTCACTTGCGAGTCGATCGAGATTGGGTGTCGCATTCTTCAGCGCGGGATGTCCCATGCACCCCATCTTGCGACCATCCATGCTTTCTGCGTGGATAAAAATGATGTTCGCGGTTTCTGCCATCAGTTCCTTCTCCGTTTCAGCGAGCTACGCTTCACTATTCCGAATTCGAGTCGGGCTTTTTCTTCTGGACTATCTGAGACCGGCTTCACCGGGTTTATGCAGCCTAGGTCCCCTTTTCTCGATCGGCTCTGGCGCATCCTCTGGAGGCACGTTCTTGAGCCGATCAATCCACCGTCCACCCTCTGGCCTCGCCCACTTGACAGCGTTTTTCAGCACCAGTTGCACATTCGCGTCGTAGAAAACAGGATATGTTTCGTGTCCGGGCCGGAAATAGAAAATTTTCCCGTTACCACGGCGGTATGTGACCCCAGAACGGAAGACCTCTCCACCCTCGAACCAGCTGATGAAGATCTGCTCCTCGGGAGTCGGAATAGTGAAGGGTTCGCCATACATCTCCGTCTGGGGCAGCTCAAAATACTCACCCAACCCCTGCGTTATCAGGTGACCGGGATTACATACCCAGAGACGTTCCTTCTCCCCGGCTTCTCGCCAGCTAAGCGAGCACGTCGTTCCCATCAACCGCGTAAAAATCTTTGAGTAGTGTCCCGAGTGAAGCACGATCAATCCCATTCCCTCTAGCACACGGCTCTGGACCCGCGCAACGACTTCGTCCCTGACTTTTCGATGCGCGGCGTGCCCCCACCACGTTAGGACATCGGTCTCCTCCAGAACGGCTTCTGACAATCCGTGATCGTCATCCTGATCAAGCGTTGCCGTTCGCGTCTCGATCTCAGGGTCGGCAGACAGCGCTTCCGCAATCACATTATGCATGCCGTTGGGATAGACCCCCTGCACAACCTCATTTGTCTGCTCGTGGACGTTCTCTCCCCATACAGTCACTCGAATCATATTTCTCTCCTCTCCCATCAGCTTACTGCGTCGAGCATCCGCTTGACAAACCCATCGTACCGGTCACCGTCGATCCACCGCGTGACGACTACCATGTCTTCGTCGGGTGCCACCCAGATCCTGTTCGTTCCGGCCCCGCCGTGGTAAAAATGCGTTTCGGGTGCGCTTGGCATGAGTTCCCCGCCAGTATTCAGAAACCAGTTCATAAATCCATAGGTCGGCCTGAGCTCTGTGGGTGTCTTCGCTAGTCGAATCCAGTCCTTCGAGATCAGCTGCTTGCCCTCCCACTCGCCGTTGCACAGACACAGAATCCCAAACCGCGCTTGATCGTACGCATTGATGAACATCCCCCCGCCCCAATGCCCCCCGCCACTGACAGACTGCATTCTCGCCTCGTCTACATCGACCCAGGAGTTCGCATACCCTTGCCAGTGCCACGAGTTGGATGCGCCGATGGGGTCCATGATCTCGTCACGCAAGATGTCCGGTAGGGGTCGCTTTAGGACCCTGAGAAGAGACAGCGCGAATCGGTTCACGCGAACGTCATTGTATTCGTAGCGGGTTCCGGGTGTGACCGGATCGAGCATCTGATCGTCTGGATTTCCAGCGGAATGATGCTTGTCCCAGAGCGTTCCGTCCCATTCCGAGATCTGCCGGAGTGAATGATCCCAAGTGATCTGAGCATTGTGGTCGGAGTCGTATCCACCGTCTTGCACGCACTCATGAACGGGCTGATCCAGATCCGGCAAATCACCTCGATCGTGCAGCAAACCGGCGACTGTAGACAGAAAACTCTTCGACACACTGAAAGTCATGTCGACTCGATGTGGGTCGCCCCATTCAGCTACCAGATGACCATTTCTAACAACAACACCCGTCATCGGGCCACGGAACTGCGTGAGGCCAAGCAGGAGTCCGTCATCGTGTTCCTTCGTGTTTTGTGCCACTAGGTGCCTGCCCAAGTCAGTCGGGCTGCCTTCGTTGGCTGGAGCTTGCGCGTATGCGATCGCTTCATCCAGCTTGCCGGGATCGATGCCAGAGGCATCGGGCATCTTCCATTCCCATCTATCACCTTGTCTGGGAAAGTATGGACCCAAGAGCTCTCCTTGTTATCAGGCTATAGTAAGGAGTGAAAGGAGCGGCACCACGTTGAACAGGAACACGAGTAGCTTGAAAATCATCATGCCCTGATAATGGATTGCGTCGAACTGGCCTCGCGACAGCTCGAACCATCTGCCGTGAACGCGACGCACAAAGTCACCGGCAAAAAAATACATGGCACACCAAATGAGTAGAAACCCACTATTGAGGATCGTGCACCAGACCAGAAAAGTCTTCAACTCTGCGAGAACCATAGAGTTACCTCCTAAAGCAGCATGAGTGAACACTCACGTAAATTACCACAATGATGGCGAGGCAACTAAGAGTATGACTGCTCTCGCTTGTGGGGAACGAGTTGCCACGAAATGCTGGCCCGTATCCCCTTCTCTACCGCAGCCGGTTGTTATAAGGCAGTGCCACGCGCCGTCCAGAAATTTCGCGACCTTAGCTGATCACAATTACCCTTCCGTCGGGATCTCGATTCCCGTTTCGGTGTTTTGTCTGCCTGCCACTCTCCCTCCTACTCAGCCATTGCAGCGCTACTCATCTGGTTGCCTGCAATGTGAAGTCTTTCCAATCAGATGAGTTCTGCCAGAATCACATCCGTCAGAAGCTCGTTTGCGTTGTCCCCAAAACCTCCCGCGTTCCGCCCCTTTGTGTAGAGTAGCAAGCCTACCTCGGTAGGCGTTGAGTGCGCGAATGCGGGGAGCCACTGTGCGACATCGTCACGTGGTTCGCACAGCATATCAAACTCGTGCTTGGTGTCGGATACCTTTGCGGCGATAAGGTATGTGCCGTTCGGTCCCCACTCGCAGCAGTCGGTGCTTTCGACCATCAGGGCTGCGGTCAAATCACCATGCTCGCTGATACCCAGCGTCGACTGAGGATGAATACGCTCGCCTTCTCTCAGAGATGGATTGAGAGGCCGGTCACGCCAAACACCCTCCGTCCACGAACATAGGGAAGCCGTTCCCGATCGATTGTTGTGTAAGATTGCGTGCAAGTTCCCTTGCTTGTCTGCAACCGGGTTCGACAGATTCATCTGATAATAGTTGTAGTTGACGGGCCCCGGTTCAGAAAGTGCCTCAATCTCTTCAGCCGTCTGGTAGCTTCGGTCATCGCTTACATCATCCAGCAATGCGAGCCGACTTGCGTCGATGGACATCGTGAGCACCTCGCCACCATCTGAACTCCACCAGTAGTCTCCTCCGTCACGTGTACAAATATGCGATACGCCATAGCGGATTCCTCCATCCTTCTGCGGCTTCGCATTCCCAAACACGAGGTGCACCGTATCGTCGGGGCCGACAGTTGCCCCGTTCGTCCAGTAGACGTAGCCCTGCTTTGCAGCGATGACTAGATTCACGGGATCGGTCCAGACACCGTCCTTGTAACGAACATAGTTGAGGAACCACCGATCGTCGCTTGAACACCGGTAGAAGCAGTGAATCGTACCACTAGAATCGCAGACCGCGCAAGGATATGTCGCGCTCGCACCTGCCTTACCAACGTGATCCCAACGCCAACTGTCGCTATCCAGAACGTGGTGTGACAGTGGACCGTGGTGCCCGCCAATCAGCGCGTGTATCTCGCCGTCTGATCGTACGAGCGTCGCACCACAGTGGTTGTCCACACCCGGTTCCCCGATCGAACCTGTCGTGATCGTCCGCAGGCCACCCCTATCTACGAGCGCCCACTGATTAAGTCTGAACGAATCCAACCAACTGCAAAAGATCCCATCTGATAGCAACAGAATCTTGCTGTTCATCGTGTAGCCGGTGGCTCTGTCGCCTCCATTACAGCTAAGAATATGTGATCGGCCTATTTTCATTTTACTACACCAAATATGCTCGAATAGGGAGAATCCCGCCTACGCTCACCCCACCATATACTGCTTTTTTATCCTGCTCTCTCGCTCGAAGCAGCCGGGCTGTGGAGGCTACCATCCGTGTACCCAATGGCCGCCGTCGGGGAACCATATGGCGTCGATGAGGCTGCTCACACCAACACCGAACAGATATCCTGTGACCATTCCGAAAGCGAAAGGGATTGCCTTTCGGTACCCTAGCACGCCCCAGAAGTGGATGATCGTCGCCTTAGCAATCCACGTCAGCAAGATCGAGAACCCATAGTATGACGTCGGGAAGGCTACGGCCGCGGGATGGAAGGGCCACCAGGTGAACCGCCATCTCAGAAAGGTCAGTAGTCCTGCCAGCACCATCCCCCAGAGCCATACCCAGATCTTTATGTAGTCGAAACGGGTTATCCGCTCTTCGGCAATCAACGGAACCTTTCGTATCAAATAACTGATATCAAGACCGGAGATCCGGCCGTTCAGACCACCCTCATCGTAGCAGACATAGACATAGATCCAAGAAGCCAGAAAGAACCCTGCGATGTAGGCTAGAGGGATGATCGAGCATATGAGCGGTGTCCGCTCCAGGGTCCTACCCATCATCCTGAAGAAGTGCGGGATAGCCGGAACTGCAGCCATCCTCCTAACCTGCCCTAGGAAAGTGTGCCTGTTCATTAGCGTCAGCATCGCCGTCGAACTCGGAGACAAATTCTTGGTGCCGACCAAACCCAGAATGATGTCCCCACCTTTTCGCCCCGGCGAATTCAGAAAGGTGAACCCAGTTTGCGCAGCATATTTGCTCACACCCAGCAGAGCCACAAAAATGCCGATCGTCTGAAGTATTGTTGCGAGAACCGTAAGACCTGCAGAGAGACACCACCCGAAAAAGATCAGCCCGGACAGCACAAACCCGACCCAGGCGGTTCGATACCGGATGGGCACCCCATCGTCCTCATGGCCTGACAGGGCTTTGCAAAGCGTCTGTCTGATATGGGCTCGGGCGATCCAAAGCGACCACACAACGAGCATCATAAGCGCGCCGTGCGCCTCGACAAACGTCAGCTCTCGACCGCCCGCAGATTGCCCTCGAAGACCGAGCGAAACCCCGAACCGATTGAGCGTGCCCTCTCTATAAATCTCGAGAATGTGGTAGACCCAGAAACTGAACAGGATGTCGAGGGGACAGAGAAATGAGAGCCCCATTATCATCGGCTGAACACGGAAGTAATAGGGCCTGTAGTACTTGCCGAGATCTAGCACCTTGGATCGCGCGCTCCCGAAAAGCGTGATCCGCGGGTAGTCGTCCCACCAGTATCCGACGATGTTCCAGCAGATGATCCCAGCGACCACAGCGAAGCCTGCCCAAAACAACCTCTGTTTCAGAAGAGCCGGCAGACGACTGCCCTGCTGGTCTTCAAGCAGCGCACTCGGATAGGCCGATAGTGGGAAAACCAATCGCTCGTGTTGATCCCACTGTCTGAACAAGATCACAGACCCAAAGTATGCGGCCATCACGATCGGCAGCGATCCGACAAGCCACCAGACCTGCGGCCTCAGCCACTGAAGCCACGGAATCGATCCTCCCCGCTCCAGGCCTGTTAAGGCCTGCCGGATTCCGGGATCGCTCGCATCGAGGAAGAGCCACTGCGGGAGGAAGGGAACAGCAAAATCGCTAAGGCGGTTTTCAGGTGAAGCGAAAAAGGTCGTTCCAACAGTCGAGCTCACGTTATACTGAGCCCAGCCGATCGCAGGAAGATTGCCAACCACCCACATCATCGATAGAATCGTGAGCAGTTCGGTTCGTGTCAGGGCATAGCGTGGCAGGAGGAGTTTGAGGCAGAGGTTGATCCCCACCCACATCAGAAACGGGATCATGACCGCAACGGGCAGGTAACTCTTGACCAGACCGCCACCGTAATGCGTCACGTAGAACGACACGCCGGCGATCGAGAGGATTCCGAGACCGACTGCCCTAAACGTGATCTTCGCACGTGTGTCGCTCAGTAGATTCGGAGAAATGAAAAGAGAAACTGCCATCAGCCGATCTCTTTTCTTGAGTCACTCCCTGTCATCCAGCTTCTCCACTCACCAGTCGAGCGCCTGTTCACTTTTAACGGATCGAAGAACCAGTCTGGTAAGCGTTTCTTCTTTGGCATCACGCGATAGGTATTGAGACTGATAGTCTCCACTAGCTCGGCGCTCCCAGTCGGGAATACGGATCCCATCCCAGTTGTCTCATCACAGTATTCGGATGTGTTAGACGTCTTTTGCATCCGGCTGGTATCTCCGATGAAGTCACATTGGCGATCATTATCGTGGGGGATCCCTGGATCGCCAAGCGCTCAGATCGACGTCCGTACATAGAAAAACTCCACGGCCGAGGGCCGGGAGCCATTTTGTCTTGGTCGGAGGATAGTTTATAAACGAATGGCTTCACCTGATGCTGCTGACTCCACCGCGGCATCATATACACGCATCACGGAAAGCATCTGCTCCGGCGTGACAATCAGTTCAACTTCGTTGTTCAAGACTTGGGCTATGTTCTCGTAGTATGATGTCCACGACCCACATACACTGTCCAAGACCTTCTCCGCCCTGTCACCAGATACGTATGAGGTCACTCTAGCCCGTATGTCACCCTCCTCGACGGTTTCGAGGATGCGTCCCTCTCGCATGTAGGTTTCCTGCGGATCAAGCCCATACTTGATCAGCGCACCCTTGTCCCCGCAGACATACCACCGAGGCCGTTCGATCGCTGCCAGATTGCCGATTTCGATGTGGTAACGAACGTCGTTTTCGAAACGAATGACGATGTTGCCGTAGTTGCCGATGTCAGTGTTCCAGGTGTCGAGATATACAAGCTGACAATAAACGCTTTCAGGTTGCGAATCGACCATCTGCAGGGCTTGGTCTACGAAGTGGGCGGGCCAGTCATAAAGAATGCCTCCACTGGACGCTTTGTCTCCACGCCATCGACCTGGCGCACTGTATCGCATGATCCCGACCTGGTAAAGATAGGGATCGCCGAGCAGTCCATCCTCAATCGCCTTCCTGACCGTCAGATAATCCCAGTCCCATCTTCTGTTGTGAAAGACCGACAGAACTACGCCATTACGGTCCCGAGCTGCAACCATCGATCGGGCCTCCCGCGCATTGAGACACATTACCTTGTCGGTCACCACGTGTTTACCCGCATCCATCGCCCTGATCGCCAGTTCCGCGTGAGAGTCGTGTGGCGTAGCGATCACGACAAGGTCGACCTGCCGATCGCTCAGCATCTCTTCGAAGGAATTGAAGATCTTGGTGTCGGGATACAAAGACTTCGCTTCCTGACGACGCTCTTCGGATCGCGTCGAAACCCCGTACAGCTGAATGCCTTCGCAGAGACTGATCAAATAGCTCTGGAAGGCTCGTCCGCTGTAGCCGAATCCCACGACTGCTGCGTTTATCATCCCCGTCCGATCGACTGTGTACAAAGCTCAGCCTGCTTGAGCAGTGCGGGGAGGTGTTCAAGTTTGTACGGTGCCCGCAAGATCATGTATCCTTTCAGATCCCAGGAATAGAGCTCTTTTGGATCCATACAGATTCCTCTGTGGTCAGGCCGACTCTACTTCGAGGACGTCGTGCACGCCCGGCCATTCTGCCCAGATATCCAGGTAGGCATCATTACCGAGCTTGTCTACGTCTACGTGCCGCGGCCTTGCAATCACGGCCAGACGCACGTCGGGTGACGCGTTCGGCCCGCCTGTATGAATCATGGCGTGATGCCCGATAATCAGATCACCAGCATTACCCGTCACCTGGACGGGTGGTTCCGGAAATTCGATCTTGGGATTACCGTTCGAAAGCACCTCGTGACCTACCTCCTTGAAGTGTGCCTCACACACACGATGCGATCCTGGCCACACTGTAAAGTTGCCACTCCACGGTTTTAGGAGATCCATCAGATACACAACTGCAAAGGCCGTGAAGCCACGGTTGTAATCCCCTTTGGCCGTACCGTTTAGACCGTTCCCAGTACCATCCATGTGACCGACCGGCGGATTGGGCTCCTGCCCGGGCGCCATAGGGAACCTAGGATAGGGTTTCGCCCACGTAATCGGCTGAATATTGCCTTCACCCATCAGCGCCTCCAGCACGGACGTGACGCCCGCACCGTTGAAGAGCTCTGTGATAACCGGCTGATCGCAAAGCTCTGCGCAGAAGAAGGCGGAGCGGTTGTTGCCCGTGTTCTCTCCGCCAAGTCCCACTTCCCCGATCGAGTGATTGATCGCCTTCCGTGCCGCCTCGACCTGAACCAGGGGCACCGCTTCCGGAATCTTAATGTATCCCTTGTCGACAAACTCGCGTTTCTGTTGGTCCGTCAGCATAACTCAACCTAAGCCAATTCAGGCTCAGCCTCCTTTAGCGCCTCTCTTACCCCGTCCCATTCTTTCCAGATGTCGAGATAGGCATCTGGTCCGTTCTCATCAACATCGACGTGCCTCAACCGGGCGATAGTTGCCAGTCTCACGTTTGATGAGGCGTTCAGACACGCTCCGTGGACCATCGCGTGGTGAGCGATCACAAGATCACCCGCCTTGGCACAGACCATCAAGGGCGGCTCCGGAAGCTCAGGACGCGGCATCCCCTCTGTCAAAATTTCGTGTCCCCCACGCTCCCTAAACCAGTTCTCGAAGAACGTATGTGTCCTCGGCCAGACTGTGAAGTTGCCACTGTCCGGCTCGTCCACATCCTGTAGATAGATGACAGCGAATGCAGTGAACCCTCTACTGTATTTCCCTTTAGCCTGACCGTTGGTGCCGCTGCCGATCCCGTCGATATGGCCACGAGGCCGCTCGGGCTCCTGCCCGAGCGGAAGTGGAAAGCGCGGGTAAGTCTTCGCACGAGCTACACGCTCTACCTTACCTTCGCCCATCAGATCCTCAGCGATCTGCATCACAGGCGTCTTATTGTACATATCGGTGATCGTCTCGTCGGCCATCAACTCCGCACAGAAGTATCCAGACCTGTTGTTTTCGAGGTCCTCCCCGCCGATTCCCACGTTTCCGATCGAATGATATACCTTCCGTCTGGAAGCCTCGATCATTACATCGGGCACCGCACCCTGGATGCGGAGATACCCTCTGTCAGCGAACTCCAGTATCTGCCCCTGTGTCAGCATACACTCCTCTTACGTTCATTGGTTTTCAACCTCCTACTCCTCACTCCCAACACTCGCATCTGACTTCATAATAAATTCTCTTACACCATCCCACTCTCTCCAAATGTCGGTATAGGCATCCTTCCCGACCCCGTCGCACTCGACATGCTTCAGCCTCGTGATCACCGCATACCGGATGTCAGCTGACGCATTCGGCCCTCCCGTATGGAGGATCTGGTGGTGAGCGATCACGGCATCGCCTGCTTCTCCCGTCACCTGCACAGGCGGTTCAGGGAGATCGACACGTGGTGTCCCGTCTGTAAGGACCTCGTGCCCATTCATCTTGAAGTGGCCCTCGAGTAAGCGATGGCTCTTTGGCCACACTGTGAAGTTGCCGTAGTTGATGTCGGGCACATCGGCCAGGTAGATCACGGCAAAGGCGGTGAAACCTCGACTATACTGGCCTTTGGCCTGACCGTTCCGTCCGCTTCCAAGGCCATCCAAATGTCCTCTTGGCTCCGGTACATCCTCGTCAATGATTGTCGGGAAACGCATCGCCATTTGCACGTTCCACACTGGAAGAACCTTGCCTTTACCGATCAATTGCTCCGCAGCGGTCATAACCGGCGTACGATTGTAGAGATCCGTCATAACGGGGTCCGACTTCAGTTCGTCGCAATAAGAGCCGACCTTGAAGTTCTCTAGATCGTCGGTTCCAAGACCAACAGCACCAATGGACCGGTTGATAGCCTTACGCGCTGCATCGACCATCACCTTAGGTACGGCACCGCGTATTTGGATGTATCCTTCTTCGTAGAAAGATTCGATTTGGGAATTTGTAAACATAGAGTGGAGTCAGGACTCGGTTACGGGAAGTGCCTGCCTTCTACCAGTTGGTGTAGGATCCGTCAAGACGCTTCAAGTGGGGCGCTTCCCAAAACTTGAAGGATAACTCTTGGGCTTTTTCTTCATTGAATTCGACGCCAAGCCCCCGTGCTTCGGGGACAGAGATACGGTCGCGCTCGGCAGTCAGCTGTCTCGGAAACATCTCGGTGTCGAACTCCCTCACAGAGTCGGTTGGGGTGATGCGATACTCGAGCCAAGCAAAGTTCGGTATGGCGGCTGCGAGGTGCACGGTTGCGGCTGTGCAGATGGGACCGAGCGGATTATGGGGCATCAGGTCGATGTAGTGCGTCTCAGCCATCGCGGCAACCTTCATCGCCTCCGTGAAACCACCGACGTTGCAGATGTCCAGCCTCACAAAATCCGTAATCTGTCTTTCGATGTACGGGGCGAATTGCCATTTGCTCGCGAACTCCTCCCCAATCGCAAACGGGATGTCTGTCATTCGTCTTAAGGCTTCATAAGCTTCGGGCGTCTCATCGCGGATCGGCTCCTCCAGGAAATCGAGCGTACCTGCGGGCATTCGCTGGCAAAACGCTGCAGCCTCGGCGACCGTGAGTCGGTGATGATATTCCACGCCGAGCGTCGGCGTGGATCCGACCTCAATTCGAAGAGCTGTCATCCAATCTGCGGTAAGCCCGATCGATGCCCGAGGCTCGAAGATCCCCTCCTCATCCCGAGGATCCGCCATCATAACCCTGATCACGCTCCAACCTGAATCCATGAGGAGACGGACATTGGCAATCAGCTCTTCTTCGCTTGGCATCCCGCATGTCGCAAAGCACGGAATTTGATCGCGATGACTTCCTCCGAGCAGCTGATAGACTGGAATCTCAAGAGAACGAGCCACGATATCGTGGAGAGCGATGTCGATCGCTGCGATTGCGGCGGTCAGAACCCGTCCTCCCTCGAAATACTGGCTACGATACATCTCCTGCCAAAGTGCCCCGATCTTGCGAGGGTCACTTCCGATCAGAAACTCCCGGTAGTGATTGATTGCACCAACCACAGCCAGTTCTCGTCCAGACAGTCCGGATTCGCCCAGACCGAAAATGCCCTCGTCAGTCTCGACTTTAACCACGAGCTGGTTTCTGTGCCCGACCCATATCGGATAGGATTTAATGTCGGTGATCTTCAGAACGAACCTCTTTTGTCAGGAAGGAAAATTAGCTCTTTCCTTCAGGGCTACCAGCTAATTCCTATCCCCTTCATATAGGACGTCTGCGGAATGATTCGTAGTGTATTTCAGCAGAGCGTCCGCCTTGCGCCAGTCGACAAGCGACTGGCGTCCCTCCAGCTTTCCGTTCACGGGAACGTCAGGATAGATCAGATTGACTAGCCTTGCTGCATCCAGTCCCAGTATGTTCGTGCGATCGACAATGAAGAGGGCGTGGCTCCCCCTGAATGGGGCACTCAGAGAGAGCTCCATCGAGTGACACGCATCTTCCAGCGTCACAAAAGCGAAGTAGTTGTGACGCAACGTCATCAGGTGGTGTTCCACCGGCGTCAGCTCCGATGTACTACCGAGCCCTTTCTCGTACATTCGGTCCCTGCGTTCCCTATCGTAGCCCTCCCGCATCCGCCTGATCTCCCTGCCGGCATGATCTGAGTCGAACAGGGACTCGACAAGCTCTCGTGCCTGGCTGCACGACACAGCCAGTTTCTGTTTGAGCTCTTCGACCGGGCTCAGCCCCGTGCCGAATCGCAGACTCGTACTCGAGATCCCGTCCCGTCGCCAGAAATACTGCCCAATCTGCTCGGTAACCTGCTTGCTGAACGAATATGCATCTGACGTGTACTTGGGATGCTCCTCATCGACAGGCAGATACTCGATCTCGAATGGAACCGCGCCAAAAAAGTATCCGATGGCGTTGATCGAGCTTGTCACACAGACCCGGCCAACACCCACCTGCGCACACGCGTCATACACGTTGAACGTACCAGCCGTGTTGATCTGGAAGATATCGGCATTCGACGACCGTCCCGGCGCAGGAATCGCAGCCAGATGCAAAACCGCATCGACGCCATCCAAGTGTGGCGGTATCGACGCCGCGTCAAGCAAATCGCATATCCGATAGTCGATGTCCTCTGTGAACGAATCTGCCCGATCGATCCCCCGCACATCCATCCCAGCCTCGCTCAGATATCGAGTCGCCGCAGAGCCAACCCTCCCCGCACATCCTGTGACCAATACCTTCAGATCTCCCGTCCTTTCAACACTGCCGTCTACCGAGCCGGTCGAAGCCTAGCGTTTGACGCTTGACATATATCATTTGAAACTATCCTCTTCCGCCACGTCATAAGCTCTCCATGCCACATCTTCAGCAAGGGCTTGCGCCTTGGGGAACGCCACCGAGTGCTCATCGCTAGCCGCCCAATTCCGTCGGTTCTCTTCCGTATCGAAAACGAGGTTCATCTGGTAGTTGAACTCCGTGTTTCGCGCGCTGATCTCGCTATGCATCTCCGGCGAGAACAACCTTAGGAGCCGAGAACCGATGTATCCTTCTTGGACCTGCATAGCCGGCACATACACATCTCGAAACATTTCTTCGAAAGCCCGTCCGTTCTCGTCACTGACCTTGAAGTATATCTGTAAGAGCATTGAGTCTCCTTTTGCTGATCTACCCTCTTCGTCAAGGCGAACCTTCGTCTCGTGGAAGCAAGGGATAGCCCTCCCCCATTCAGGGGAGAAATGAGAGGGGTCACTCAAACAACGACTGACGCCCCCTGAAGTAAGGTTTCTTGAACAGGGCTGCTAACCCTCGATCAGGTCGACACCATCTGGGGGATGTATGTGTTCCTTCGATCAAGATTGCTGATCCGGACTGTGCTTGAAAAACAGCGATGGCATCGCTGTTTTTCATCGTCTTCAGAGGGCAAAACGCTGGCCGGTATCCTTCAGACTCGGCGGCTTCAACCCACTTCTTTGGTGCGTCCATCTCCCCGGATACAGGGCCTCCAGCCTCACCTCAACCTCCCAATAACTCCTTCTCCCACCACTTGACGAACTCAGTGTCGGTCACATCTGAAGTGAGTCCCTTGGCGCCCATTCGATCGACGTGCGAGACGTGCATCTTTAGCGCCTCTTCGGCTACGATCGCCAGATCCTCGCGTTCCGCTCCCATATCCCCGAACGTCTCGGTCCACTCTGTCATCTTGGACCTTAAATCTGACAGAACGGAAGACGATTCAGGATCGTTCACCAGATTCGCTGATTCGTGAGGATCCCCAGCCAAGTCATAGAGCTCCTCGAACGGCCGACAGGGCGCGAGAAATGCTTCCTGGGCAGGTGTAAGCTTGCCTTCGGCCTGAAGCATCGGCGCGAGCGTCCACAGTGGATATTTTTGTTTTTTGTAGCCGTTGAACTGCATATACGGTCGTTCTGGATAGTAGTTGCGTATCAGCTTGTGCGTCTTCGTTCGTACACATCTGATCCGATCCACCGTACCGTCACACCTATCACGCGCGGAGACAATATACTCGCGCTTCTTCGCATCCGGTCCCAAGAAGACGTTCCCTTCCATCTCGTCCGGCACGCCAAGCCCGGCAAGCGACAGTGACGTAGGCGCGAAATCAATTCCACTCACAAGCACATCCGATACGACACTGGCGTCGATCTGCCCCGGCCACCTGACCATGCACGGAATCCGAATCCCCCCTTCATAGAGGAATTGCTTATCCCGGATATGTGCGCGACCGTGGTCGCTGATAATGAACACGATCGTTTTTTCCTTCAGCCCTTCATCATCCAGCCGTTTGAGGATCTCACCGACTTTGCGATCAAACACCTGCAAGGATTCGAGCCACATCGCCCAGTCCTTTCGGACGAGTGGATGGTCTGGATAGTAAGGCGGCAACTCGATTGAAGCCGGGTCGATCGGATTATCGGGATCGGGGGCAAAATCTCGATGCGTATCTGTGATGTTGAACTGCGCGTAGAAGGGCTGATCACCCTCCCGCTCGGACCAGAGGACGCCGTCGAACGGATCCTCTCGCGAAAAGTTAAAATCCGTCTTCCCGGGACGATCTGTCGTTGGGCCGCTGCTGTTACACGTGAAGTATCCCGCATCCCGGAAGTAGTCTGTGACCAGACGAATGCCTGGGTCGAGCGGATCCTCCCGCTTGCTTCGGTGGTTGTGTGCGCCAAAGCTCGTCTGATACCGCCCCGTTATAATCGCAGATCGGCTGGGCGAACAGACCGGACAAGTCACATAGGCGTTTGTGAACCGTGTTCCGTCAGAAGCGAACTGATCAAGCACCGGCGTCTTCACGACCGGTGTCCCATAGCAAGCGATATCCGGATAGCAGTCCTCTCCGTAAATCCATACCACATTCGGTTTCATCAATTCTCCTATGGATCCCACTAAAGGTGGAGCGTGTCGCTATTTTCCTGTGCATAACGAGCCTGGGCTACACCGAGATTCTCCTGAAGCTGAATCGTCAAGCCGCCATCGACAATGAGAGCGTGGCCGGTGATAAAGGACGCCTCCTCAGATACAAGAAAACGGATGGCATTTGCGATATCATCCGGTACACCGGTTCGCCTGACAGGATACTGCTCCACGAACAATGCGTGGCGGGCGGGTTCCTTATTCCAAGTAAGCTGTCCTCTTTCCGTCACAATGTGTCCGGGGCAAATCGCGTTTACGCGAATCCCATCAGGCCCGAAGTCGCAGGCCATCTGCTTGGTCATACCGATAACAGCCGACTTTGCGGTCTCGTATACGAGGCACTGAGTCGCCGTCAGCAGGCCGTGAACTGAGGCGATGTTGACAACAGCTCCACAACCTGCATCCCGCATGTGTGGGACAACGTGTTTCATCGCACGAAAATGCGCACGAACCATCGTGTCCAACCCGTATTCCCAGGCGGACTCTGTCACAGTTTCGGCCGACCCATCCGGTTCCTTACTCCCCCAGGCATTGTTGACCAGGATATGGAGGCTTCCGAACGTCGAGACAGCTTCAGCCACCATCGCCTCAATATCTTCAGCCTTTGACACGTCGACTTGGAGCGCCTTCGCCTCTCCCCCCGCCTCCTGGATCCTGGCTGAATTCTCTTCGGCAGCCTCCATAGCGTAGTCCGCAACAAGGACTTTTGCGCCCTCCGATGCAAGTTTGCGAGATGTGGCGCCGCCGATACCCAGTGCCCCCCCCGTG
>DPVD01000035.1:0-13796 GCA_003526745.1 Candidatus Latescibacterota bacterium
GAAAACATGTCAGGCACGTAATCTTCAAGACCCAGTCTCACGAGGAGTTGAGTCTCGATCCATGTACCCATTATCAGCAGGTTGAACGAAACGACGAGCCCGAGGCCGACTCCGAACATCAGCCCTACGGACAAAAGACGCCGATACCAGAACGACCGGAACTCGGTCAACTCATATGCACGATTCAGGGCTTTGATCGTCGCATTGATCGCACTTGATGCGGCCCAGACGGCCCCGAGAAAACCAAGCGTAAGGAGCTGCTGCGAGCTTGTCGCAACCAAAGCCCGAACGTTGGACTCCACCATGAACCCCAATTCATCGTGCAGAAAAACACCGATGACTTCTAGAGAATTAGCTACAGCTTCAGGAGAAACGTTGAGGAGACCGGCGAGCGTCGCTGCGAACAGGGCCGCCGGGAAGATCGAGAAGGAGAAATCGAATGCCATCTCGCCTGCCACTTCCGTGCAGTCATGGCGTATTGCACGGACGGCGACGTTCTTCAGCGTCCCCGACAAGGTTCTCTTTCGGGCAGGAGAAGTCACGAACCTCACCCTCGCGGACAGCGTATCCCGCTTCCTGACTTCTGGTGCCCCCATTTCCACGTTGGAAAGGACTCTTCTGGCGACCGTGATCTAAGGAAATTGGTCTAACTTCGCGAGAAGCGGGAGCTGACCGTAATTTAAGTATTTACAATACCTGAATCAACGGGAAAGCCCTTATGGGGTTGGCGTAGAAACAACAGAAGAGGCGAGCACCAAACCCCAGGTACTCGCCTCTTCCAACTCGATAATGTCGATGGATCTATACTAAGTTTACTTGTCTCCCCTTTACAGGAGATCGTGCCAGTTCTCTCCGAGCATCCGCTGCTTCAGGTGCCGTTTCAGCTTGCCCAGCGCCCGATTCCGGATCTGTCGAATTCTTTCGCGGGTTACACCCAAGTTTCCGCCAATCTCGCCGAGCGTCCGTCTTTCGTTCCCGTCCAGACCGAAGTAAGCCCTGATGACCTCACCTTCGCGGGGATCGAGACAGTGTGTCAACGATTCGTTCACGAGATTGCTTCGTTCCAAGTCGTGAACCATCACATCGGGCTCGGGACCACCCGTCTCCAAAACCTGTAGCAGGGTCCGCTCCCCTGAGGGCTCGATCGGTGACTCAAGAGACAGGTCCGTGCGGAAGCACCGAAGTGCGCGATCTGCGCGCTTCGGACTGATCTTCATGTCCGTCACCACTTCCTCCAGAGTTGGCACACGACTAAGCTCTTGGGTCATCTGTCCCCAACGGCGGGCCATCCGATCCATATCCTCTTGACGATTAGCAGGCATCGTGACCGTGGATGTCTTCTTCAGGGCGTTAAGGATCGCCTGACGGATCCACCAGACAGCATAGCTGATGAACTTGAATCCCCGTTTCTCGTCGAAGCGCTTCAGAGCCTCGATTAGGCCAACATTCCCCTCGGCGATCAGGTCGGACAGCGGGATCCCACGACCTTGGTACTCGAATGCTACACTCACAACAAAACGCAGGTTTGCGGTCAAGATGGATTCGACCGCCTTCCCGTCACCCTTGCGGGCTCTCAGAAGGGTCTTTTCCTCCTGCTTCCGAGTCATAGGGGGATAATTTCGGAGTTCCTTCAGATAACGCTGGACAGACGCCTCGTTGTCGAATCGTCTACGATCCCCATCTCCGCCGTTCTGGTTCAACAGCCATCCTCCTGTTACGCGTAGTCGGGATTCTGTTGAGGTTGAAACGCGTGAGGGCTGTCAAGGTTCCCTCCCCCCAGACTGGCCGAGGAGGCCCGAACAGCGCCGACGCCCCTCTTAGACAAGACCGTACAAAAATTTGTATCAGTGATTGTCCGGGCAGTCTGTTGCCACTTATACAGGGATATCGGCAAAAGCTGCTTTAAAATCTAGTGATGCAATGAACAGGCGATCACCGGCCGGCCTTCCTGAGCCACAGGGGAAGAATCTCTAAGGGCTCTGGGCTGAGTCGGAAAATTATAAAGCGATGGAGCAGAATTCATAGAGATCCATCGCTTCACTCAGGATGCTCCCTTTTTCTCAGCATTTCAAAGCAGTATACAAGAATAGCCCTGCGGGGCCATACCCCGAGGGCTATTCGACTAACACAAAACTACCAACTAGCATCGGAATTGTGTAGAAACGGCTATCCGAAAACAAGGTTCACCCACGCATTACCGTGACCCAAGACAACTATGAAACGTGGGTAGCAAGTGATGCAGCGAAGAAAACCCGAGGCAACAAAGCACACGTTCGCAGAGTTGGGATAAAGCTCGCTAGTTTGATGGTACTCCCGACAGGATTCGAACCTGCGACCTACTGCTCCGGAGGCAGTCGCTCTATCCAGCTGAGCTACGGGAGCACACTCTCAACATTTCGCACAAGGACTTCCAAAAATCCCTGAAAATCCTTGGAGACCGAACACCCAAAACCCGTGTAAATCTTATCCCTGCCCACACGGGCCTACGCTCCGGAGACAAGCGATCTAACCAGCTGAGCTAACTACCCGAAAAATCGGCCCCCGAGAACTAAAGATTCACTAGCGACTCTTCTTCTTGTGCCTATCTCTTCTGCGTCTTTTTTTGCGCTTGTGCGTAGCGATCTTCTGTCTCTTCCGCTTTTTTCCGCTCGGCAAATCGCGACTCCTTTAGAGCTGTGAGGAACGATCCCCGTGATCGTTCTCGACCGCGGTTCTGAGTTCTTTTGAAGGCTTGAAAACAGGGAGGGTTCGTTCTGGAATCTTTACAACGTCACCCGTCTTCGGGTTCCGGCCCGTGCGACTCGCTCGCTCGACAACTTTAAAAGTGCCAAACCCACGAATCTCTATGTGATCTCCAGACTGGAGCGCATCGACGACAGAAGAGAGGAAACCTTCCAAAACAGTAGACGTATCGGTCTTGGTCAAACCCGTTGCATCGGCGATCCGATTGACGATATCTGCTTTGGTCACACTCCCTCTCTATCGAGCGCTCAACCTCCAAGGCGCCGGTTTAGAGACACCTCTCCCGTAACCGACGCAACGCTGTAAGCTATAACAACGCCAAGAGGTTGTCAACACATCCGCTAATCTACGGCCTACGTTCCGCCTTCAACAAGATACTGCAGATGATGAAGCCGATGATAGATCCCCTCCTTCTGAATCAGGTCCTCGTGTGAGCCGCACTCACGGATCACGCCCTTGTGGAGAACGATGATCCGATCCGATTTCCGGATCGTCGAGATCCGGTGCGCGATCACGATCGATGTTCGGTCCATCATCAACCTTTCCACTGCACCCTGAATCAATTGCTCGGTCTCCGTGTCGACGCTGGAGGTAGCTTCGTCCAGAATCAGGATATCCGGGCTATGGGCCAGGGCGCGTGCAAAAGCGATCAGCTGTCTCTGCCCCGCGGAGAAGGTCGATCCCCGTTCGGTTACCTCGTGCCCATACCCGTCCCCTAGGGTGCCAACGAATCCATCCGCATTCACGTCGGTTGCGGCCTGAACGAGCTCCTTGTCCGTGATCTCTTTGTTTCCAAGCCTAATATTCCGCTCGATGTTGCCCGAAAACAGGAACACGTCCTGCTGGACGATACCGACCTTCTTTCGCAGGTTTTCCACGTCCCAATCCTCGATGTCCACCCCGTCGACTCGGATCGAACCTTTCTGGATCCTGTAGAACCCATTCAACAGACTGATGATCGTAGTCTTCCCCGACCCGGTTGCGCCCACGATCGCAACCCGCTCTCCTGGAGCGATCCGGAACGAGACGTCCTTCAACACCCAGTCCTCGCCCTGGTAGGCAAACCAGACGCTATCGAACTCGATCTCGCCAGTTGCTTGGTCCTGTGTGTGTGACCCACCGATCGGCTCCTGCTCCGTATCCAGAAGCTCGAAAATTCTCTCCGATGAAGCCATCGCAGCCTGGAGGATGGCATATCGCTCGGAGATCTCTAAGATCGGACGGAAGAACCTAGGCACATACTGGAGCATCGCCACGAGAACACCCCACTGGATCGAGGAGCCAACGACCTGGTTCCCGCCATACCAGATGACCAATGCGATGGCTGAGGCGCTGAACATCTCCATAATAGGGAAATAGAGCGAGAAATAGAGTGTCGATTCGAGGCGTGCGTCCAAGTAACGACCGTTGATTTCAGCAAAACGCTCACGATTCCTGCGTTCCCGGTTGAAGAGCTGAACGACCTCCATGCCAGAGATGTTCTCCTGCAGATAGGCATTCAGTCGGGCAAGACGGCTTCGGGCACGACGGAACGCGCCCAGCATCCGTCCCTGGAACCAGAACGTGGCCAGAAACATGAAGGGTAGAACGAGACACACGACCGCCGCGAGCTCCGCGTTCATGGACGACATGAACACGATGATTGCGATTAGCGTGAAGATGTCGCTGAACACAACGACGATGCCATCAGTAAACAACTCGTTCAGCGCGTCCACGTCATTCGTGTTGCGTGTCATCAACCGGCCGATTGGTGTGCGATCGAAATAGCTCAGAGGCAGACGCTGGAGATGCCTGAAGATGTGGTGTCGGACGTCGAACATCGCCCATTGCCCTGTCACCTGTGTTATGTAGTGCTGGACGTAGCTCGCAGAGAACTGGAGGATAAGAAGTCCCATGAAGATCAGGACGAGACCGTGCAGACCGGCGTAATCGCCCACGAGAATGTGGTCATCCACCGCGATCTGGGTGAGAAAAGGACCGGCTTGGCGTGTCACGGAGGTCACAAGGATCAGGCAGAAGGCGGCCCCCACCCACTTTGCGTAAGGCTTCAGGTAGGCCAGGAGCCGGACCATCAGCCGTGCGTCAAACGGCTTCTCTTCGACCTCTTCCTCGTGGATGTCTGCGAAGTCTGGCATCAGATCTCGTCCAGTTCCCGACGAAGCTGCTGACGGCGATACGTGTCGGCGTACACCCCGTCTTTATCGACCAGCTCTTGATGTGTCCCCTGCTCGGCGATGCGGCCTTCGTCGAGCACTACGATTTGGTCCGCGTGCTGAACGGTGGAAATTCGGTGCGAGATCAGGATCGTTGTACTGTTAGCCATCACGCCTCTGAGCTGACCGAGAATCTCTTCCTCCGTATGGGTGTCGACTGCGGACATCGCGTCGTCGAGAATCAGAATCGAGGGCTTTCGGATTATCGCCCGTGCGAGCGCAGAGCGTTGCTTCTGTCCACCCGAAAGCGTCACCCCACGTTCCCCCGCAACCGTCTCGAAGCCATCCGGGAAGTCTGGCAGATCCTGACTAAGCCGCGAGACTTCCGAAGCCCAATCGACAAGCTCGTCCCCGCCCTCCACACCAAGGGCGATGTTTTCACGGAGCGTATCTGAGAACAGAAAGCTGTCCTGAGGGACAAACCCAATCTCACGCCGGAGGGCATCTAGGGGCCAACACTCGATCGGCAATCCATCGACCCGAATCTCACCAGACTGTGGCTCGATCACTCTCGGAATCAAACGACCAATGGTCGTCTTCCCCGCACCTACCCTTCCGACGATAGCCAGCGTGCTTCCCGCCGGGATCGTGAGCGAAAGCCCCCTGAGAACATCGCCATCCCCGTAGGAGAACGTAACGTTGTCGAACACGATCTCTCCACGAATCTCGTCAGGTCTTTTGGGACGCTCCCGGTCCTGAATCTCTGGGTGCTCCTTAAGGACCTCGTTGATGCGGACCATCGATGCGAGCCCACGTTGATACCTGTCGACCATCCAGCCCAATAGGATCATCGGAAAGATCAGCTTCGTGAGATATGCGTTAAAAGCAACGAACTCTCCGAGCGTAAGCCGCCCCTCAATCACCGATTCACCCCCGAGCCAAAGGACGATGACCAGGGAACATCCGCCGACAACAAACGCCATCGGACGAACGGCGCTTTGGATCAGGATCAATCGCTTGTTCTTGTCGAGATAGGCCCGGTTCAACTCGTTGAAGGCACGCACTTCGTGTTCCCTCTGGACGTACGCCTTGACTACTCGCACACCTGCCAGATTCTCCTGCACCCGGGCGCTGATTTTCGAGAATTGATCCTGAACGTCACGAAATCCGTCGTAAATTCCTCGGGCCGCTCTGTTCATAGCAAGGGCGAGTATGGGAAGCGGGATCAGGGCCATCACCGAAAGCTTCCAGTCGATCGTTGACATCACCACGAGCCCCATCCCAACGGCAAGAATGCCATCGAAGAGCATTCGAATTCCGAAGCCGAGAAAAAGCTGGACGGCATTCAGGTCGTTTGTCGCGCGGGACATGAGGTCACCCGTCGGGGTCCTCTGGTAATAGCTGAGAGACAGCTTCACGAGATGCGCGAAGTAGTCTTCGCGAATGTCGTACTCGATGTAGCGGGAAGCGCTGGTGAAGATCCAGCGCATCAACATGGACAGCACCATCGCCAGAACTGACAGGCCTACGATCAGTCCTGCATAGGCGAGCGTATCCCCTCCGAAGATGGCTTCATCCGAAAACGGCACTCCGTCGAGATCCGCTTTGATGGCGTCGACCGCGACCTTTAGGATATACGGCACCACTGTCGCCACCGCTTGCGCCAGGGTCAGCAGAACCAACCCGCAGGTGATCCGTAACTTGTAGCGGCGGATGTACGGCCAAAATGGAGCGACAGGGTTTCTCAGGGTTTACTCTCCATCCTCGGACCAGCCATACACCTCAAGGTCTACACGATCGTTCTCGAGCCCTATACCTTCCTGTTCGAGCAATTCGCGTTGTCGATCCTTTGATAAATGCTCAGAGACTTTGCCGGCGCTGTTGATTACACGGAACCAGGGGACGGATCGCCCGTCCGGGCATGACCGCAACGCCTGGGCGACCTGCCTAGGTCCCGTTCCAACTATCCCGGCGATCTGACCGTAGGTGGCAACACAACCTTCCGGGATCGATTCGATCGCCAGAAGCACCTCCTCGAAGAGCTCACTTGGATGATGCGTTCTGTTCAAGCCATCGCTCCAAGAATGCTTCAGGTTCAAGTTCCTCTTCACACATCTCAAACACGGCAATGGCCTGCCGAAGCTCCCCCGTTGCCAGCAGGACACGTTCGAAGATATCCGTTTCCCTGTTATAGGTCCTGAACAGGGCTAGTGTCGCGTTGTTGATCGTCCAATCCTCAGGGGTATCGTAACCTTTCGTTAGCCAAGCTCTTTTACCTGAAATTTTCCGAGTCGTTTCGATTTGATGCGCCTTGGCGGCCAGCTTCTCTTCCCGCGACACATCCAAGCTGTATACCGAATCCAAACGTGTCGCCAGTCCGTGTAACAGGTCACCGTAGGCGACTCGGTCCTTTCGGAGATCGTCCCGCGCCGCTAGTGAGTCAGCTCCCCCTTCCAGAAACTCCAAAGCCCAGCGCTTCGCGCCTTCTCGTCCAACGAACGTCGCGAGGCTCTCGTTGAAGTCCGCATCCCCCTCGATCCAGATCGACGCGTGCAGCAGCTCGTGTATCAGGACATCGGCTAGATCGATTGCCCGATACTTTAGCATCGGAGTCAGAATAGGATCACGGAACCAACCTATCGTACTGAAGGCGCTTACGCCCCTAAGGTGAGTGTCATAGCCCCTCTGCTCGAATTTATCGAGCTCTGCCTCACCACGCGACCGCACGAAAAAGCCCCGGTAGGGAGCGCTCCCTATCACGGGGTATGACCAGCGATGTGGTTCCAGAGCATCAGCCGGTGCGACGCTGAGAACCCAGACCACTGGACGGTCACCGATCTCGCAGTACGTCGTGTAGTTATCCGACCCCTCTAGGCCGAGGGTATCGATCGCATAAGCCCGAATCTGTTTCGCCAAAAGAAGCTGATATCGTATATCGGGGTCGGTCGCTTCATCGGCGATCACCTCATCGATCGGTCTCTGGTTCCAGATCAGCTTCCATTGACCGACACCAAGATGCAGGTAGTAGCCGATATCGATGCCAAGAAATCCTGCCGCGAGCATCACGCTCGTCACAAGGGTCAACCGCACGTCAGCTTACCAGATACCAGGTTGCGCAGGAACGTTATCACTCAGCCAGAACTGCCCGATGGAAAGAACACCAGTCCTCAAGGTCGTTAAGATCGGTGCCGGTCCAGGTCGTGTCATCCTCCGGCAAGGCAAGCGCAGCCAGCTGCTCGGATCGCATCGGCTCCGGCTTCAAAAACGAGAGAACCTTCTGGTTGAACGCCTTGATCGCTGACTCTGTCAGGCTTTCGGGTCTGGCGTTCTCCTTGACCCAGTTCTCGAAGGCGAGATAGTCCGGCCTGGACTCAGACACGAAAGCCCGGATATCCTTGACCGCGACCCCCAGTGTATCGAGCAGCAAACCATCAAAACCACCTTCACCGGCGCGGTAGCCATCCTCAAGCATTCCCTTGTCAGCCAGGAGAAGCTTCAGCCAAAGACGCGGCAGATGAACAACCCCAAGAGGACCCGTGCTGCTCGTACTAATCAATGGTATGTATGCATCCAAATCTGCCTCCTATCCTGACCGGTATGATGTTTCGCTCCCGGTTACTCTTGGATTTATTCGTTGTCCATAAACCAGTAACACACAATGTGCTGCAGAATCAGATGCATATCCTCCACTCGCCCCATATGATCGGAGTCGACCACAATCGAGAGTGCCGCTATATCCTTCAGCTTGCCGCCACCGAACCCGGTGAACCCAACCGTGTGGCACCCGATGGTGTTGGCGTAATTAACGGCGCGAAGGATGTTCTCTGAGTTGCCGCTTCCACTTATACCGAACAGAACATCCCCCTCTTCAGCGTGGTTCTTGAGCTGCTCCACATACACGTCGTCATACGACAGATCATTGCTGAGCGCAGTCATCCACTCGACGTTGTCGGTCAGCGGGACCATCTTGAACCGTTTATCCTTCCCGACGGACGCACCCTTGCCCAAGTCGTTCACAAAATGGGAGGCCGTGCTCGCCGACCCGCCGTTTCCGATCGCATAGATCCGTTTGCCCTGCCCCCTCGCATCACGGACTAGATCAATCACCTTTGCGACAAGCGCGGAATCGATGGTCGAGAGCAATCGTCTGTTCTCTTCCAGATAGGCTTTTATGAAGGCTTCCAAAACACTCTCCTTGGGTGCCCATCCAGAGGTTCGCATACTATCGATGCACGCATACACCGACCATCCCGCCTCTGGGACAGGATTCTAGTCGATACCGGCGGCATCCCATGCCTTCTGCAGGCCTGCCTGGGTTTCCGCCACAGCTCGATCGTCCGGCAGATCTCGAACACGCTGGCTGAACGGTTCTGGTGTTACTGGTCCGTCATATCCGATCTCTTTGAGAACCCTCAGAAACGCAACCAGATCGATAACCCCCGTTTCAGAGGGCAGTGCACGCTTGTTGTCGACTTGGTCCCCGATAAACACATCCACGGGGGCGTCGTTAACGTGAACATACACGACATCCTCGTTGGTCAACGCACGTAGGTCAGATTCTGTCCCGAGTCCCGTATACCAGTGCCACGCATCTAGGAGCAAGCCGACGTTTCCTGTGCCGATGGCTTCGCTCAAAGCGAGCATGCCCGCTTGCGTGTAGATAAATCCATATTTTTTTCCATCACGGAGCGTCCGCGGACCGATGTGCTCCAGCCCGAGACGGCAGCCGTGGTCACCCAGGATCTGTGCAATCTCTTTAAGTCGTTTGACGGTGAATCTGAAGTTCTCCCGGAAGTTCAGGCCATCGGAGGCCGGTGGTATCCACTGTGTCACGCGGTTTGACCCGATCGACTGGCCAACCGCCGCCAACCGAGGGAGCGCTTTCAGCCCCTCGTTGAAATCTTCCTGACTGCCATTCCACGCGAACCCAAGTCCCCAGCCACCCATACGGAGTCCGCGGTCGCTGAACAACGCCTTCACGTGATCGACGCCCTCCGACTGGACCAGATCGGCTGCCTGGCGGATGTTCACATCCAAACCGGCAAACCCGCCCTTATTTGCATAATCCAGGCCCTGTTCTAGGTCTGCTTTGACACCGATTGCGCCCGGTGCAAGACATGTAAACATGCCACCGCTCCTTGTCATCCAGTCACACCTCGATCCGGTGCGCCTCGACAACCTCCTGATTCAATTCGACACCCAACCCAGGTCTCTCGGTCAACGTAACACGACCGTTTTCGATCTTTTCTGCTGGCTGCACCAGATCGTGTCGCCATGGAACCTCACCCCAACCATACTCCAGAATCGTCGAACTCGGGCAGGCCGCCATCATTTGCAGATGTGAAGCGATCACGACCGGTCCGAACGGACCGTGCGGAGCAGTCGGGATTCCCCAAGCTGATGCAGCATCGGCTACAGTTTTCAGTTCAGATATACCACCCACAACCGTGACATCGGGCATAATGATATCCATCATCCGATGCTCGAACACCTCGGTCCAGTCTTCCCGGAACATCCTCTGTTCCCCCCCCGCAGTCGTCATTCGGCACCCTGCTTTTACCTTCAGGCAAGCTTCTTGATTAGATTCCGGTGTCGGCTGCTCGAACCAATAAATGTTCAAGGGGCGCAAAGCATCGGCGACCTCGAGAGAGCCCTTGACCGAGAAATGATTGTGGCAGTCGATCAAAAGATCGGCCTCGGAACCGATTGCCTCACGAACGGCCTCCACGCAGGCGATCCCGTCCATAGCCTCCTGAACACTGTCAACTTCTCGTGGTAGGTGGTCAAATGGGGCCAGCTTGACAGCATTGTAACCTTCGGAGACCGCCTTCGCTGCATTTGATGCGAATCCCGCGGGTGTTCTATCAGTCGTCGCCCGGTTGATATTCGCATACAGGCGAATCGGATTGGCGTTAGATCCGCCAAGAAGCCGCCAGACAGGAGCATCGAGCGATTTTCCCAGAATATCCCAAAGCGCGGGTTCGATGCCAGAAATGGCGAAACCGTCTGCACGGTCCGCAGCTAGACTGCGAAGGTCGCTGTAGATCGCTTCGATCTGGCGAGGATCCCGACCGACGAGACTGTCCAGCATCTTTCTGGCTGCGGCGATCTGACATCCGTAATTCTTCCCTGCCCTCATCTCGCCCACGCCGGTGATGCCCCGATCAGTCTGGATTGTTATAAACACCCAGTCGCCTCGGTGGTTCACGTGAACGGCGTCGATCCGATGTCCTGTGATTTTCATTCTTTTCGGAGGCTAACCGGTTAATGGTCTAGCAACAACAAGGAACGCCTGGCTGGCTGGCGTCGAATATAGACCGCCCGGGTGAAGGGATCAACGTTCGTTGCGGTAGATTCGTGCAGTTTCAGTGGCGATCGACTTCCAGTCAAGAGACTCGGCCTTCTCCCGCGCAAAAACTCCCATAGCGCGGACATCTCGTTTGCGAATGTCCCTGAGCGCACCAAACAGCCCCTTTCTGTCCTTTGCGTCGTAAAGCACCCCGATACGCTCGTCGATCAACTCAGCGAGACAGCCCAGCTCCGGAACAATGACAGGGAGCCCAAAGCCGAGAGCCTGGATGGTAGATCCCGAGGTCATGACCTGCGAGAAAGGAAATACACCAACATCTGCAGCATTCAGGAAGTTTTGAAACTCCGATACAGCAAAGTATTCGGATGTCTGGACCACGACACGATTCCTACCTTTCGACTTCTCGACAATCTCTTGACCGTAGGCCTTGTTGAAGGAATCTCGCATTGCCAGAAGAAGAACGGCATCGGACTCGTCAATCTCGGAGAATGCCTCAAGCAGATCCTCGATACCCTTGTAGCTTCTAGCATTCCCGAAATACAGGTAGACAAAGTCATCTTCCAAAAGCCCAAGTCCTTCGCGGGCATCTCGCCGGGAAATCTCGTTCGGAAAAACATCGATGAAGTTTCCATGCGGCAGGACGGTGATGTTCTCCTGCCGGAAGAACAACTCTCGAGCTTTCACTGCCCCATAGTCACAATGGGCTATCATGAAGTCGGCCAATCGACTGACAAGAAGCCGCGCCAGATGATCGATATCGGGAAAAGGCCGCTCGTGGGGATACAGGTTATGGAGTGTCCAAACGATTCGGTAACCGAGGGACTTAGCGTATGTCAGACTTTCCGAGAAGAGTGCATACTGCCGAACCGTCTCTTCGAGAGTCTCGCGTCTATAGAAAAAATGGAGCCAGTGTAGGTGGAGCACGTCCACCCTCTCCCTGTTCTTTTCCAGCCACTCCTTCGTGAGCTCGTAGTCGCCAAGCTCCAAATGGACCCCGAGCTTTTCGAGTTCGATAGCAAGCAGCCCAGCGTAAGGGTTGCACTTGTGCTCCAGTGTCAATCCACCTACGGGCTCCCAGAAAAATGCGACGTTCAAGTTTGTTCCTAGTCAGAGAAGTTTTGCTGTGTCCGTCGCCTTGGGACCAAACCACGCCTACAGTAAAGGAGATCCCGGCGCCTTCGAAGTGTCTTGCTTGGGTTTCTCAGGGCTTTTACGGTTTGTGCTCATTCACACAAAAAAACAGGGATGCCGGTATACCGGCATCCCTCCCTTGTTCGCTCTATCCGTGAGGTCAGCTGATCGGCGTTCCGATGAGAGAGTCGATATCTAACCCAAGCTTGCGATTCTCGATCTCTTCGATACGATCCCCCCGGAACTTCTCGATGCCACGGAAGCGCTTGGTACCCCATTGCCCCGATACAACGAAGTAGATAACCGCTCCGAGCGCGAGTATCACGATCGCGATGACAATCGTACCTGTTTGGCTTTTCCCAGTTTTCGGCATAACAACTTTAGACCTGTTCGTTGGAGAGCTCTATAGGTCAGATAGCTGCTGCAGTATACACCTATATTCTATAAGTAGGCACAATATCACAGGATTTCAACAGGTTATTGAATTTCGAACACTAGAATCATTTCTTTTTCAAGAGTTCTGGGTATGAAGGTGATCCGCTGAATCGTCTGATCAGCCCTCCCTTCCCTCGACTCCTCGACGAGAGCCTCAACAGAGAATTTGCCCTTCTCAAGGGCCGAGAGCTTGATCCCATCCCCCTTGGGACCCACCTGAACAACTCGCCCCCCTGGCAGAACACGGGCCTTTTCGAAGGTTATGAAAGCCTCTTCAAGTGCTCGAGGCTTGCGACCGAACCGATACGAGTCTTTCAACGTCAGACAATTTTGCCTTGGATCGAGTTCGAAAGTTCGAACGAGAGAATCGACCGTGCCTGCGGGATAGGCCCGGGTCATGTCGACAGTAGCCGTTTTCAGACCTACCTCATTCAATCCCTGAACCCTTATTTTGCCACGATATTTGGCACCTGGCTGCTGCAGTTTCCCGTTGATGACCGGCACAGAGTGTCCGCGAGAATTGCAGAAAACGATGTCATATCGATCGGGCCCGAAGGTCTTGCGTGTATAGACCGGCCCACCAGGGTCGGTAAGCCAGAGCTTGCTCCCCCTGTGAAGAATGAAGCTGCCGATGTCGTTGTGGTTGTGTGGAACACCGTTATGTCCTGCGATGGCCATCAGCGTAAGCGATTTTCGGCCAGGCTTGCTACGCATCTTCACCTGGCCTAGGCCGGGCAGGAAATAGTCTTTCGGGTCGGCCTTCCCGATCTGCTTGTAGCCGGTGTATGTCGCGAGCTCGTGCGGGCTTCCAGGCTTCAAGGTTCGATCCCTGTGTGCCTCACAGAGGTTATAGAGTTCCGGAAGTTCCTTGTGTTCGTTGATTATCTGCGCAGCCCGGAGCGGGATGTAACCGTGGCTCGAGTCAGCGAATGTAGATCTTAGGTGGTCTTTGATGTGCGCAGCCAAGGGGTAGCGACAGATCGCGTCGATCCAATCCCCCTGAAATAGGTCAAGGGCGCCATTCG
>DPVD01000411.1:0-5550 GCA_003526745.1 Candidatus Latescibacterota bacterium
ATCTCCGGTGGTATGCCAGTCGGCGCGAGGCTCTCCGCCAATGAATATGGAAGATGATATCAAGTTCGCGGTCCAAGTTGGCGATAACTACAGATACTGGATGGACTAGACCGCGAGAGGAGTTAGCTTCCGTGGATCTTTCGAGATCACATCGCCTTCCCCACGATCCCCGCTCTTGCGCATAGCCGTCGTTACCAAGACAAACAGAACGCATCACGCTCATCCTGGCAGGCGGTCCATGGCTACCCGCCGACTTCGCAAAAGCACTCGTGCCGATGAGTTGACGCGGGGGCCTCGCACTTTTGGAAAGCCTCTTGGTCTAAACGATCTGCTTCAGATCCGCCAGTACTTCCTCGCCGTGCGTCGCCGCCTTCACCTTCGAATAGACCTTCGCAATCTTCCCTTTTGGGTCGACGATAAACGTCATCCGATTCGTACCCATGTATTCCCGGCCCATGAATTTCTTCAGTCCCCATACCCCGTAGTCGTTCACCATCTTCTGCTCCTCATCAGCAAGAAGCGTAAACGGCAGGTCGTATTTCGCCACAAAATTCGCGTGCTTCTTAACCGAATCCACACTTACGCCCACGACCTTGGCACCTAGCCCCTCCAAGGGTTTAATGTTGTCCCGAAAATTACACGCCTCCTTCGTGCACCCTGGCGTATTGTCTTTCGGATAGAAAAACACCACGAGCCACTTCTCTTTGTAATCCTTTATCTCGTGCACATCCCCATTCTGATCCGGCAGCTTGAAATTCGGCGCAGTGTCTCCCTCACTTAGGCCCATCTCTCTCCTTTCCCTACGTAATATCTCTGCATTCTAAACGTAGCTTGCGTAAATGGCCATCGACGGCACAGAACTCGTCAATTAGTTTCGCCATTATCCATGCGGATGGCGTTCTCGTTGGTCATCGGACCGTTATGAAACAGCGCCTTCCTTATATCTGTGCCGACCGAAGGCATCTCAGCCTACGTCAAAGCTCCGGCTAGGCAGGCGCCGACGGGCTACCGTCGCTCCCCTCGTTGAAGATCCCACTCCTTCCTGTATCCCCTCCTTGCCTCTAAGGTCCTTTCCGATTCACATCCACATCCGGACGGACGGACGTATCGTCCTTCTCCCGTTCCTTCCGGATCAGATCCAGCACATTCTTCGCGAGCAATGGCTCTGCCTCGAAGATATTCCTCCGCTCATACGGATCCTGTCCGAGGTCGAACATCTCCGTCTTCTCGGGGCGCATCTCACCATCCGTAAACAGTTTCACGTCGTCGATACGCGCGCCGATATCTCGTCCGCCTCTGAAATTCCAGAAGAAAGTCCGGTCCATCTTTGTCGCCTCGCCCGTAATGAGCGGCCAGATGTCCTTCCCGTCCCACTGCGGATCTGTCTGTGTCGTCGCACCTACGAGATTCGTAAAGGTCGGCATCCAGTCTACGACCTGGATCGGTACCGTCATCTTCAATGGGTTCAACGTACCTGGCCAGCTGATCAATGCCGGTGTCCGCACACCGCCCTCATACATCGTCGCCTTCTGGCCACGTAGAGGCATGTTGCTTCCAAGTTTCGGCATCTCCTCCTGCCGGCCAGGATACTTATCTGTATCGTGGAGCGGCGCATCCGGAATCGCCCCGTTATCCGAAGCAAACACGACGATCGTGTTATCCAGCGACAATGTCCGATGCAGTGATTCAATCATCTGACCGATCGCCCAGTCCATATGACTTAGGTATGCGGCGTAGATCTTGAACGAGCGATCCCTTGCAGGATCCACATCATATCGCTGATCGTAATACAAATCGATCCACTCCTCGGGCGCCTTGATTGGCGTGTGCACCGCCGTAAATGGCACATACGCGAACCAGGGTCCCTTTTGTTGCTCGATCCACTCGATCGCCTCGTTCGCGATCAGATCGGTCACGTGCCCACGAACGTCGATAAGCTCGCCGTTCCGATGCCACGTATACGACCACTCCCCTTCCTTGTAACGATGGCTGTATGGATCAACCCCGCCTGCCAAGCTCCCGTAGGAGTAATCGAAACCGAACTGGTTCGGACAAAACTCCGGCGTCGATCCTAGATGCCATTTCCCGAAAAGCCCCGTCGCATACCCGGCGTTTCTAAGCGACGTCGCCAGCGTCTCGTAACCATCCGGCAGCACTGGCTGATTCGAAGGCACGGTTGCGTGTGCCCCAAATCTACCCGGATGTCGTCCCGTCATTAACGACGCCCGTGTTGGCGTACACATCGGGCAGACATAATGCTGGTCCAGCTCCACACCCCCCTGCACCAGCCTGTCGATGTTGGGTGTTCGTATCTCCGACCCATGATATCCCACATCCCCCCATCCCAAATCATCCGCCAGTATGTACAGAACGTTCGGTTTCTCTGTTGGCATATCCCCTCACTGTCGGTCGCGATTCGACTCCGCTCAGCATGATTGGCCGTGTGCGTTTCTGATTCTCGCCAGTTTACTCGTGTTCACAGAAGCTACGATCCAAACGAGTGCCTATTGCACCCTCTTTCGTGTCCTATGTCTCTTCCGTGTTTCAAGCTTCCAACTTTAATTTTAGAATGGCAAAGCCGAAGGCACATTCTCCACCACATCCCGGGTCCGATGCACGCGATCCACAAGATGGCTGACTTAGTCCATCAGAACGGAAACCGCCGCTCAGCCGAGGCTTGAGTTTGCAGAGGCTCTAACACCGCTCGTGAAGAAGCGTATTTGGTTCGAAATGCTCCCAACCATAGGCGTGGACCACCTAGGTCTCGGTCGTCAACCGAAGTCCTTTGGAGACGAAAACACGGTCACCCAGATCGAAGACACCCTGGACCAAGAGGGCAAGCAGCGCGGCGGGAATCGCGCCTTCTAGGATCAATACCATGTTGTCGAGCCGGATACCGGTCAGAATCGGCTGCCCGAAACCTCCGGCCCCAATCAGAGCCGCAAGCGTCGCTGTTCCGACGTTGATCACGGCCGCTGTCTTGATTCCGGACAGGATCGTCCGTGAGGCCATCGGAAGCTCGACGAGACGAAGCCGGGCCGCCGACGGCAATCCCAAGGCAACTGCGGATTCTTGCAGGCCTGATGGCACATCGTGAAGCCCGGAGTATGTGTTCCGAACAATCGGTAGAAGACTATAGAGAAACAGCGCCACGATCGCGGGAGGACCGCCGATACCGAGAAACGGAATCATGAAAACAAGCAATGCGAGCGAAGGCAGGGTCTGCACAATCCCCACCACCCCAAGAATCACATGGCCGAGACGCGCGAACTTGGCGGCTGCAACACCGAGGGGAATTGCGACCACGATGGCGCCCGCTAGCGAGATAAGAACAAGCCACAGATGTGCCCTCGTATTGACTTTCAACCGATCGAACCACGTCTCTTCGACGATTTCTCTCGCGACGGACAGCACGGACAAGAGAAAGTCTGCCGCCACTTGCGAATCAGCGACCTTGTCGAGCTTCACGCGGGCGTTCATAGCGATCATCTGAGCTTCGGAAATTTGTCCGTCGAGCCGATGGATCGCCTTTACAGCCTTGGGATGCCGCTTTTCCAGGTCCGCCCGGTAGATATACAGCGCATTGTAGATCGGGAAATGTGACAGATCGTCCCGCAGGGTTCGCAGGCCGTAGTAGGCGATCTCCGCGTCCGTAGAATACATATCCATCACATCGATCGAGCCGCTCTTCATCCCGCGATACGCAAGGTCGTGATCCAAGCCACGGACGTTCGCGTGAGTCAGCCCGTATCGATCGCGCATGGCGCGCCAGCCATCGCCACGATCCAAGAATTCGTTCCCGAAACCCATACTCAGATCGGGATGCTTCTTCAGATCCGAGACGGTCCGGATTCCGAGACGTTCGGCAGACGTTTCAGTCATCCCGATTGCAAAGGTGTTGTTAAATCCGAGCGGCCTTGCCATTTGGACACCGACCTCCGCAAGAGCTTCAAGCATCTGATCTTCAGTCTCGATACCCTTTTCTCTAAAAATCTCCTGTTTGAGCGTGCCCGTGTATTCGGCGTAGATGTCTATATCGCCGTTTAGCAGCGCACCCCACAGCACCCGTGTACCTCCGAGCTCCTTCCTGTGTTCTGCGATAAGCCCGGCGTCTTCAGCAAGATGGGCAGCCAGTTCCCCAAGAATCACCGACTCAGTGAATTTCTTCGACCCTACAATAATGTCCTGTGCGGTCAACGCCGTCGGCCACAGGCTCGCTGAAATCAGAAGGCACAAAAGCCAGAAGCATACACTCCTGGCGTCAGATTCGTTTCGTGAGATGTACGATCGAGTAGTCAGACAACCTCCTATTGTCCAGCCATTAGGTTCAGACTAAACCGCTGGTTTTGATCAAACCATTGACCTTCGACTCGAAGATCCGCATTCTTCGCCAGCAGATCGATCTCTTCGAGAGAATACTTGTAAGAATTCTCTGTGTGGATGCGCTCACCTTTCATGAAGTCCACATCTAGACCGAGATCCTCGATCGTGACCTTCTGGTCTCGAACACTGACTAAATGCATCTCGATCCGGCCTTCTTCCTCGTTATAATGAGCAAGGTGATCAAAGCCCTGCAAATCGAAATTCCCACCAAGCTCTGTGTTCACCCGCGCCAAGACGTTCCTGTTGAACTTTGCGGTCACGCCTGCTGCGTCATCATACGCAGGCTCAAGCACCTCTCTCGATTTGCGGAGATCGACACCGACCAGCAGGCGATCCTCCTTCGACATCTCTCCGCGCAGGTTCTCCAGAAACAGCGCAGCTTCCAGTCGCGTGAGGTTTCCGATGCTCGATCCGAGCCAGAGAATCAGCTCAGGACCCGAGTTCTCCCGCTTAAGTGCGGCGACCCCCTCTTGATACTCCGCGGCGACTGCCACGATCTCGAGATTCGGATATGAATCGAGCAACTCGTTCAAGCTGCCTTCCAGCGCCGTCCGCGAAATATCGATCGGTGTAAATCGAAGGGTTTCTTGCTTGTCGAGCAGAGCTTCTATCAAAAGGCGCGTCTTCATGGCGCTGCCGCTGCCAAGTTCGACGAGGGTGACATCGTCGGGAAGTCCACGGATCATCTCGGGTGCGTAGCTGGTCAGGATCTCCCGCTCTGATCGCGTCAGATAGTACTCGGGCAGATCACAGATCGCCTCGAACAGGTTCGATCCGGTCGCATCGTACAACCAAATACATGGGAGGCTCTTCGACGCCCTGCTCAGACCTGAGTAGACCGCACCGGCAAACCCATCGTCCTTTGTGTGACATTTGATCCGATCGATAAGACTGAATCGGCCGATCGCGTCGACCATACCCATCGTGATCCCTCTAGGTGTTGAGAGCCAGTCGGATCCCCTTGAACTGCCAGCGTTTGTCCGGCTTGAAGAAGTTCCGATACGTCGGACGGAAGTGATCGCATGAAGTCGCGATCGATCCGCCTCGCATCACCATCTGATTAATCATGAACTTGCCATTGTATTCACCGAATGGCCCTTCGATCCGTGTATACCCCGGATATGGAAGATAAACGCTTCCGGTCCATTCACAGCAGTGACCGAAAGT
>DPVD01000411.1:5803-7823 GCA_003526745.1 Candidatus Latescibacterota bacterium
GTGTGTATCCCGGATATGGAAGATAGCCGCTTCCGGTCCATTCCCAGCAGTGACCGAAAGTCTGCTGCAGGGTGTCGGCCTCTACCGATTCGGCATCGAGTGCTGCTGGATGGAGTCGACCGGCGTCATAGAACCCATCGGCCGAGAGTGTTGCATCCGTCTGCTTAATCGCGATCTCCCACTCGGTTTCCAGCGGAAGCCGCTTCCCGGCCCAGTGAGCGAATGCATCCGCCTCGTAGTAGCTCACGTGACAAACCGGTGCGTTCGGGTCCAGCGGCTCAAGCCCGTATAGCGTGAACTCGTGCCACTTTTCGCCTTGCTTCTCCCAGTATAGCGGGGCATTCCATTCCTCTTCTTGCACTTGCGTCCAAGCATCAGACAGCCAGTGCTCGAAGCGTTCGTATCCACCGTCCTCAACGAACCCCAGATACTCCCTGTTCGTAACAAGCCTGTTCTCCAGCTGATACGGTGCGACGTGAACGGTATGGACAGGGCCCTCGTTATCGTAGCAGAACCCGGATCCTGTGTAACCGATCTCGAACAGACCACCCTCGAAGCTAACGGCCCTGGCTGACGGAAGATTCAAGCTCGGTATTGAGGAGACATCACGAGTCGCATAGGACGGTCTAACGGGATTGCACGCGAGGATGAACTTCAGATCCGTCAGAAGCAACTCCTGATGCTGTTGCTCGTGGTTGAGCGACAGCATCAACTTATCAGCGAAGTCGGCCCATTTGGATTCGTCGACCCGCTGGATCAGGTCGATCATCTGGTCGTCCACATACTTTCGGAAGGCGTGGATCTCCTCGAGAGTCGGACGGGAAAGCGTGCCCCTCAGCGGCCGCTCGACACGTAGCCCGAACGAGTCATAGTAAGAGTTGAAGATCCACGCGTAATCCGTGTGAAAGGGTTTATATCTCGGGATCTGGTTGCAGAGAAAGACCTGCTCGTAGAACCACGTGACGTGTCCCAGATGCCACTTCGGCGGGCTGACATCCATAATCGGCTGTGGAACGTGATCTTCTATGGAGAGGGGCTTGCATATGTCTTCGGTCCTGGCTCGAACACTTCGATATCGATCAACTAGTTCCACTCTTGACCCCGGCATGACTCTCCTTTGCAATCTGTAACTAACGTAGCCACAACGGAACCGGGGCCGTGGGTGCCGACGAGTTACAACTTTGCGCTTCGGTAACCTTCGGAATCGGTGAAAGTGATACGTCGCATACCAAGTCTTCAAAATCTCTTACTGAGAAGCGACGGTGCCGGGAACCGGTTGACTGCGGCCTCATCGGCCGGTTTCCACAGGATCGCGCCTTTGGAAAACAAAGCGAGGGGCGGTGTTTCGTGGTCTGGGCAACCTGTCAGAAGCCGAAGCTGCTTCCATCTCTTCACTCGAGCCCTCGCTCGTAAACTCCGCCAACCGGGCAATGCTTATCTTCTCCGCCATAGACTATCGCAGTCCTTCGCCCGAAACTCGATTTTCCATCCGCCCGCATTGCTCACCATATCACCGCTTCTCGACGCTCTCTAACGGACTTCTCTGAGCATTCACAAACTGCGTCACAAAAGAATCCGCCGGCCGTTTCACCAGATCCTCCAGCGATCCTTTCTGGACGATACGACCCTCTCGCATTAGTACGATCTCTTGCCCGAAATACCCCGCCTCTCCGATATCGTGTGTCACAATGACTACCGTCTTGTTCAGGGAATCGAAGATGTCTCGCAGATCTTCCTGCAGCTCGGCACGAATCATCGGATCCAATGCACCAAGTGGCTCATCGAGCAAAAGCACATCCGGATCCAACATCAGGGCACGCATCAGACTAATTCGCTGCCGTTGACCGCCCGACAGCTCCGCGGGATACCTGTCCAGACCGTCGACCGGGAAATGCGTCAGCCGGCAGAGTTCGTTGATCCTTTGATCCGTCTTGCCAGCATCCTCACCGAGATAGCTCGCCATCAGACAGACGTTTTGCCGCGCCGTCAGATGCGGGAACAGCCCGCCTTCCTGGATCAC
>DPVD01000407.1:0-3855 GCA_003526745.1 Candidatus Latescibacterota bacterium
AGTCCGAGCGCATCCACAGTGTGCAGCAGTTGCTGAAGGCATATACGCTCTACGAGAAGGACGTGCAGTACGTGATAGAGGAAGGGCGTGTGGTGATCGTGGACGAATTCACGGGACGCCCGCAGCCGGGACGTCGGTTCTCTGACGGTCTGCACCAGGCACTCGAGGCGAAGGAACGTGTTCGTGTCGAACGGGATACGCAAACGGTCGCGACGATCACGTTGCAGAACTATTTCCGGCTGTATGATAAACTCGCTGGCATGACGGGAACTGCCGAAACGGAGGCTGCTGAGCTCCATCAGATTTACAAGCTGGATGTGCTGACGATTCCGACACACGAACCGATCGCTAGGGTTGATCACGACGACCTGATCTTCAGAACTAAGCGAGAGAAGTACAACGCGATCGTAGACGAGATCGAAAGGCTGAACCTTGAGGGATTGCCTGTTCTGGTCGGAACGATCACGGTGGAGGTTTCTGAGTTGCTGTCGAGGATGTTACATCGGAAAGGAATCAAGCATTCTGTCCTGAATGCGCGCCAACACCAGTCGGAGGCCGAAATCGTTCGAGACGCGGGTCAAGCGGGCGCCGTTACGATCGCGACAAACATGGCCGGTCGTGGGACTGACATCAAACTTGGATCTGGAGTTGTAAAGGACGGCGAGGGTGGGCTTCAAATCATCGGGACGGAACGGCACGAGGCTCGACGGATCGACAGGCAGCTCCGAGGGCGCGCCGGACGTCAGGGTGACCCAGGGGGGTCTCGTTTCTTCATCTCGCTCGAAGACAACCTGATGCGGTTATTTGGGTCAGAGCGGATCGCCCGGATCATGGATCGTCTGGGTGCTGAGGAGGGCGAGGTAATCGAGCACGGGATGGTGACACGCTCGATCGGTCGCGCCCAGAAGCGGGTCGAGGGCCGGAACTTCGAAATCCGGAAGCATCTGCTCCAATATGACGATGTGATGAACCAGCAGCGTGAGGTGATCTACGATCGCCGAAGACACGCACTCGAAGGAGACGACCTCTACGACGAGATCGTCGAGGTGATCGAAGACGCGCTACAAGCTTCGCTGGATGCGCACGTGTCCGAAGAGGACCATCCCGAAGACTGGAACGTCGATGCGATGGCGCAGGATCTAAGGAACACGTTTCTGCAGTCGCCGATCCATCCAGACGAGAACCTGCCGACCACAAATCGTGATGAGCTTGCCTCGATTATTCGGGATGCCGTGCGTGCCGCATACAAGCGGAGAGAGGATCTGATTGGTTCGGAGCGGCTTCGTGCGATCGAGAGGATGGTGTATCTGAGCGTGATCGACGAGAAGTGGAAAGAGCATCTCCGCGAGATGGACGACCTAAAGGAGGGGATCGGGCTCCGCGGATACGGTCAGAAGGATCCGCTGGTCGAGTACAAGCGTGAGGGTTTCCAGATGTTTGTGGAGCTGCTCGACGAGATTAACAGGGAGACGGTCAAGACGCTGTTCCGGATCCGTATCGACGAGAGTCCCGCACAGCGTCCCGACCGAGCGCCGCAGCGTCTGGCGCTGGTGCATCAGGATGCGGCGGGGATGGGGTTCGCACCCCCGCCGGAACCTTCGCCCATGGAGCAGACCGCGGCGAACTCAAGCGAAGGGGGCGGACGACCGAAGCAGCGTCCGGTGAAGGTGGAGAAGGTCGGGCGGAACGCGCCCTGTCCGTGTGGGAGCGGCAAGAAGTACAAGCACTGTCACGGTGCCTGAAACAAGACACGAGGGGGATATGAAGTCGAGAGAAGACCTGCTGAAAGCTGCGCGGGAAGAGATCCGCGAAATGTCGGTTGAGGAAGTGAAGGCCTACCTGGATGAGGGGAACGATTCTGTCCTGGTCGATATTCGCGGACTGGACGAGTGGGAACGCGGCCATCTTGAGGGCGCGATTCACATTCCGCGAGGCCGCCTCGAGGCTGAGGTGGAAGAAAAGGTCCCGGATAAGTCGAAGGAGACGATCGTCTACTGCGCGGGCGGTGTGCGGTCGTTGCTCGGCGCCCTCTCGATGCAGGAACTCGGTTACGAGAACCTGATCTCAATGGACGGCGGCTTTGGTGACTGGGAAGACGCCCACTATCCGTGTGCCCAGCCACCCACTCCGGAGGAGGACGAAGGTCCGTTGAATCCGGAACGGCTAATCGACGAGATCTCCCATCTTGAGGCTCTGGTCGAGGAGAAGAAGGAGAAGCTGAAGTCTACCCGATGATCCGATCCACGGCGGCTATTTGAAACGACCCGCAAATTAGCTTGGAATTGCCCTTGGAGTCTACAGAATCCCTGTTGCGCTCGACTCCGAGGGCGCTTATATTTCAGCCTGCTAGCACTCTGTCTTCTTGAGTGCTAAAATGAGTAAACGGCCTGTAGATTATGGGGATATGGTCGTATCCCGTTTCAAACACTCACTTGGAGGACGCGATGAAGATTCATCCTCTTGGCGATCGAATTTTGATCAAGCGGCTCGAGGAAGAGGAGCAGGTCTCGGGGGGCATCATTATCCCCGACACGGCTAAGGAGAAGCCTCAGGAGGCGGAGGTGGTGGCCGTTGGTCCGGGTCGACGCGGTGATGACGGCGACCTGATTGCGATGGATGTACAGCCCGGACAGAAGATTTTGGTCGGGAAGTACGCCGGTAACGAGATCGAAGTCGACGGCGAGGAGTATGTGATCCTGAGCGAGGACGACGTCTTGGGTATTCTGGAATAGTCAATCGGTAACGGAGGATTCCGCAAATGGCTGCAAAGAAGATTACATACGGCGTCGAGGCCCGGGAGTCGGTTCTGAACGGTGTCGCCACCCTGAGCAAGGCGGTCAAGGCGACGCTGGGTCCGAAGGGACGGAATGTCGTTCTGGCAAAGAGCTGGGGTTCCCCGACGGTCACAAAGGATGGTGTGACGGTCGCCAAAGAGGTGGAACTGCCGGACAACTATGAGAACATGGGCGCGCAGATGGTGAAGGAAGTTGCGTCGAAGACTTCGGATGTGGCGGGTGACGGTACGACGACGGCTACGGTGCTCGCCGAGGCGATTTTCGGTGAAGGTCTGAAGAACGTGACGGCCGGAGCGAACCCGATGGATATCAAGCGGGGTATCGACACCGCAACCGACGCAGTGGTCGAGGGTCTGAAGGAACAGAGTCGCGCGGTGAAGGATCGCAGATCGATCGCGCAGGTCGGGACGATCTCGGCAAACAACGACAACAGCATCGGCGATATCATTGCGGATGCAATGGAGAAGGTCGGTAAGGACGGTACGATCACGGTCGAAGAAGCGAAGGGGATCGAGACGACTCTGGACGTAGTCGAGGGTATGCAGTTCGATCGTGGATACCTGTCGCCCTACTTCGTGACGGATCAGGACAACATGGAGGCCATCCTTGAGGATGCCTACATCCTGATCCACGAGAAGAAGCTTTCAAATATGAAAGACCTGCTACCCCTGCTCGAGAAGGTATCAGCATCAGGTAAGTCGCTTCTCGTGATCGCCGAGGATGTCGAGGGCGAAGCACTCGCGACGTTCGTGGTGAACAAGGTTCGCGGAACGCTTCGCGCGGCCGCCGTGAAGGCTCCAGGGTATGGGGATCGCCGGAAGGAGATGCTCCAGGATCTCGGCGTTCTGACGGGAGGTCGAGTGATCACTGAAGACCTTGGTATCAAACTCGAGGGTGTGGAGCTTGACGATCTCGGTCAGGCTAAGCGTCTTGTGATCGACAAGGATAATACGACCGTGATTGATGGCTCCGGCGCTGATGCGGACATCCAGGGTCGCGTGCACCAGATTCGGACCCAGATCGAAGAGACGACCTCCGACTACGATCGTGAGAAGCTCCA
>DPVD01000407.1:4203-5456 GCA_003526745.1 Candidatus Latescibacterota bacterium
GTGATCAACGTCGGTGCGGCGACTGAGACCGAGATGAAGGAGAAGAAGGCTCGTGTGGAAGATGCTCTGCACGCTGTGAGAGCGGCCGTCGAGGAAGGGATCGTGCCGGGTGGTGGCGTAGCGCTGCTTCGGACGATCGATCGTCTCGACAAGGCGCGCGGCGCTGTCCGTGGTCAGGATCAGAAGACGGGTGTGGACATTGTCCGTCGGGCGATCGAAGCACCGCTGACGCAGATCTCGGCGAACGCCGGTGTCGAAGGGCCGCTGGTTGTTCAGCGTGTTCTTGATGAGTCCGGTGCGTTCGGATACAACGCTCGGACGGATACGTTCGAGGATTTGTCGAAGGCCGGGGTTAGCGACCCCACAAAGGTGGTACGGACGGCGATTGAGAACGCCTCGAGCATCGCAGGGCTTCTCCTTACGACCGAGGCATTGGTCTCTGAGCTGCCTGAGGAGAAAGAGGATGCCCACGATCATCACGGGCACGCCCATTAGTCGCTTCGAAAGACGGGCAGCGTAGCAGAGGAAGGAAGGGGGAGTGCCTCTTGGGGTGCTCCCCTCTCTGTTGCCGGGTCGGTTGGCTTTTATGGAGGGCTTTTCTATATTCGTGTTTGTGGGCCAACCGGTCGCGACGACTGATGATGGGTGGTTAAGGCGTCTCCGAAAAGGAGACAAGAAGGGACATATATGGTAGAGGATACTGACGGTGGCGCACCCTCTGAGGCACAAGCCTCGGGTAGCGACTCCGGAGCCTCAAGCGAGGCGGAAGCGACAGAGGTAAAGAAGCCGGCCAAGAAGGCCAAGAAGGCCAAGAAGGTGAAGAAGGCCAAGAAGGTGAAGAAGGCCAAGAAGGCCAAGAAGGCAGCGGCCAGTGACGAAGACGCTGCGGCCGAGAAGCCGGCGAAGAAGGCGAAGAAGACTGCACGCAGAACCGCGAAGAAGGCTGAAGCAAGTGGCGAGGCAGATGGCGCGTCAGCCGACGACAAGGACAGCGGAAAGTCGGTCTCGTATGGGCGTCGCCCGAGGCGAGGGGGACCTGATTTGGTCCAACCCGACGAATATGGCCGTTCCGGCTCTAAAAAGAAGCCTTCAGGCAAACAGGTTGAGGGGTCTTCAGACGGCGAACAGGACAGCTCAAGCGATGATGATACCCGGAGCGACGGTCAGTCCGATCGACGGGCCCGTCGTCGCCGGGGTCGTCGAGGACGCGGTGGTCGATCGGATCGTGATCGTCCCGACAGTCGTCCCGACAG
>DPVD01000407.1:5741-11333 GCA_003526745.1 Candidatus Latescibacterota bacterium
CCCGACAGTCGTCCCGACAGTCGCCCCGACAGTCGTCCCGACAGTCGCCCCGACAACCGGCGCTCCGACAGCCGACGAGACTCGGGCAAGAAGAAGGCAAGAGAGAAGGAGGGGCCAGAGCCGCTGACGATCGAGCAGATGCTCGAGGAGCAGTGGACGGAGGACAAGGCGAGACGATTCCTGTCCGAAGGATTCTTGGCGAACCTGACGCCTGACATCACGTCAGCCAAGAAAAGTTCGGAAGCCGAAGGTCCGGACCTTACGGGACCGCTGCGGATGATCCGAAAGGTGCTCGCCGACGAATGCATGGTTCAGGACGACGCGACTGACGTGATGCTTCTCGATCTAGTGATCAAGGCGCTGTCCGACTGGACTCAGGTTTACCGCATCCAGCCGGAGAAGGATGCGCTCGAAGAGGTCGAGCGGTTGATGGATATTCGCTCAAAGGCGGACAAGCGGCTGATGGAGGCGATAACGGCGTTGAAGAACAGTTAGCCGCACCCCGCCAAACATCCCGAGCGGGAGATGGAGAGGGCAGGAGAATACTGAGGCCGGTTCCGTTTTAATACGGGGCTGGCCTTTGTTATGTGTGTGTCCGAAGGGACTAGGCCATATTGATGTGGTAGGGTATGGGGTCGGCCGTCTCATTGGCGCGGAAGGCTTCGATGCGTTCGTAGCAGGCGTCGCATCGGCCGCAGGCGGGGCGTGTGCCCTCGTAGCACGTGTGTGTTTGGTCGTATGGGACGGAGAGCTTCAGGCCTTCGGCGATGACGTCGGCCTTGGACCAGTCGACGAAGGGAGTGTGGATGCGGGCAGTGGTGTCGTGTGTGGCGCCCAGTGATAGTGACCGCTCCAAGGCGTCGTAGAATTCGCGTCTACAGTCGCGGTAGGCAGCGGAGTCGTCCTTTACGGGAGAGATGAACAGATCGGAAATGCTGATCTGTTCGCCGTAAGCGGCTGCGGCCGTGACGAAGAGCATGTTCCGGTAAGGAACGACGGTCGAGATCTGGCGATCGTCTTCCGCGGTGGGGACGGCGAGGGCTTCGTCGGTGAGGGGACTGCCGCCGATTTGGGTCAGGTCGAGTGAGATGACCTTGTGCGACACGGCGCCACCCGACGCGCTCAGCGTCCGGCTGGCGTCGAGCTCGACCCGGTGTCTCTGGCCATAGTCGATTGAAACGGTATGGATGTTAGAGATCCCCTGCTCACGCATCCACCAGAGGAGCGTCGCGGAGTCCATTCCGCCAGAGAGCAGGAGGATCGCTTTGTCGGGTCGGGTCATTTTGGACAGGAAGCGGGAGGGCACGCCATCGGAAGATGCAGTGCCCTTTCGTTTCAGTCTGAACCAGGACTACTGGTTTTCGAGAAGCTGGTCGACGACAGCCGGGTCTGCAAGTGTCGATGTATCGCCCAGATCGCCCGTGTCGTTTGCGGCGATCTTGCGGAGGATGCGCCGCATGATCTTGCCGGAACGGGTCTTCGGGAGTCCGGGTGCCCAGTGGATCACGTCGGGGGACGCGATGGGGCCTATCTCCTTCCGCACGTGACCGATCAGCTCCTTCTTCAGGTCGTCCGCATACTCTTCGCCGATGTTCAGGGTTACATACGCGTAGATGCCCTGCCCCTTTATCTCGTGAGGAAATCCGACCACCGCCGCCTCGGCGACCTTGTCGTGGGCGACGAGCGCGCTCTCGACCTCGGCCGATCCCATCCGGTGTCCCGAGACGTTGATGACGTCGTCCACGCGTCCCGTGATCCAGTAGTAGCCGTCCTCGTCGCGACGGCATCCGTCACCCGAGAAGTAGTAACCCTTGTACTGCTGGAAATAGGTTTCCTCGAAGCGCTTGTGATCCCCGTATACCGTCCGCATTTGGCCTGGCCACGGTTCCGATATGGCGAGAACACCGTCGACACCGTTTCCTTCGATGATTTCACCTGATTCGGGCTCAAGCACGACCGGTTTGATGCCGTAGAGCGGGAAGGTCGCGGAGCCAGGCTTTGTGGGTGTCGCACCGGGGAGCGGTGTGATCATGATTCCACCGGTTTCGGTTTGCCACCAAGTGTCGACGATCGGGCAGCGATCCCGGCCGACGTTGCGGTGATACCACTGCCACGCTTCCGGGTTGATCGGCTCACCGACAGTCCCGAGGATCTTGAGACTGGACAGGTCGTAATTCGCCGGGAAATGTTCACCCGAAGCGGCGAGCGCACGGATTGCCGTCGGGGCCGTGTAGAACTGGTTGACCTTGTATTTGTCGACCATGTCCCAGTAGCGGCCCGCATCCGGGTAGGTGGGGAGTCCCTCGAACATGATGGTCGTGGCGCCGTTCGAGAGCGGACCATAGACGATGTAGCTGTGACCTGTGACCCAGCCGATGTCCGCGGCGCAGCAGTAAATGTCACCGTCGTGGTAGTCGAAGACGTTTTTGTGCGTGAACGCCGAGTAGACCATGTATCCGCCGACCGTGTGTTGCACGCCCTTTGGCTTGCCCGTCGACCCGGAGGTGTAGAGGATGAAGAGTGGGTCCTCCGCATCCATCTCTTCGCATTCGCATTCGGCGGATGCGCTCGGGACAACGTCGTGCCACCAGATGTCGCGTCCCTTGACCATTTCGCACGGGATGTCGCCTCCTTCGGGGACGCGCTGCACGACAAGACACGTTTCGACCTTCTTGCCGGCCATCCGTTCGTCGGCGAGACGCATCGCCTCATCGGCGCTCTCCTTCAGGAGGACGGGCTTGTCGCCACGATGCGTTCCGTTTGCAGTGATAAGGACCTGGCAGGTCGAGTCGACAATTCGGTCGGCGAGCGCTTCTGACGAAAAACCGCCGAATACAATACTGTGGATGGCACCGATCCTTGCGCAAGCGAGCATCGCGACCGCGAGCTCGGGGATCATCGGCATGTAGATCGAGACGCGGTCACCTTTCTTGACGCCACGCGATTTCAGGACGTTTGCGCACCGGCAGACCTCCGCATGGAGCTCCCTGTATGTGAGAGAGCTGTCCTCGCCGATCGCGTTGCCTTCCCATAGGATAGCTACCTGATCACCTCTTGTGTCGAGATGACGGTCCAGGTTGTTGTAGGTGATGTTAGTCCTACCGCCCTCGAACCACTTGATCGAGATTGGACCCTCGTCCAGGTCATAGTTGTAGGACCGGACAGTGTCCCACTTCTTGAACCAGTGGAACGTTTCGGCTATCTCTGTCCAGAAGCTCTCAGGATCCTCCACGGAGGCGGCGTATCTCTCTTGATACTCTTCAAAGGATTTTGTGAAGGCCGACTCGCTCAGAGAGGAAGGAGGAGCGTAGTTTCCGCCTTTCTCTTCTACCTCGTTTTCTGCCATGGGGTCCGTGCTCCTTGGGAGTTTTTGTGCAGGTTTAAGAACTCCAATATAGGTCGTTTCGATTTCACCATGCAAGCACGCGTCGGTCGATGAAATCTCTCGTAACCTCATTTTTTCGAGTGGTTTCAGTGCGGTTCATCTATATTTCCTACACCCTTTCACGGATGCCCTATCAGTATCATTTGGAGTGATAGTTCTTGTAAATAAGTATCAGAGTTCTATTAAATATATTTTGACGAGATCGGTTGTCGATTGACTCAAAAGGGGAACCTTTATCCTCCCAGCTCGTTAAAAGAAACGTGCACATCCTGTTGCCTTTCCGGCAGTTAATCACGGGGTGCGCCATTGGGAGGAGATATTATGCTTATGGTCAGCTCGAGGCAGAATCCGGGCGACCTCACGGACATGGACATCCTGTCCGAGGTCAGCGCCGGGAAGGTCGATGCCTACGGAAAGATTGTTGGCCGCTATCACGGTCGGCTCTATAACTTCATTTACCGGTTTGTGGGCGACCGTGAGACGGCGGAAGATATCGTTCAGGAGACGTTTCTCCGGGCGTTCAGGAAGCGGGATGAATACCGTGCGATCGCGAACTTCTCCACATGGCTGTTTACGATTGCCGGAAATCTGGCGAAGAGCGAGTTGAGGCGGCGGAAGCGCTGGAGGATGATATCGGCCGAGCGGGACGAAGAGACGGATACAGGGATGGAGTTGCCGGATGAGTCGGCGCGTCCTGACAAGGTGGCCGAGTCATCGATCGCAGATGTCCAAATACAGAACGCCATCAACTCGCTTCCCAACAACTACCGGCAGGTAATCCTCCTCCGGGATGTCGAGGGGATGTCGTATCAGGAGATTTCAGAGATCGTTGATTGCCCGGTTGGGACGGTTAAGTCTCGAGTCAATCGTGCGCGTCTCAAGCTTCAGCAGAAGCTGAAGAGTGAAGGCCGTGATGTGGGACTGGTCGTCTAGCCCCTTTAGGAGGTTGCAGGAAAGGTTATGACAGTCGAATCGTTTTCCGACAAGCTTTCTGCTTACATCGATGGGGAGCTGCCCGAATCCGACCGGGTGGAGATTGAGAAGATGATCTCCGAGAGCCCGGCTTGCTCGGCGATGTATGAGAATATGGTCCTGCTGCAGGACCGGCTCGGCAACCTGCCGCGGATGCACCCGTCGGCTGAGTTCGAGTTCGGTCTGAGGAGTCGGATCCTCCTTGAGGCAGCCAACGAGACCCGTATGCGCCACAAGATCAAGCGAGTGCTGTTTCCGACAGTCGGTCGATCCTTTCTGTCTGGCGCAGTGGCGGCTATGCTCGCTCTCGGTGTGTCGGTTCTTCTGCAGGGCGACCCACTGGAGGATGTGACGGTTTCACAGACGCTGGAAACGGTGGTGTTGCCGGTTTCCGATCTGGACCAGTCGAAGGCGGTCCAGTTTCATGGCGCGATGAACGAGAGTGTCGCGACGGTTCTAACACAATCTCTGGGTCGCGGCGCTCTGAAGCAGCTGTCGCGGGAGGAGTCGTTCGCGCTGTCGCGTCGTCTCTACCGGACGCGAACGGATTCACCCGCTTCAAGCGATCTGCGTCAGCCGAGGACTCTCCCCGTCGTTCAGCGCGGGCAGGCCAAACGCGTCCCCGTTTCGTTCTAGCTGTAAACAGGAGCAATCAGCATCAGGCAATGTCTGGCTCAATAAGTAAATGGCTCTGGATGCCCGTCATTCTTCTGCTGGGAATGGCGGGCATTCCTGCGATAGCCCAGGAATCGACATCCAGAACGGCCGCATCTATGAATATCCTACAGGCCGTGGAGGCGGAGATCTCAACCCTCTTCGAAACGAACCGGGCGTGTGTCGTCCGGATCCATTCGACCTACGGCAAGACGACGCCAGACCTCAGTCTCGGGTTAGGGAACGGATACACCCACGGAACCGGGTTCCTTATCGACGGTGGTGGACATATCCTGACCGTGGACAAGGCGGTGGACGGCGCGGCCGAAATCCGCGTCACGATGGTAGACGGATCGGTCACGCGCGCCGTCCTGGTCGCGTCTGACCCGAAGTCGGATGTGGCGGTGATTCGCGTAGAGGATCCGCCAGTGAGACACGTGAGCTACGGAAACTCGGATAACACGAGGATCGGTCACTATACATTCATTTTGGGGAATGCGTTCGGTGAGTTGCTGCCTTCGATCGGTTCGGTCTATGAGATCACGGAAGGTCAGGATTTGATCCAGATCACGTCGTCCGTT
>DPVD01000337.1:0-1998 GCA_003526745.1 Candidatus Latescibacterota bacterium
CCGGGGAGGATGAGGCAAAAATCCTTGCAGGCGAGGGGCGCCCCAGCGGTCAGAGGGTTGTTCGGGATGATGAGGCCAAGGACCAGCCCCGGCCAAGGGGGCGTGTGACCTACTCCAGCAGAAAGTAAACTTGCGCCGACTCTGCGGTAAAGGTGCGTACTGAACCTGGTTTTGTTGCTAATGGCAACCAAGAGCCTTGCGTTTCTGTTGCATTTCTTGACGCAACACACCTTACCCATATATTTAGGGAGAGCAGGTATTCTAATGAGTTGGCGTATTTGATATTAGTTAAAATTATGGTTCGTCTAGCGTCTTTAAGTCCTTCGACGAGACCTCATGCCCCAGACATTCCATCGCAGTACAAACACGATTTCTCGTCTAAGCATCTTCGGCGCTGTTTTTGTCCTAGCTGGGACCGTGTGGCTTCTCCTCACGGTCAACAGATCCTCGTATGTGTCTGGTGTCAAGATTGCTCGCGAACAACCAATTCCGTTCAGTCACAAGCACCACGTGACAGGCATTGGTCTCGACTGCCGCTATTGCCATACATCGGTCGAGGAGTCCGCCTTCGCGGGGATTCCTCCTACGGAGACCTGCATGACCTGCCACTCTCAAGTATGGCCGAACGCACCATTGCTTGCACCCGCCCGGGTCAGCTTTCAAGAAAACATGCCGATCGAGTGGAACCGCGTTCACGACCTGCCGGATTTCACTTACTTCAACCACAGCATCCATCTGCATAAGGGCATCGGCTGCCAGACCTGTCACGGCGAGGTAGACCAGATGCCCCTAGTGTGGAAAGAGAACACGCTGAACATGGAGTGGTGTCTAGATTGTCATCGCGCGCCCGAAGCGCACCTACGTCCGCGGGAGGAAGTCTTCAACTTGGACTACAAGCCGCCCCCGAACCAGGAAGAATTGGCGGCTGAACTGATCGCTCAATACACGATTCAGAAACTCGATAATTGCTCGGTTTGCCATCGATGACTAGAGACACACACAGAGAGCCGTCAACCATAGGCGTTCTAACGGCTCAGATCGAAGCCGGGAGTGGACCCGAGTACTGGCGCAGTCTTGATGAACTCGCCAACACGCCGGAGTTCAGGGCTTTCGTGCAGAACGAGTTTGCGGAGGGCGTGTCGGAGTGGCCAGAGGGGCTCGAGCGCCGGTCGTTCCTGAAGATGATGGGGGCGTCTTTCGCATTCGCTGGTCTTGCGGCCTGCACGCGTCAACCGATCGAGAGGATCGTTCCACACGTACGTGCGCCTGAGGATATGATTCCTGGCAAGCCGTTATTCTTTGCCTCTGCACACGTTCACGGGGGATACGCGGTCGGAACGCTTGTGGAGAGTCACAGTGGCCGTCCGACAAAGGTTGAAGGGAACCCGGATCACCCGGCGAGCCTTGGTGCCACGGACGCTTTCGCTCAGGCTTCGATTCTTGAGCTATACGACCCGGATCGTAGCCACACCGTGCGTCGATTGGGACAGATCTCGACCTGGGAGCGGTTCGCCCGACAGAGATCCCTTCAGGAGGAGAGCTTGAAGATCTCTAATGGTGCAGGATTCAGGATCCTGACCGAGACAGTGACCTCGCCGACTCTCCACGCCCAGATTCAGTCTTTCTTGGAGGCCTATCCAGAAGCGAAGTGGCATCAGTTCGAACCGGCCAACCGTGACAACTTCAAGCTTGGCGCACAATCTGTCTTTGGACGAACTCTGGATGCAGTTTATGAGATCGAGCGAGCCAGCGTAATCCTGTCCCTTGATGCCGACTTCCTGTCGACGATGCCCGGTCACCTCGTTTATGCGCGTCAATTCGCAAAGCGACGAGAGCCTGGGAACATGAATAGGCTTTATGTGGTCGAGCCGTCACCGTCGAACGCAGGAGCGTGCGCGGATCATCGGCTGGCCCTAGCGGATGGTGATGTGGAACTGTTCGTTCGCGAAATTGCCTTTCGTCTCGGGATCCCGGTCGAAGGCGGGAACTCCTTCGGTT
>DPVD01000337.1:2275-11381 GCA_003526745.1 Candidatus Latescibacterota bacterium
TCTCGGTATCCCGGTCGAAGGCGGGAACGCCTTCGGTTCTGATGATTTCGTCGATGCGCTTGTTGAGGACCTCAGGGACGCAGGATCATCGGCACTTGTGATCGCGGGTGCCAACCAGTCGCAGGTTGTGCACGCACTTGCTCACGAGATTAACGCACGATTGGGATCGCTAGGGACGACTGTTCGGATGATCGAGTCCGTCGAGCCTGAGCCGATGATTCAGGCGGATTCGATCAGGGATCTCATCGACGACCTCGAAGCTAACGACGTTGACTCGCTTTTGATGCTCGGAGGGAATCCTGTCCATACTGTGCCGGCAGGGTTGCGGTTCGTCGAGGCCATGCAGAAGGCGACTATGCGAGTTCATTTGAGCGATAGGTTCGACGAGACCTCACGCCTGTGTCACTGGCACATCCCACGTGCACACGACCTGGAAGCATGGTCCGATGCGCGTGCGTTCGACGGTACAGTCACGATCGTGCAGCCCCTGATCGAGCCACTCTATGGTGGACGTTCGGTTCACGAAGTCATGTCCGTCTATCTTGGTGTTCCGGGAGCCAAGAGTTACGGTATCGTCAAAGACTACTGGAAGAATGAACGCGGGGGTCCGGCGTTCGAGACCTTCTGGCAGACAGCCTTGCACGATGGCTATATCCCGGACACGGCTTCGCCAGACGCTCGCGTGAGAACGCAAAGCCTCACCTTCGATGCACCATCGAAGCATTTTGGCTTGCGTCTCACCGTCCGTCCTGATCCGAATGTGTGGGATGGTCGATATGCGAACAACGGTTGGCTGCAGGAGCTACCCAAGCCTATCTCGCTTCTCACGTGGGAGAACGTCGTCTGGATGTCTCCGAAAACGGCAAAGGATCTTGGTGTCCGTTCCGGCGACATTGTCCGGTTGACCGTGGCGGGAGAGGGCAACGAGCCCGATCTGTCTGCAGAGATTCCTGTTTGGGAGCAGCCGGGGCAGCACCCGCAGCAACTGACGGTCCATCTGGGATATGGACGGACCCATGCCGGCGCCGTGGCAAACGGGATGGGTGTCAGCGCCTCGGCTCTGCTCAGGACCAGTTCGGATGTATCGCGACCCGTAAGCGTTGTTAAGACTGGAGTGGCTACCGATCTCGCGACCGTGCAGGATCATTCGAGCATGGAAGGACGTGATCTGGTGCGTGTCGGAGACCTCGAGGCCTACCGATCTGATCCTGGGTTTGCACAGCACGGCCATCACGTGCCGCCTGCCGAGCTGACGATGTATGACCCTGCCGAGCATCAGAAGGACGGGTATCAGTGGGGAATGGCGGTTGACCTGAACGGCTGCATAGGCTGCAATGCGTGTACGATCGCGTGTCAGTCGGAGAATAACATCCCGATTGTCGGCAAGGATCAGGTCCTGAACGGCCGAGAGATGCACTGGCTGCGGATCGATCGATACTATAAAGGATCTGTCGAGGAGCCTGAGATTCATCATCAGCCCGTGGCGTGCGTGCACTGTGAAGAGGCTCCGTGTGAGGTTGTCTGCCCTGTCAACGCGACCGTCCACGGTGACGAGGGGTTGAACGAGATGGTCTACAACCGATGCGTAGGGACACGGTATTGCTCGAACAACTGCCCCTATAAAGTGAGACGATTCAACTTCCTCCAGTATGTCGACGAGGAGACCGAGAGCTACAAGCTCATGCGGAACCCAGATGTCACGGTCCGCGCTCGTGGTGTGATGGAAAAGTGCACGTATTGTGTGCAGCGGATCAACTTGACGCGTATCACGTCGAAGCTTGAGGACCGATCGATCCGCGACGGTGAGATCGTAACGGCGTGCGAGCAGGTCTGTCCGACCGACGCGATCGTGTTCGGCGATGTGAGCGACCCGAACAGTCGAGTGTCGAAGATGAAGGCGAGTCAGAGGAACTACGGCTTGCTCGAATCGCTGGGTACGAGACCCCGAACGACCTACCTGGCAAAGCTCAAGAATCCGAACCCGATGTTGGTTTCCAGAGAGAACCGCGCGGACGAATCCCACCATGGCTAGCGATTCTTCAACCGACAAGTCCGGGCTGGATCCGAAGGGATCGGCCTACCCGACACGCGCTCCTGTGATCGCGCCTGGCCATACCATCGGGTCGATCACCGAGAAGATCAGCGCGATCGTGCAGACGCGGAGGACGCCGCTCTGGTGGTTTGTCGGTCTGGCCTTATCGGGATTGATCGTGATGCTGCTGCTGCTGTCGATCACCGTCCTGCTCGTCGAGGGCACTGGTGTCTGGGGATTGAACATCCCGGTCGCTTGGGGATTCGCGATCATCAACTTTGTCTGGTGGATCGGCATTGGTCACGCCGGGACGCTGATTTCAGCGATCCTGCTGCTGCTCAGACAGGACTGGAGAACGTCAATTAACCGGTTTGCGGAAGCCATGACGCTGTTCGCGGTGACCTGCGCAGCGCTCTTCCCGATTCTGCATACGGGACGTCCCTGGCTGGCGATCTACTGGCTTTTGCCTTATCCGAATACGATGGCGATCTGGCCTCAGTTCAGAAGCCCCCTGATTTGGGACGTTTTTGCTGTCACGACCTATGCCACAGTCTCTGCGCTTTTCTGGTTTATCGGGCTGATCCCCGACTTCGCGACGCTCCGGGATCGCGCTACCAACCGATGGGCAAAGGCGATCTTCGGCATACTCGGCATGGGATGGCGCGGGTCGGCCATCCACTGGTATCGGTACGAGACGGCTTACCTGCTTCTAGCGGGTCTGGCAACACCACTCGTCCTGTCGGTCCACACGATTGTGAGCTTCGACTTCGCCGTCAGCATGACCCCCGGATGGCACGCGACGGTGTTCCCGCCGTATTTCGTCGCAGGTGCCGTATTCGCCGGGTTCGCGATGGTGCTGACGCTCAGTATCCCCCTCCGCAAGATCTATGGGCTGAAAGATTTCATCACGGAACAGCATCTTGAGAACATGGCGAAGGTGCTCCTAGCGACGGGATTGATCGTCGCCTACGGCTACGCAATGGAGATCTGGACGGCCTGGTACAGCGCGAACACCTTCGACATTTACATGATCATGAACCGATTCGGCGGACCCTATTCGCCGATCTTTTGGTCCCTGATTCTTTGCAACGTGATGGTGCCCCAACTGATATGGGTGAAGAAGGTACGCGCGTCGCCCGTCTGGCTGTTCGTGGTCGCTATGTTCGTGAACGTTGGCATGTGGATCGAGCGATTCGTGATTGTCGTGACATCCCTCCATCGCGACTTCCTCCCGTCCTCGTGGGATATGTATGCGGGGACGATTTGGGACTGGGGTCTCTACGTAGGGACGATCGGGCTGTTCTTCCTGCTACTTCTCGTGTTTATCCGCGTCATGCCGATGATCTCGATCTTCGAGATGCGAACGCTGGTGCCACACGGCTCCTCGTCTCTGCCGCCTAGCTCTATCGAGCAGGGGAGTCGGCTAGAAGGCGAGGGGGGGCAGCAGAAGCACCCCCTTGGGGGGAAGGCCCTGCAAGACTGCTCCAAGGCCTGAGGCTAAGAGATATGGGAAACGAGCGTGAACAGATGAGGGTGTATGGGCTGATGGCAGAATTCGAAGATTCAGACTCTCTGCTTGAGGCGACGAAGGAGGCTTATGCCGCCGGGTACCGGAAGATAGATGCCTACTCACCTATGCCGATCCATGGTTTGGCCGAGGCGCTTGGTTTCAGTAGGCCTCTGCTTCCGCTTCTGGTTCTGATCGGAGGCATTGTCGGGGCGTGCGCAGGATACGGTCTCCAGTACTACACGTCGGTGATAGACTATCCGATCAATGTCGGGGGGCGCCCTCTCCACAGCTGGCCTGCGTTCATTCCTGTAACGTTCGAGATGACGATCCTGTTCGCCGGGTTTGCTGCCGTGTTCGGTATGCTCGCGCTGAATGGGCTTCCGATGCCCTACCATCCCGTCTTCAACGTCGAGAGCTTCAAGCGGGCGACACGCGATCGATTCTTCCTGTGTATCGAAGCAACCGATGAACAGTTCGATCTCAATCAGACAAGAGCGTTTCTGGAAGAGCAGAAGCCTTTCGAGGTGAGTGAAGTTGAAGAATAGCTACCCAACCCTCATCCCCCGTTGTCGAGCTAGAGAGAAACGAGGTCGTTCTCTGGCGCGGCTCTTGATGCTTGTGGGGTTGCTCTTTGGGTGCAACGGAAACAGCTCGATGGAGAAGCTGCGGCAGGCGATGTACGATCAGCCGAAGTATGAGCCGCTCGAGGCAAGTGCGTTTTATGCGAATGGGATGGCGTCGCGGGTTCCTCCGGCAGGGACTGTGGCGCGGGGCCATCTGAAGGTCGAAACGCATCTGTATGAGGGGCGTGTGAACGGCCAGCTTGCGCTAATCCTGCCGTTCGAACTGACAGAAGAGGTGATGGCGAGGGGGAAGGAGCGGTACGAGATTTTCTGCACACCCTGTCATGGGGCACTCGGAGCTGGTGACGGGATGGTTGTCAGGCGGGGACTCAAGCCACCACCTTCGATCCACATCGACCGTCTCAGAGAGTCGCATGTCGGATACACGTTTGACGTCATCACGAACGGATACGGCGTTATGTATAGCTACGCTTCCCGAATCCCTACTCGTGATCGGTGGGCGATCGCAGCATATGTGAAGGCGCTTCAGCTCAGCCAGAATGCAACGGTCGATGACGTGCCGGAGAGCGAACGGTCCAGGCTCCTCGGAGGCGCTGAATGAATTCGCAGCCTCTAAACAGCCTGCTAGCGCGGCCACAGGTGACGTTCCTAGTCGGCGGTATGGTGATTTGGGGAGCGACGATCGGTGCTGGTCTTATCGAACCGCACGTGTTCCTCCGCTCATACCTGCTCGGTTACCTGCTCTGGATCAGCTTCCCCTTGGGCGCTATCGGTCTGCTCTGTCTTCACTACCTGGTCGGCGGTGGCTGGAGCTTTCTGATCCGAAGGTTTCTCGAAGCGGCTGCGAGCACTTTACCGCTGATGTTCGTGCTGTTCATCCCACTGTTTGTGGGTGTCGAGGATCTGTATGTGTGGGCGGATCCGGAAGCGGTAGCGGGTGATCACGCACTGGGACACAAGAGCGCCTACCTGAATGTGTCTTTCTTCAGGGGCAGGGCAATTCTTTACTTCGTGATCTGGGTGCTGCTCGCGCAGGGACTGGTTCGCTGGTCTGCCCGCCAAGAGGCATCGGGTGAGGTCAGATGGCTCAACCGTCTGAAGTTCGTGTCCGGGCCAGGGATCCTGATTTACGTCGTGACGTTCTCGTTCGCGTCAATCGACTGGGTTATGTCCCTTGATCCGCATTGGTTTTCTACGATCCACGGGCTCGTGTTCGTGATGGGTCAGGCGATCTCTGCTCTCGCGCTGTCGATCATCTGCATCGTGAAATACGGCCACCTGGCAGGAATCAGTCGGTTCTTCAACGAAGGCTATCTGCGAGATCTGGGAACATTGATGTTCGCCTTTGTAATGCTGTGGGCCTACATGTGCTTCTCGCAGTATCTGATCATCTGGTCGGGCAACCTGCCCGAGGAGACGCCCTTTTATATCGTGCGGGCGAAGGGCGTGTGGGGTTTGATTGGACTGGCCATCCTTCTGCTCCACTTTGCTCTGCCGTTTTCGCTGCTTCTTTCTCGAGCGATCAAGCGTCAGGCAGGCACTATGCTGACGATAGCTGTTCTAGTGATCGTGATGCGACTGGTAGATCTATTCTGGTATATCGGTCCGAGCGGGGCGCACGGTGAAGACGCATTGAATGTCGCGTTCCACTTTCATTGGATGGATCTGGCGGCACCGACCGGGATCGGCGGGATATGGATTTCTATGTTCCTTAGGCATCTGAGGAGGCACAACCTGATTGCGCTCAGAGATCCGCGGATCGAAGAAACGTTTAAGATCAAAAACTAAAGTCGCTCAACACGGTCTCCTTCTCCAAGGCTTCGGAGGCCTAGAGGTTGCGAAACCAAGTCGGGGTTATCGCCTGCTACACCGTGTCAGACGAAAGCTCGGGACGGGCCCCGCTGTATGCGAGCCCGAACCCCTTCGGTAAAGCTTTCGGTGCCAGAGCTGCAGTTTGTAACACCTAGTATGCTCCGAATAGGACAACGTGAACGAGAAGACTTCAAAAGACCTCGGATACGAGACAGAGGACGCGAGCACTTCGAAGCTGCTCTGGTCGGGTGTGACTCTGGCCGTGCTCGTGATCGTCGCTGTGGCGGCAATGACCGTGATGTTCGGTGTTCTGTATGACGCCCGAGAAGAGGCGATCAACGAGGTCGGGCCGATGGTGGATCTTGAGGCAAAGCCGCAGGGGCCGATTCTCCGGGTAGATCCGCCCAGGGAGCTGATCGAGATGCGGGCGCAAAGCCGAAGCGATGGGAGCACATACGGGTGGGTCAATAAGGAGTCTGGTACCGTGCGGATTCCGGTGGAGCGGGCAATGAAACTCTTAGTGGGGCGAGGGATCCAGTGACAATTGTCAAATGCAAAGTGTCAAACTCGCTAATTCTTCTGGTTCTGTTGACGTCTTCTGCAAACTCACAGGAGGCGCGGAATGCGGCTTTTCAGTTGCTCGATGCAGTTCGGATCGAGCAGAGGATCGGTGAACAAGTGCCGATGGGAGTCCGACTCTGGGACTCAAACGGAGAAGCCGTTCGGCTTGGAGATTTGATCCAGGATCGTCCTGTGATCCTGTCGCTGGTTTACTACGAGTGCCCGATGCTGTGCACGCAGGTTCTGAACGGTCTTCTTGCGAGCCTGAAAGCGTTGAGCTTCGACGTTGGAAGCGAGTTCGACGTGGTGACGGTCAGCTTCGATCCCAAGGAAGGGCCCGACCTGGCCGCGAAGAAGAAGAGCTCATACATCGAGAGTTATAATCGGAATGGTGCCGAGACGGGCTGGCATTTCCTGAGCGGAGACTCTCTTTCGATCGCTCAACTTACACAGTCTGTCGGGTTTCATTTCGTCTATCAGGAAGAGGTCGATCAGTTCGCGCACGGTTCGGCGGTGATCATCCTGACACCAAGGGGCAATATCGCACAGTATCACTTCGGGATCGAGTATGCGCCGCGTGATATCCGACTTGGTCTGGTCGAGGCCTCGAACGAGGAGGTCGGATCGATCGTCGATCAGGTGCTGCTGTATTGCTTCCACTATGACCCGACGGTTGGTAGGTATGGTGTCACGATTTTGAGCGTGATTCGGATTGCAGGGGGATTCACCGCGCTGCTTGTGGTCGGTGGTATCGTCGTGCTGCTTCGTTCGGAGCGCCGACCTCGAACACCGGCTGTGGAAGTAGTCGGATAGGAATGGAGAGGGGCTGGGTACGATCACATGTGGTCTGAGTTCTCATTGATGCCCGAGCAAGCGTCGACGGTTGCGCACGAAGTCGATGCGCTGTTCTTCACGCTTGTCGGTCTGAGTGTCTTTTTCGCCGGATTGGTGTTTGTCCTGATCCTGGTGTTTGCGATCCGGTATCATCGGCGATCGGAAGACGAGCAGCCTCGTCCGATTCTTGGCGACATTCGGCTAGAGCTAACGTGGTCGATCATCCCCGCGTTTCTTGCTCTGGGTGTGTTTGTCTGGTCGACCAGCCTGTTCTTCAAGCTGCAGACTGCGCCGAAGGATGCCCTTGAGGTGTTCGTTGTCGGGAAGCAGTGGATGTGGAAGCTTCAGCATCCCTCGGGGAAGCGTGAGATCAACGAGCTCCACATTCCCGTGAACCAGAAGGTACGATTGACGATGACCTCGGAGGACGTGATCCACAGTTTCTTTGTACCAGCTTTCCGGACAAAGATGGATGTGCTTCCCGGCAGGTATACATCGAGTTGGTTCGAGCCCACCAAAGTTGGGAGCTACCATCTGTTCTGCGCAGAGTACTGCGGGACCGAGCACAGCAAGATGATCGGAACGGTCGAGGTGATGGCGCCGGCCGACTACGAGGCTTGGATCGAAGGAGGCGTGAGAGGGGAGACGATGGTCGAGGTGGGCGAGCGGCTATGGCAGCAGTACGCCTGCCATACCTGTCACAAGCCGAACTCAGGTGGACGGGGTCCCGAACTAAATGGCCTCTACGGGAGCACACGCAAGTTGAAGACCGGGCAGGCGGTCGTTGCCGATGAAGCGTATCTGCGCGAGTCGATCGTTAATCCGAATGCGAAGATGATCGTTGGTTACACCCAGCTGATGCCGACGTTTGCAGGACAGATCGGTGAGGAGGGCATCCTCCAGCTGATTGCGTATATCAAGTCTCTGGAAGGAGTGGAAAGATCAGGTGAGTAGCTTGCAGACACCTCCGATACTGACGTCACCTCAGGGCAACCCTGACGAGCAGCCTCCTGTGCACTACCTGAATGCGAGCTACGGGATCAGGTCTTGGTTGCTGACGACCGATCACAAGCGGATTGCCCTGCTGTATCTCACGTCGATCACGTTCTTTTTCGTAATCGGTGGTCTGCTGGCGGTTCTGATCCGTCTAGAACTGCTGACGCCTCAGGGCGACGTCGTTCAGGCAGAGACCTACAACAGGCTGTTCACGATGCACGGGATCATCATGATATTCTTCTTCTTGGTTCCGTCGATACCGGCTGTGTTGGGGAACTTTCTGCTCCCGATTATGATTGGCGCGAAGGATCTTGCGTTCCCCAAGGTCAACCTAGGCAGCTGGTATGTTTTCACGGTGGGTGGGCTGTTCACGATGTACGCCTTAGTGATCGGGGGTGTTGACACGGGATGGACATTCTACACGCCATACAGCAGCACCTACGCAAACAGCAATGTCATTCTGACGGCAGTTGGAATCTTCATCACGGGGTTTTCGTCGATCATGACGGGTCTCAACTTCATCGTGACGACTCACAAGATGCGCGCACCCGGCATGACTTGGTTCAGGCTTCCCCTGTTCGTGTGGGCGCACTATGCCACGAGCATTATTATGGTGCTTGCTACACCTGTCTTGGCGATCACGCTCGTTCTTGTTGCCCTCGAGCGTGGTTTCGGGATCGGGATCTTCGACCCGAAGCTTGGCGGTGATCCCGTCCTGTTCCAGCATCTGTTTTGGTTCTACTCACACCCCGCCGTCTACATCATGATTCTGCCGGC
>DPVD01000337.1:11665-12067 GCA_003526745.1 Candidatus Latescibacterota bacterium
TACATCATGATTCTGCCGGCAATGGGTGTGATCAGCGAACTAATAACGGCTTTTTCCCGCAAGCGAATCTTCGGATATGAGTTCATCGCGTATTCAAGCATAGCGATCGCCGTGCTTGGGTTTCTTGTGTGGGGTCACCACATGTTCGTGAGCAGCCAGTCGATTTACGCGGGGATGATCTTTTCGGTGCTGAGCTTTCTCGTGGCGGTTCCGTCTGCGATCAAGGTGTTCAACTGGACGGCAACGCTCTACAAGGGATCCGTCTCGTATCTCTCACCGATGCTTTATGCCCTAGGTTTCATCGGGCTGTTTACGATTGGCGGATTGACCGGTCTGTTTCTCGCATCGCTGGCGACAGACATCCACTTGCACGACACCTACTTCATCGTGGCACACTTCCAC
>DPVD01000435.1:0-2860 GCA_003526745.1 Candidatus Latescibacterota bacterium
CGAGCGCCGCGACCGCGTAGGTGGCGGGTGACAACCCCGCAAGGTCGGAGAGCCCGCCGACGATCACGGGACTCCCCGTGTGACCGGCATCACCGATCAGTCTCCAGAGTCCGAGAAACTCGCCCATCGATTTTCTGGGTGCGAAGTCGGCTCCCAAAGTCATCATCGTTCCCGAACCGATTCCGTTCCCGAACCCGATCAGGACGGCCGCACCCATAAGTGACCAGAAGGACCCTGTCAGCGGGATGGCGGCCATACCGATCGCTTGGATACCGAAGCAGGGCACCATCGCGAACTTCCTTCCGAATCGATCCATCACGACACCCGCGGGGTAGAACATCAACACGTCGACAAAGGACGCGAGGCTTAGGATTAGTCCGACGTCCTTGATGTCAAGACCGATGACATCGGATCCATACAAAGGAATGACTACGTTTCGACCCGCGCGAACGGCCTGAGCACATAGCTGCCCCGTGCCGGCGCTTGCAAGAACGCGCAGATGGTTGCGTGCGATTTGCAGGATACGGAAGGGTGTGCGGACGTCTTGGCTATCGGCCACTGGACTGAGTGCGGACGCCGAGACCAGGCCGACGACGAGCGCCAACCCGGCATAGAGCAAGAAGGATATTCGCATCCCGAAGGCTGCCGCAACGAGACCGCCAATCGCCGGCCCGGCGAAACCGCCGATCCGATTGACACCTCCGAAGATCGAGATGGCCCTCCCTCGCTCGTGCGGCTCTGTCATCTCGGCCAAGTAAGCGTGTCGCGAGACATTCCAGACAGCGTTGCCGAAACCTGCGACTAGACGCAAGGCGACGATCTGTAAAGCATCGGTCGTTAGGAACAGCCCAGCTACCGATCCAGATGTCACCAGGATACCGGCCATCATCGAACGGTTGCGACCGAGGCGTCTTACGAAGTACCCTGCAGGGATGTCGCCAGAGAGCCGGCCTAGTCCTTCCGCTGCAAGGATCAGCCCGATCCAGCCGTAGCCGGTCACGAACTGCTTCGCAAAGAGCGGGAGGATCGGGATCAGCATGGCCTGCCCGAACGACATGATGAGTGTCGGGATGTAAACAGGCAGGATCAAGTTTCTGCGCGTGCTCAATGGTGGGTTCCCTTGACTGTGAAGGGCTGAGTGTAGGCGTCGTCTCGATTCGTGTCAATCTAACAGGAGGACAATTGGTTGCTCTAGATCTGTTCGTTTCAGGAGAGAATGGCTATCACACCTACCGGATTCCGGCACTGGTTAAGACACGAAGTGCAATTCACGCATTCTGCGAAGGTCGCAAACATGGTCAGGGTGACTCGGGAAAGATCGACCTTCTTATGAGGAGCAGCCGAGATGGCGGTAGGTCCTGGTCAGATGCGAGGGTAGTCGTAACCGAACCGGGCATGACATGTGGAAACCCTTGTCCCGTCTACGACGGGGTGACGGACACGATTTGGCTGCCCTTCTGCAAGAACATCGGGGCGATCGCGGAGACAGAGATCTGCAGGGGGAACGGGCCGCGTACGGTGTGGTTGATGGCGAGCGAAGACGACTGCCAGTCTTGGTCGACACCGCGGGATATCACCAGTCAAGTCAAAGACGCCGGATGGACCTGGTATGCGACAGGACCGTGTCACGGTATTCAGCTCAGTAGCGGGCGGCTTGTTGTCCCGTGCGATCACATGGTAGGTGTCTACCTCGACCGGCACGCCGACCCGTATCACTCCCATGTGATCCTAAGCGATGATCACGGTGAGACGTGGCGGGTCGGGGGTATCGTAGACGAAGGGACGAACGAGTGTGCCGTGGCCGAGTTCGGGAATGGAGACGTCTACATCAACTGTCGGAACTACCGCCAGATGAAGTGCAGAGCGTCGGCCTGGAGCGACGACGGGGGAGAGACGTTCGGACGTTTTACGCTCGACGAGACCCTTGCGGATCCGATATGTCAGGGTAGTCTTCTGGATCTCGGCGACAACCGATTTGTGTTGTCGAACGCGGCGAGTGAGACGCGGGAGAACGTGTCTCTGAGACTATCGGATAACGGTGGTGAGAGGTGGTCTGAGCCGTATGTCTTGTGGGAAGGTCCATCGGCCTACTCGGACACCGTGTCTGCGGACTCGGGTGTCATCGGGTGTTTTTATGAATGTGGATCCGAGGGCCCGTATGAGCGATTGCGATTCGAAACTGTTCTGGTCCAGGATCTGGAGGCTGTCACGTGAACACATATCTCGTGACCCACTTTCGGCACAACGGATACCTGGTTCTGCCGCGCAGGCTCTCTGCGGATAGGGTCGACCGCTTAAAGCAGACGATTTTACACGATGTTCAAAAGTTTGTCGAGCCGGTGGTGAGGGATGAAGATCGGGTCACGCGCATCTCCCAGATACTGGATCGTAACCCTGTCTTTCTAGAGACGGCAAGGTGCAGAGAGGTGATTGAGCCCCTCAAGGTCCTGCTCGGACCGAACATCCTTGTTCTCAAGAACCGTCACAATCACGCGACGCTGAACTACCGAACGCACAAGCGGGACAACTTCCATCGAGACAACGTGCAATGGTCGCGTGGGCTGTTGACCGTGATCTTCTACCTAGAGGACACGACGCTCGAGAATGGGTGCACGCAGGTCGTCCCCGGTTCGCATCTCCTTCAGGGTGTCGAGCATCTTCACAATCTTTCGAATACCGATTGGATCTGCGAGTCCGGTCTGCTGCAACAGCGGGTGCCCATTCCAGTCGAAGCGGGACAGATGCTTGCTATCGACAGTACCATCTTTCATCGCGCTGGTCCGAACTGGACGGAAGGGTCGCGGATGAGTATGACGATAGGCTATCAGAGTGTCGATGAGCTCTGGGACGGGGACAACCC
>DPVD01000106.1:0-2238 GCA_003526745.1 Candidatus Latescibacterota bacterium
GAGCCGCAAGCGGTCGCCGCTCACATTGTCACAACCCTGATGAACTGTCAGGCTGTGCAAGAAGATCGCGTCCCCACACGCATAATCTCCTCCGACCCATGTCGAATCGTCGTCAATCAAGACCTGTCGCCCTCCAGCTCCCTGACCTTCTACATCTTCGAGTCGTCCCAGCTTGCGGGTCCCTTTGGCGGCAGCCAAACCACCCAGGCTGACCGGACAGTCTCCTGCCGGAATCCAGACAGTCCACGTCTGCTCTGACCCACCGATATATAGATTGTCTTGATGCGGGGGGGTCGAGTGTGTCGCTGTATCCGGAAATACGACGCGGCAGATATTCCTGGGGTGCGGCAAAACGGATTCGCCAAAAAGAACCTCAAGCGCACCGATAATCGCATCGTCGAGAGCCAATGCGTGAAAGTCCCGCACTCTCTGCAGATCGTTGTAAAATGCAATCCATCTGGGATCCCTGCTCTCGCAAACCATTGCTTCCCCATTTGCGATCCCTTTGCCGATACTCGTCCCCTCTTCGACCCAGCCGTGTAGGTCGCACAGCTGCAGGATCTGAGCCCTGAGCGCATTCACTTTCACCGGATCCAAAAGCCCTTGAAAGAATAGCAGTCCATCCGCTTCGGCTTTCTCCCGAAGCACCTTAGGTTCGCTCAAGAGCGGCGTCGCATCCTCAAATGGCTCGACGTGCCTCATCTCCATCATCGCCATTAGTCTTACTCCTTGTTCTCCCAAGTGGGTTTAAGGGATTTGCCGCGTATACCCACCGCTTTACGATACCAAGACGGTCCCATATTCTGAAGGGAACGTTGTTCTTTTCAGCGTCCTCTTCGGTTAATTGCCTTTACCTCTATAGCTGTCCAACGTCATCAGCTGAGCGATCCGATGCGCCCGCACCCTCCGGTCCAGATCCCACACCGTCGATGGTATCTCGCAAGGGACGACGGAACGGCTGTGGCCGTGACCAGGAAAGGATCGCTTTCGGCATCGCCTATCAAAGACATACAGAGGTGACAGTTAACCACGATGTGCGTCAATATACTGCCAGTTCAACTCGTAACCGAGTCCCGGACCGTCGGGCATCATCACATTGCCTGCATCGTCCATCGGATCGCAAGGCTTAGCCAGGTATGGTGGCACCGCTGTGTGAACCGCATCGAGACTGAGCAGTCCGCGCTCGAAGAATTCGCACGTGTCTTCCGACGTCGCGGCAAGCACCTGTGCGTTGGCAAATCCTCCGACGTGAATCTCGCACTTCATCCCAAGCGACTCGTACGTATCCACCGCCTTCCTTACACCCGTGATACCGCCGAAGTTGATGTCCGTCCGACCAATATCGGTCGCGTGCTGAAGCGCCCACTCCGCACGTGTGAACGGACCACCCGGCGCAAGCTCTGGACCACATATCGGTATGCGCAATGCAGCGCATAGACGCCTGTACGGGTCGATGGCACGCTCGTGCATGGGATGTTCAAAGAAGTAGAAATCCAGCTCCTCCAAACGTTCTCCAACCCAGACCGCCTCCTCCAGAGTGTAAATACCCCAAGGGTCGAGCATCAGGGTCATGTCATCCCCGACCGCTTCCCTCACCGCCCTGCAGATCTTCACGTCCTCTCTGGGATAGGCGGGGCGACCCGGCGCAGGTGAGTTTGAGCGCGGATCCCAGAAGATATTCGCGTGAATCTTGTATGCGACGTACCCAGCCGCCTTGCAATCGAGCGCATGGCGGGCGTATTGCTCCGGCGCACCCAGGTTCGGTGCGGTACTCGCATAGGCCTTCACTCTGTCCCTGGCTCTGCCGAGGAGCCTCGAAACCGACAGACCGGTCGCCTGCCCTGCTATATCCCACAGAACACAGTCGATATTACCAACCAGCCCCTCGGAGAAGCCGTAGTGGCGGGACATGATCTGCCAGAGCCGTTCGCGGTCGAGCGGATCTTCGCCAAGAAGAAGGGGTTTGACCAGCGTCTCTATCTCGTCGGGGCGAGGAGTGTAGAAATAACCCGGCCAGCCGTGTTCAGCGTAACCTTCGATACCGTCGTCCGTCGCAATTCGGGTTATGGAGTGAGGGATCTGGCGGGCCGGGCCGGGTTTTCCGTAACCCCACTTGGTGCGGTCTCCTTTGCTTTCTATCGTGAACGTGACGAGTTCGATTTCGGTAATCTTCATGTCTTTACTCCAAAATATCCACCAGTAGTTGACACACCTGAAACGGTTCCCAAACGAGCCGCT
>DPVD01000106.1:2521-3361 GCA_003526745.1 Candidatus Latescibacterota bacterium
GACACACCTGAAACGGTTCCAAAACGAGCCGCTCTCATTCCGCCCGTGTCAACTAAAGTTTAAGACTTCTTGTCAAAATGGCCCCCGTGGCAAGCACTGTCTTCTGCATCGCCTCGGACTAACCGCGCCTTTCAATCCTCTTTCCCTGATCACAAAACCAGTAACACCCCACACACACACAGGAACACCCCCACAAAAATCAGCTTCGTAATCGGCTCCTTCAGAAAAAATGCGGCCATCACCATCGTGAAAACTGGCGCCAGAGCACCCAGAACAGCAGTCTTTGTCGGCCCAATCATATCTATCGATTTAAGAAACAGATACGACCCAATCCCCATCCCCAAAAGCCCGGTGAAACCTACAATCACCGCCGTCTTGCCAGTCACAGGTGGCCCGTTTCTAGGGGATCTCGTCAGAACGTAGCCACCAAACAGGAGCGTTGCCACCAGAGGCATCCGAACGCTATTTGCCTCGATTGGAGACAGATTCGCCAAGGCCGGTTTGATCATCACGGTACTGAGTCCCCAAAGCAGTGTTGCAGACAGAGAGAGGACGACACCCAGCTTCAGATGTCCGACGACATCCTCGGCCGCAGACTCACGTCTCGACAGACAGGCGACTCCAGCAACAACGAAGAAACAACCAGCGACGAACCGGGCAGGAAAAGGCTGACCCAGGAGGTAGTGTTCAAACACAAGCGTAGGAAGGGGCACTATGCCCACAATGGCCATTGTGCGGGAGGAGCCGATCTCTCGAATCGACCAGAGATAGAGAGTATCTCCGAGTGACACTCCAATCACGACAGACCCCGTCAACAGAAACCATTCTTTCAATGTAACA
>DPVD01000106.1:3663-60745 GCA_003526745.1 Candidatus Latescibacterota bacterium
TTCAATGTAACAAGCCAGTACGAGTCTACTGAGCCGAAGAGGCCGAGCAGAACCCAGAACATCAACCCCGCTGTCCCGCAACGGAGTGCGTTCATAAGACAGGGGGAGACCTTGAAAGATTGAGTCCGCACAACGGTGGCGCTGATAGCCCAGATTAGCGAGCAGGCGACACCAACAAGATCCCCTTCGCTTATCGTGATCAAGTCTCACCTTTGGACTTGCAGAAAGCGGCGGCCGTCAGCGCGTACGCGCGCGCCACACGGAAAAGCTCCAACACCGACACGAAGGGGTCTTTCTCATCCACCTGAAAAACGTCGCCCTGCATAGAACATTTGATCCTCGCCTGCATACCGTTTCAACGCGCCACCTTCAATACGATCGCTTCGAGCACATTGGACACAGCCTCCGCATCCAAGATCGGGCTTGGTGTATCTATCAGCCTCCTAGCCGTCTCCACGATCAGATCCTCACGGACCGCTCGTAGGACAGTCTTGGCTGCATCAGCCTCGATCGCGGTCTTGCCCTCAGTTGTCCGCAGTTTTCGGAAACCTTATCTTCATTGCACAGAGGGCCATTCAATCCCCGATCATCCATCATCAATTCTCGATTCCCATGGCCGACGAAGACGAAGAACTATTAGACGAAGACGAACACGAAGAGTTAAACTGGCCGATGATCATCATCGCGGCTATCGTCGTAATCGGCCTAATCGGTGGGGCTATCTGGTACTTCCTGATTCGAGAGCCTCCAGTAGAGGTAGACAAAGAGCCTGAGTATGAGGCACCGGAAACGCTCGTCGAGGAATCAATATATCTCGACATGCCGGAAATGATCATCAGTCCTCGTGACGGCAAAGGTCGGTTTTACTTGATCGTGAAATTCGACGTCGCCATGAACGACAAGGGTGCCGTGTTCGACGAAATGGTGCTCAAACCCTGGAAGTACTCCCAAGCGCTCAATTTCGTCATCGACGTCTACAGCGACTACACGCGAGAAGAACTTCGAACGCCGAAGATCAAGGAGATGGCCCGTCAAAGCATACTCGACGAGTGGAACCACATCGTCGGGTGGGAATACGACTTGGAGCCCCCACCAATCAAGGCGCTCTACTACACCACCTACGTTCTTCAGTGATGGTCAGTCCGCCGATCGGAAGAACTCGATCGCCTCGTTGGTCGCATCCATGGGATGGGCGCCAGCCGGGACAATGAACTCGAACTGCTCGTCTGCCAGCTCTCGGTTACCCTGCACCTCCGTGAAGGTTTGGACGAGGATCTCGTTCCCCTTGTCGTCGAATAGACGGGCAATGCGAAGGAGCCCGTCCACAGATTGAACGTTCAGTCGGACTATTGCCGGCGGCGAAGGAAGCTGGGCGGCTAGAAGGCTCGGCAGGGGCACCGCCTCGAAGGCCTCGTGAACGACGCCCCCAACCGTGTCCTGCCCTGTATGCCGGATCGTCTCCCAATCCACTCCCCTGAATGGCCGCAGAGGATCGTAATGATGGACATCAGCCTCGAATTTGGTGACTTGATAGACCCGCGCAAGGTTGATCCGAGTCACCATATTCTCTGACTTTTCGAGCATCCAAAGATAGCTCCCGTCACTCAGGACAAGCTGCCCTTCTCCCTCCGGCAGGTCGTCTTCGATCCGCATCTTTCCGGGACCCTTGTAGAATCCCTTGGCGACGATCGTAATCTCCTGATCCCCCACACGGATCGTCGTCGAAACGACGGCCCTACAGGTCTTGAGACCTTTCGCCTTCTTCTGAAGCTTCACCATCTCGCGATCGGTCGCATCATCCCCCGTTGACTTGGTGTTGTCCTTACCCTCCGCAAGCGTTTGCGTAAAACCGAGCAGGAGCAGCACTGCTACAAAAGCAGTCAGTCTGTTCATCATCGGGACATCCTGAGTATTTGTATGAGAGAGTTCATCCTCAGAGCGCGTAAGACGCCCACATCCGGAGCCTTTTCTCTGGATAGCCTTCCTAAGGCCGGCCATATGGAGGTTGTGGCTTCCTGCATTTCGAATGCGATCTTCGTCTCGAATCAGCTGCGAACAGACACGACCATCAGCGTCGTCCTGGAAGGCGGCCCGGAGCCACCGAAAACACTTCGCATCTCAGGCGACAACCTCGGATCGCTGGATGGTTTCGATGAGCGAAGCATCGCTCGCACGATCCAGACGTCACTTGAAGCCGGAAGGGGTCTCGAACTGCACGAAACGCGTGCCGTCGACCGCGGGATCACAATAGCTAAAATCGCCTTCGAACATCTTCTACAGGATCGTCCGCCCGAGTCCCTCTTCTATCTGGACCGAAGGGGCCAAGACATCCGCCACGTCGACCTGCCCCCCGATCTAACCTTCGTTTTCTCCGACTACCTTTCCATGCCGAAGAAGTCGGGAAAGTATCTCGCCCGCCTGGGCGCTACCCCGATCTCTCTCGGTCCCAAGACCTTGTTCGCCTCCCACTGCATCGTCCTCGTCCACAATGAAATGGACCGAAGAGCAAATCCGTGCTCTGCGTGACGAGTTCGGAGTGCAGAGTTTAGAATGGCACATCGCTATGAAGCCTGCACTCTGAACTCACCCTCGCCTCAAACTCTGTAATGCACAACCCCCTCCGGCAACTCCGCCTGATTCAACGGACAGTTCTTCGGACATCCTCTCTCGCACGGCGACTCATTGTCCAGCTTTTCCCACACCACACTGAGTGCCCGATACAAAGACCGGTGAAAATGCTCCTCTCCTAGCTCCTCGATGAACCCCGTCCGATCGAGCGAGACGCGAACTTGCTCCTTGATCCGGGTGAAGTAGGTCTCCACACCGCCTTCCTTCAGACCGTGCACCACGTGGACCAGCATCGCCTCGCCCGTCGCATCGATATGGTTAATCCCTTCGGCGTCCACGACCAGATACTTCAGCTCCGGCATCTTCGACACGCGTTCGAGAATCTTACCTTCAAAATATCCCGCACTTCCGAAATAGAGCGACCCGTCAAAGCGGATCAGAGAGATGTGTTCGCACGTCTGAAGGCCGAACGACTCGGAGTCTCGGAACGTTCCATCTGGATACCGTGACAATGAGACGACTCGCGGCATCATTGTTCGATACAGATACGCGAACAGCGAGAGGCTGACGCCGATCAGGATGCCGTAGTCGAGGTGTGGGGCAAAGGACAATGTGAGGAAGAAGGTCGAGGCGGCCACAACGCCGTCGTGTTTCTGTACTCGCCACGCCCGAACAATCGGATCAACCTGAATTAGACCGGCCACAGCCATCAGGATGATCGCTGCAAGCGTGGCAAGAGGCAAATGATAGAACAGCGGGGTCAACCAGAGCAGTGTCACCAAAACGAGACAGCCTGCAATGATCGACGAGAATCCTGTCCGTGCACCCGCTCTAAAGTTCAGAGCTGACCGGACGAAAGAGCCCGATATCGGCATGCTCTGGAAGAAACTACCCACGAGATTAGCAAGCCCCTGTCCGAGCAGCTCGCGGTTCTCGGCGATCCGCTGCTTCGACTGCGTGGCAATGGCCTTCGCGATCGAAATCGTCTCTACAAAAGCGATAAATGCGATCGTCGCGGCTGCCGTAAACAGCTCAACGAACAGGCCAATATTGATCTCAGGTACGAGAAACAACGGCATACCCTCTGGGATCTTCCCGACGACCTGTCCGCCGTGCACTGCCTCGAAGTCCGTATACCACGCCACGGTTGTCGTCAGCACGACTGCCACGAGAACCCAGGGAGATTGAGGTTTCCAGCGTTTGAGCCCAATCATCACGGCGAACGCCAGAATCGCGATCCCGATTGTCGGAATATGAGGATGCTGCAGAGACTCCGTTAGTATCGTCCAGACCCGCACGAAATACGAGCCGCCAGAAGCAACCGTTACGCCAAAAAGCATGTCGATCTGCGAGGTCCCAATGATCACCGCAGCGGCGTTCGTGAACCCAAGAACGACGGGCTGGGACAGAAAATTAACGAGAACACCGAGTCGGACGATCCCAAGCAGCAGCTGAATGACGCCGACCATCAGAGTCAGCACCACGGCGTAAGTGATGTGCTCAGCGGATCCTGGAACCGCAAACGGCTGCAGGGCGGCCGCGGTCATGAGGGACACGAGCGCTACGGAGCCGCTTGTCAGGTGTCTCGATGATCCAAAGAGCGCAGCGATGATCGGGGGCAGGAAGGCGGCATACAGACCGTAGTAAGGCGGTAGGCTGGCCAACTGAGCGTGTGCCATCGCCTGCGGGATCAGCACGAGCGTGACAGTCACGCCTGCCACGAGATCTGCCCGCAGGATCTTCGGGTTCTTCAGCTCTCCGATCCACGCCGTAAACGGGAGAAGCTGAAACAGCTTTACGTCCGAAAGCTTCAAGAAGGCTCCTCCGAACCAGTTGACAGGAGGCCAGAAATTGATGAATGAACAGGTTGTCTCATCGACGATCCATAATCCTCATCCAGCCCGATCCTGTCAAGGCAAATGAGTCCTAATTGTGTGTATACGAACGAGTTGCGTCGTTTCTGAATAGGCGGCTTCCTGTTGATTTCGTCACATGGTTGTCGCATATTCAAAAGTCTGCCCCTCCCATATTCCACTTGGACGGACAAACTCTCAGAAAGGGTCCTATGCCACACGTGCTTCGCCGATCGGTCACGATACTTTACGCGCTCCTGCTGGCGATTTGCCTCTGGCCCTCAGCCTTGCTTGCGGAGGAGGCATCAGGAAGCTGGATTCAGTCGCAAATCTCCCACCTCAACGAGGTGCTCGGCGAAACAGTCGGCCTCATCTTCGCTTTCCTCTTCTACGATTTCGGCACTGGATTTCCGCTGATCATAGCCGTCCTCGTACTTGGAGGCATCTACTACACCTTCTTCTTTGGCTGGCTTTCGATCCGGGGTTTCAGACACGCGATCGACGTGATCCGCGGCCACTACGACAACCCCGACGATCCCGGCGAGATCTCGCATTTCCAGGCTCTCACGAGCGCACTCTCGGCGACCGTCGGTCTCGGAAATATAGCAGGCGTGGCGATTGCCGTCGGAACGGGTGGTCCGGGAGCCGTCTTCTGGATGGTCCTGACGGCCCTCTTTGGGATGTCGTCCAAGCTCGCATCCTGCACGCTTGCCGTGATGTATCGGAACGTCAAAGAGAACGGACACGTATCCGGCGGCCCGATGTACTACCTTGAACACGGCTTGGCGCGCAAGGGTCTTCGCTCGCTTGGGAGGACGCTTGCGGTCGCATTCGCACTCCTCACAATAGGCGGCTCGTTTGGGGGCGGGAACATGTTCCAGGCCAACCAGACAATCGAGGCACTCAGCACAATTTCGCCTGCGGTGAAGTCTCTAGACTGGCTGATCGGAAGCATCCTCGCCATTTTCGTCGCGATCGTCATCATCGGTGGAATCCGTCGGATCGGGAGCGTCACTTCGCGTCTCGTCCCGAGCATGTGCATCCTTTACGTTATGACATCGTTACTAATCATCTTCTACAATGCCGCGGAGGTTCCGGCGCTTCTCGCCCGAATCGTCTCTGAAGCGTTCACGGGGTCGGCGATCTACGGTGGTGCCCTAGGCGTCTTGATCATCGGTGTCCGCCGGGCAGCCTTCTCCAATGAGGCCGGCTTGGGTTCAGCCGCCTTCGCTCACGCAGCCGCCAAGACAGATGAGCCCGCACGCGAGGGCATCGTTGCAATGATCGGTCCCTTCATCGACACCATCATCATCTGCGTGATGACGGCTCTCGTCTGCATGATCACCGGAGTCTTCGAGGACGCCGAGCTCAAAAACAAGGGCGTTGCGATGACGGCAGCGGCCTTCGAGTCGTTCATCCCGGGCGCTCGATACGTGCTCGCGGTCGCAGTCGTGCTGTTCGCATACTCGACTATGATCTCTTGGTCCTACTACGGCGAGCGGGCCTGGGAGTACTTGTTCGGTGACGGTGCAACGCTCATCTACCGATGCATCTTCGTCTGCTTCGTATTCATCGGTTCGGTCACGGATCTTGAGAACGTCCTAAACTTCTCCGACGCGATGATCCTAGGAATGGCCTTCCCGAACATCCTGGGCGGTATCATACTGAGCCCGCAGATCAAGCAAGTGCTGAATGAATATTGGGAGCGATACAAATCAGGCGAGATGAAGAAATACAAGTAGTATGAAAGTTTTGATCTAGAGTCGCAGAGTTGGATTTTCGTGCGAAGACGGGTGTTGTCCCGAACCAAGGGCAGCACCCGATTCGCATCCCCCACGAATGAGGACAGAATACTAGGCCAGACAGGGAAGAGCGAGGAGCACACCTGGTCTTCAGTGGGCTCTTACTGGTGCGGATATCCTTGAGGTTAACCCAAAAGTCTACGGTCACGCGAATTTCGACAAGTCGCGCTGCATGATCTACGACTTCGTCTTGGCTTCCGAGATCAAGATATACCTGAATGAGGTGCGTGAGATTTCGCCGTTCAACGGAACAGCCTTAGTGCCGAAACCGAGGCTTAGTATCGCCGGGTCCATAAACGAAGGAGAGACCGAAGATACCCCAGGAGGAACAGCATTGTTTGGAATGCTGCCCAAGTCACAGGAATGGTCAGGCTCAGCCTGCGAAGCATCTGCAAAAGGAAAACAGAAAAGGGCGACCCACTCGTGGATCGCCCTTTTCATTTCGACTGTGATGAACTGCTACTTCTCCAGCTCCTTTCGCAGGTCCCGGATCGCCCGTTCCAACGATTGCATCTCACGGCCTGCCTGCGACCAGTTCCAAGACTGCAGAGCTTTTCGAACGTTTTCATAGTGCTTCTCGGCATCGACCGCAATCGATGCTGCAGACCTAGTTTCGCTAGGATCTGACACCGCCGCCACATCAGCATCTCCAGCCAGAGAACGGTCCCCCGATCCGAACAGCTCGACCAGAGCCTCTTCGAACGTATCCCGCATAATAACCTGACCACCAAAGGCAACGATCACCTGTTTCAACTCTGGAATCGACGTGTTCCCTGAAGAAGGCCCCGGAGGACGTTGCTGTTGCTGACGTCGCTGGGTTGGCTCCTCTTCTTCCTCAGGACCACCGAACTGCTGCGGCTGCTCGACCTCCTGAGTCGCCTGGAGGTAGATCGGCTCGACATACAGGAACGAGCTCTCGATCGGGATCGCAAGCAGGTTCCCTCGAATCACTTCCGATCCACCTTGTCCCCACAGCGTCAACTGAGCTGAAATCTCTGGCTGCTGATCGATCCGAGCCTCCAACTGCATAGGGCCGAACACGAGCTTGTCTTTCGGCAGACTGTAAACGACAAGGTCTCCATATCCAGCTCCATCACAACGCGCCGCAAGCCAACCGATCATGTTATCCTTGTTCGCCGGTGTATACGGCACCATAAGCAGGAACTCTTCGCGTGTCTCCTCCGGCAGCTTCGTGATGATGTAATACGGCTCCATCCTCTGCGGCCGATCGCTATAGATCTCGTTCGGAATCTCCCAGAGATCCTCTTGATTGTAGAAGACATTCACGTCCTGCATGTGGTAGGTGCGATACATAAAGGCTTGAACACGGAACAGATCGATGGGATACCGAACGTGAGATCGAAGACCCTCTGGCATCTCTGATATATCTGCAAGAAGACCGGGAAAGATATCGCCATACGCATTGATTAAAGGATCTTCTGCATCCGCCTGGTAAAACGTCACGTCACCGTGATACGCGTCGACAACGACTTTCACCGAGTTGCGGATATAGTTAATCGCGCTTCGCCCGCCCGTTCGTGCCGAATACGGATACATATCCGTCGTTGTGTAAGCATCGATGATCCAGAAGAGACGCCCCTCATGGATCACCATATACGGATCGTTGTCGAAGTGGAGGAACGGCGCGATCTTCCGCGCACGGTCGACAATCTGCCGATGATACATCAGACGCGTTTCGCGCATGATGTAGTTACTCAGTAAGAGGTTTATATCCAGAAACTTTATCGTGAACGCGATCCTGTTGAAAAGACTTCCGATTTCGACACCTCCATCACCTGCGTATGTCACCTGCTTGTTCGTATTCCCGCTTGGGTAGTCGAACTCCTCTGTTCCCGTCTTCACGGCCACCATCCCGTACGTCATCTCACCGTAGTAGAGTTCGGGCCGATCGATTTCGAGATCTTTTTTGCCCTCCGGCGGAATGTCGCGGATGAAGAACTCGGGAAGGCCTTCGGGTGACACACGATTCACCGGACTCACCGCGACACCGTATCCGTGGGTATAATGCAGCTGCTCGTTCACCCAGGTTTTTGCCTGCTGTGGTAGACGTCGCGTATCCATTTCTCGTGCTGACAGCATCACTTGCCGGTAAACACCGTCGACGACGTAGCGATCCACATCCACATCGTTGAACACGTAGTATGGTCGGATCTCTTGGACCTGCTGATACGTTTGCGCCATCGGACGCTCGTCCCAGATGCGGACGTTCCGGATGGTCAACGCGTTCTCTTCGATATCACTTCGAGTCAGCATCTCCTCGGCGGGGAATGGACGCTCCTCGATCCGGTCCAGCCCATACGCCTGCCGCGTAGCCTGAATGTTGTGCTCGATATAAGGTGTCTCGCGCGACAACTCTGTCGGATCCACAATCAGCTTCTGAACGATCGTCCCCGGAATAGCACCGACCACGATTGCGCCACCGACTAGTATCCCCAGGCCAATCAGCGGATACCGAGCTTCACGCCTGTTGATGTTCAGGAAAAACAGAACCGATGCGGCGATGAACAGGATGACGAGGAACCAGTATGCCCAGATCTGCACGTTTACATCGACGAAGTTGGCGCCGGTGAAGATTCGACCACGCGACGTGAGCAGTCCATAGACTTTCAGCCTATAGTTCCAAGCAACCAGCAGGAGGAATACGCCCCCGAGACCCGAGAAATGTGCCATCGGCCTCGGCATTAGCTGAATTCGTTCTTGGATCCGGATGCCGCCGCTCGCAAGGTATGTCAGCCCGCACACGATGGCCGAAACGACAAGACCCCCGATAAGGAAGTTCACGAGGAACTGGTAGAACGGAAGCGAGAACACATAGAACCCGACATCGTTACCGAAGATCGGATCGACCGTCCCGAACGACTGGGCGTGAAGATATCGCCAGACAACCGGCCACTGGCTCGCCCCAATGCTGCCCATCACGAAGATCAGGGCAGCAGCGGCGAACACGTAACCCCTGCGTGATCGTAGCAATCCCGCACCAGGTATCTGCCCATCTTCGAACGGCGAACCATCGACTTCAAGTGCAAACCGCGTGAACTTGCCGGCAAAGTACAAGTTAATCCCCACGATGACCGCGGCCAGAAAACCAAAGAACACACCCGAGGAAAATCGAGCCTGGACAGACTTCCAAAACACGCTGTCATACGCAACAGCCGTGAACCAGAGCCAGTCTGTGTAATACGAAACCAGCCACCCGATCGCGACCACCGCCCCAAACAGCACCAGCAAGATCCAGAGTCGATTTGGCTGCTCTTCTTCCATGATTCTCTCCTAAAAACCTAGAAGTTATTGCTTTCAAATCACTTACGGCGAGCTTTCAAGTAAACACATTTCCCTACCCCTGTCACCGCAATTCGACCGAATTCGGCCCTCAATTGGCCAGCTTGTCACTCGAACCTAAATTCCTGTCAGGCATCACGGTCTTCTACGCGGATATATGGGTGTCCTGCACGAACAGCCACGACATTCGGCGACTCGACCTGTCTCAGAAGCAAGTCAGCACCGTACAACTCTCGTGACCACTCCGATTCCGTTTGTGATTTAGCACCCGCCGGCTGTCATTCCTGTATGGACTTTCATCCGCTCTTCGTGCACTTTCCAGTAGTCTGTATCATCCTAGCCGCACTGTTCGACTGGCTGGCGCTGTCGGGTCGGTGCAGCGGCTTACAATCAACAGGACTCGTCCTGATCGTCATCGGGGCCCTCACGGCGATTCCTGCCGCGTACACGGGCGAATCCGCGGCCGAGGCTGCACAGCTGATCCCCTCGATCAATGATGCACTCGAACGTCACGAAAACCTTTCCACATTCACCCTATGGTCCGCCCTGATCTTGGCAGTGGCACGGATCCATCTCACCGCTCGTGATCTCTACACAGGCTCCCGGCGAATGATCCACACAGTGTTGGTGACAGGATGCGCGATCCTTGTAACGTGGACAGCCTACACAGGCGGGATGCTCGTCTACGAGTATGGTGCCGGCACGAAGTCTGCCAAGCAGAGCGTAATGGAGCAGTAGAAATGGCCTCTTCGCTTCGGTTGCGTAACCCTCACAGCGTGCTCGCCGTCATCGATCGGCGACCACAGGACGTCTACGAGATCGTCGCTTCCGACCAGGACCTCTCGAACACCTGGAAGGACGTTCAAGTGAGAGCAGAGTCGATGGGGATCCCGGTCAGCGCTCAAGGAAAACCATCACCTAAGCCTGGTGGCAAACAGCGGCGACACGCCGGAGCCGAGGCGGTTGTCAGAGAGCGGGCTTCCGAGTCGCTAGACACACTTATATCGACAGCGGGTGAGAAGAGTATCTGGGTGGGACTCGACACCGTCCAGGACCCGCACAACGTTGGCTCGATTTTCAGGTCCTCGGCCTTCTTCGGCGTCTCCGGGCTGATCACCACACAGGACCGAAATGCACCCATCTCTTACACCGTATACGATGTCGCATCCGGAGGTGTCGAATACGTTCCCTTCGTCGTCGAAACTAACCTTTCTCGCTCCCTCGATCGCATCAAGGAAGCCGGTATCTGGGTGCTCGGCACGTCCGAGCATGCAGACAAACCGCTCTACGAGATCGAGCGCGACCGTCCATGGCTCGTCCTGTTCGGAAACGAGGAAAACGGGCTACGTCGCCTGACCACCGAAAAATGCGACGAGCTCGTATTCATCCCCCGTGCCGGACAAGTCGGATCCCTCAACGTCTCCGTCGCCGCCGGCATCACCCTCAGCCACCTCACCTCTCACTGACCTCCGTTTGATTCCTCCCAACATTGGCGATATCTTGCATGTTCACACATACGTCACTGGTCCGGGTGTACGCCCACTGTGGGGTTTTAGAGTATCCATATCTGCTCCAAGTGTTGCGCATACTCCTAAATCTGGTGGCGTTCATCCCATCTGTGTCCACCCAGCGAAGCGGGGGGCGCCTCTGACTTTCAGGAAGAAACTTGAACCCCGAAGACCGCGTAGACCGTCTCAAGCGGACCCAACCTCGTCGTCAGCCTGATGAAGACCCCGAGGGCCGCATCCCACCTGGCCAATACCTGACGAAGAAGTTCCCGGTCCTTACAAAGGGCCCGACACCAACCGTCGATCTCGATCGCTGGCGACTCCGACTCTTCGGCAATGTCACAGAGGAAGTAGTGTTTTCATGGGAGGAGTTCTCGGAACTCCCTCGGGTGACAATCACCACCGACTTCCACTGCGTAACTCGCTGGAGCCTACTCGACTGCACATGGGAGGGGGTCCACATCCGCGACGTGGTCGCCCGGGTTGAAGTCCTGTCATCCACGAGATACGTAATGGTCCACGGTTACGGCCAGTACACAACAAACCTCCCTGTGGCAGACCTGATCGATGAGGATGTCCTCTTCGCGCACTCCTGGAACGGAGAACCCCTCTCGAAGAATCATGGAGGCCCTATTCGCCTCGTAGTCCCCAAGCTCTACGCATGGAAGAGCACGAAATGGGTTAACGGCCTTGAGTTCCTTACACACAATCAGCGCGGCTACTGGGAGCAAGCTGGCTACCACGATCGCGGCGACCCCTGGAAAGAAGAACGCTTCTCCTGAGACGAATATGACGTCACATCCGTCCCATCTCAATCTCCTTGCGGTGCAAGGTTACCCTCTGATCCCTCCGTGTTCTTCTATGTTCATCTGTAACCGCATGTGCCGTTCCGTGGAGGCCGATTGAGCGTCTTCATACGACTCCTTCAGTACGCCCTTCCATATCGCGCGCGGATCGCAGTCGGCATTCTCTGCACGGTAGCCACGATCGGTATCGAAGCCATCCAACCGCTAGTCATGCGCGAGATCATCGACGAGGTCTTGACCGAGTATGTGTCCGGTGGCAAATATATCGGTCACACATTCGCGCCCGAACGTGTCGACCAAGATATCCAGCTTCTCCTCACCTTCGCGCTCGCACTATTCGCTCTATATGTCCTTCGCGGACTGCTCAACGTTCTGAATCGCTTCCTCCTGCAAAAAACAGGACAGGACATCCTGCTGTCGCTGCGCACCGAGGTCTACAACCACCTGCAACATCTATCGCTTCGGTTCTTCAACAGCCGAAGTACAGGCGAGTTGATGTCACGTGTCACTGGAGACGTCGAATCACTTCAGAACACGATCACGGATACGGTCGAACGGATCATCGTCAACAGCCTCACAATCCTCATCTATGGGGTTGTTCTGTTCGCATTGAACTGGAAACTAGCTATCGTCACGCTGGCGCCATTACCGATCTATAGCCTCCTGATCGCGCTCTACAATCGGAAGATTCGTCCACTTTACACAGTCGCTCGTGAACGGATCGCTGAGATCAGCGCGACGCTTCAAGACAACCTCTCGGGGATCCGCGTCATTCAATGCTTTGCCCACGAGGATCACGAACTGTCGCGATTCAGCGAGCGATGCCTCGAGTTCTGGAAGATCAGCCTACGGATCATCAAGATCCGGGCGTCTGTCTTTCCCTTTGCCAGACTCGTCATCACCATCGGCCCTTTGATGATCCTCCTCTTTGGCGGATACCAAATAATTCTCGGGATGCTCAGCATCGGAACCCTCTTCGCCTTTCAGAACTTCCTCTGGCGCTTCTACGGACCAGTTGAGAGCCTAACTCGAATCAACGACACCATCGTCAGAGCCTCAGCCTCCGCACAGCGCATCTTCGAGATACTCGACACAAAAGCGGACATCTCCGACCTACCCAACGCGACTTCGATGGGACGCATCGAAGGCAGAATCGAGTTGAAGAACGTTCGATTCGCCTACGACGAGAACGTCGATGTATTGAGTGATGTCAACCTGACCGCTAAACCAGGACAGTTGATCGGACTGGTGGGCCCAAGCGGGGCGGGAAAGACCACCATCATCAACCTGATATGCCGATTCTACGATCCTGATGCGGGAAGAGTTCAGGTCGACGGACACGATCTTCGCGACATCGAGCTGAGATCGCTCCGAAGCCAGATCGGTATGGTCTTACAGGATCCTTTCCTGTTCAATGGCACCATCAGAGAAAACATCGCCTATGGAAAACTGGATGCCACGGAGGACGACATCATCTCAGCCGCCATTCAGGCAAACGCACACGACTTTGTATGCGGCTTCCCCGACGCCTACGACTCTCGCATCGGCGAAAGAGGCGTGCGCCTGTCGGGGGGAGAGAAACAGCGCATCGCGATTGCCAGGGCCATCCTGGGCGATCCCAGAATCCTGATCCTGGACGAAGCCACGTCATCGGTCGACACAGAGACCGAAGTTCAGATCCAGAAAGCGCTTGAGACACTCGTTCAGGGCCGCACTACGGTCGCAATCGCACACCGACTGTCGACCGTCAGAAAGGCCGACTGTCTCTTCGTAATAGATGACGGCCACCTTATCGAATCGGGAACCCACTCAGAGCTCTTGGCGATGGGTGGACTCTACGCTCGGTTGTGTGACCTTCAGTTTGCGCTTCAGGATAGCGACCTTACATAGGACAGACTATGAACAAGACCGAAGCAAGAGGTCGAGTCGAGAGCCACGGAGAAGATCTTTGGTGGGTGACAGAGAGTTCGGAAAGGATCGGGAACATCGTCCGATGCTTTCCGGAATCCGCGCCTGACACATGGGTCAGTATCAGGTCGGATCAGGATGTCGAGCTTGTATTGGTTAGGCGTATTGCGGATCTGGACGAAACCTCAAGGAAGACAGTCGAGCCAGTCTTACGCGAGAAGTATCTTATTCCTGTGATCACACAGATTCTGTCGATCGAAGGCTCCTCAGCAGGCAAGATGATTCGCGTCCAGACGACCGAAGTATCCGACACACTCGACGTAAACAGCGAAACTGACGTAGACTTCCGAGCCTATCCAAGAATCCTCTTCAACGACCGCACAAAGCGCCGCAAGTACGTGATCGAAGACGCGGATGCCCTTGGCAAAACCAGCCAAGATCTGATCCGCCGCCACCTCCGTCGATCGCGGGGCCGCCGCGGCAGAGGATTCCGGTAAACAAAAGAGCCCGCTCCCCAATGGAAGACGGCCCAATTCCAAATCTTCGATTCTCGGTTTCTATCGCAATGGTCTTCGCATCGTGCCCGGAGCCTGTGCTGACTCGGATGCGCCCTTGATCTCCTCGACAAACGTCTCAACATCATCGTCATACGTATCGAATGGGTCCCTGAAGCTCAGGTGATGCTCATTCTCCAAGTAAACGGAATCCCAATCGACGATGTATCTCAGGCGCTTCTCGGCCAGCACTTTTACGAGCGCGGATCGTCCCTTCGCTCGTGTATCCTGTGGAGGCTCCAAGTTCGCGCGATCGACTTCGTCATCCTTGATCACGCGTTGAATCCCGCCTTTCCGGTCTAGATCGTGATACAACCCTCTTTCCGGATTGATGTTATGATACTCCAAATCCAGACTCTGCAGCCAAGGATCTGACCAGTCCAATTTCTCTTCCTCGCGAAATATGTCTAGCAGCCACTTCTTCGTGACCCAGTCGATCCGGTCCACACACTTCATAGGATCACTCTCTAGGTCATCAAGTATTCGCTCCCACTCGGTCAGAACCCAATCCGATTCGTCGTCGAGATCGGTCAGGTGCTTCTTGGCCAACTCCAGATAAGACCTCTGAATATCGATCGCCGAGATTGTCCTCCCACCCTTCCGCTCAAGGATCCACCTGTGCGTCGGATCACGTGAGACCTCCTTCAGTGCCCAAACGGGATCACCAAGACTAACGTCTTTCGGAAAAACCTTTCGCTCCAGCAGATTCAGAACCATCGCTGTTGTGCCGACTTTCAGTGCGTTCGCATACTCAGACATGTTCGAGTCGCCCAAGAGCAAGTGAAGTCGTCTGAACTTGCTGTGATCGGCCAGAGGCTCGTCTCGCGTGTTGATGATCGCGCGCGAGAACTGAATCCACTGATAGATCTCCGTCACAATATGGTCTGCGCGCTGTGAGATCTGGTATCCAACCGAATCCCCACGATGCGCGTCCTCCTGCTCGTCGCGCCCGTAGTAGTAGAAGCTGTCGTCGTAGCTTCCGACACGGCCAGCTCCGCTGAAGATCTGTCGTGTAACTAGGAACGGAAGTAGTGAAGGAATCACGACCGTAGAAAAAGGAACGTTCCTCCGAACGAGGTAGTTCTCGTGACATCCGAAGGTAGCACCCGTGAAGTGATCAACATTGTTCTTCAGGAACGCAGCTTCCTTCTCCAGACCGAGCGAATTCAGCGCCCGCTGCAGGATCCGTTCACCGGCACGGTCGTAAGCCACCACATCGAACAGCCCCATGCATTCGGGAGTCGCGTATTCGATGTGTCCCATGTCTATGTAGACACGGCCTGAGTTGAACAGGAACCCTCCGTTACCGGGGGGTTCATCGCGACCTCGATAGTGGATATCGACGATCCCGATCCGTTCCGAGTGGAAAATGTGGTCTTTGACCTTGACCGATATGGCATCCGGGCTAACGAAGCCCTCACGTTCGGGAGCCATACACCCGTATTCGGTCTCGAGGCCAAAAATGCGGCCAATCACATTGAACACCAAAAATGCCAGACCCAACTGGGCCCGGCATAGAGAGCGATCTGAAGGGGAAACATCAGCCTATCAGCGCATCGATGGCGGCTTGAGTCTCCTCGGTCGGTAGTGTGCGATACTTCGACTTTGCGTTGCTGTTCCGGTCGAGAACGATAGCCTCGACTTCGAGGTCATCCTCCATAGCTTCTTTAAGGATACGCGTTATTTCTCCTGAAGGGACACCATTATCTTCAATAGCCGACTCCTTCTGAAGACCGACATATCGGCCAGCTGCCCACCCTCGAAGAGCGGCTGAAAGGCTCGCCGGAAGGCCGGATTGCACACTATGGTCGCTCTTCAGCATCTGCTGCATCGTTCGATCGGCCTCCAGCGACCCGCCGATAGCTGCGTACGATTCGTGTGTCGCGAAGGACCCGTCGTAGTCAACGGTATAGAACAGTGATCCTTCGCATCCGTCGAGTTCCGCCAGCAGAATCCGCGCAATATAAGGGGACCGTATTATATCATCAAAGGACGCCTTCACGGCAGGCCCGAGCCCAAAGTGTACGATCTGTTGAAGGGTCACGTCGGAATCCGAGTAGTTGAACCCGACGACGCTCGCCAGATCGACTGCAGCCTGTCTGAGTTTCTCGATATCCGTCGGGTGTCCGACCGATCCCATTGCGATCCGGTCATACGTCTCATACAGCTTTTTCTGACCGCGGCCCATCGTCACGAGCAGCAGACCCTCCCCATACTCAAGACCGACCACCGGACTCCCCCCTCGGAGCTGATCCTCAATGTAGTCACGTCGGTTCGAGACGGCTTCTGCAAAGCGATAAGGTTCGTCAAGCATCATACGAGAACGGCCTCGTTATCCTTCGTCTATGAATCGCGCGTGAAGCGCACGCAGATCATTCGCATCTACATTGGATATCCCGTCAGCGGTCACTGTTTTGACCGTCGGGAAGACGTCTGCACTTCGTTCGTATCTCCCCGTCGCTGAATCGTATTCGGAGGCCGTAAACAGAAGACGCAGCGACAGCCCGATGGCCTCTTCTCTCGGGAGGTCCGAAAACCGGGTCTGCCCCCAGCGATTAAGGTGATACATCACACCCCGGATGGCGGGAGAACCCGAGCCTGTCGTCGTAAAGTCTGTGACTTCGAACTGTGCTCCAAGCGCATCATAGAAGAAGATCTTCCCGGCCTCGTCGCGACTATCGTAGATCGCAAAGATAGGGATCACGGCACCTATCCCCTGGATGGCCATCGGAAGGTTATCGCGAATAAGGATCGAGAGCCGCCTGAGCTTTGCTTCGATGCTCATCTCGGTTAGCTGACGGCGGCGATGATACTGGAAGGAATGCTCCAGAATTCGGGCAATCTCGTAGGCCATAGCGGGAGAACCCGAGATCGCCATAACAGAGTGATCATCGATCGGCAGCACCTTGTCAGCTCGATCATAAATCACCGCATTCCCAGCAGTAGCCCGACGATCACCAGCAATAAGTACACCGTCGTCATAGCGAAGCGCTAAGATGGTTGTGCCTTCGGTCGGCGTAAACGCCGATCCCTGACCGGAGGAGACCTCGGCCACGACCTGGCCGGGAAAGTGATACCCGCCTGCTTTCAGGAGATCAAAGAAGTCGGCGCCCGGTCCAAGTGTGGGCAGGGCGCCGAAGTTGAATCCGTCACTTGATGAGTCGGGCATTATTCCCCGGTCCGCTGACGATACCTTCTGGCCTGGTTTGGATCGACGCGCCGCATACGTCGCATCAGGTCCTGCGTATCAGGCCTGTCTACCTTCGGACGGCTCGGACCCCCTTCGTCATCTTCAGGACGTAAGGGTTTGGTTGGACGCTGTTTTCTCTCGAATGAAACAAACCTGTCCATAGTCATTCCTCCTATTATCACGCCAGCGCAACCGGCTGGAGATCTGTAGCTCTCAAAGAATCAATTAATTGTTCAAGTGTACTGGACTCGTCGAGAATCGCGTTACAGGCCCGAGCAAGATCGGTTTCGACCATACCCCGAAGGTCCACCGCCTCGTATCGACCGTTAATAGAGAAAACAACGCGGTCCCAGTTGATTGACTTCACAGAGTCGCCAAACTTCTCGAGCGACCGTCCCCTGAAATAAGCTCGCGTTCCGACAGGTGGCGCCGCCATCGCTTCGGCGATCTCCTCATCCTCAACAAGCCTCAGAGTCTGACCCTCTGCTTCTAAAAGATAATAAAGACCACTCTCCCGGTCGACATTATGATACTCAAGATCCTGACTCTGCAGCCAGGTCATATCATCCGTGTTGTCCCAAGACAGGTCCTCCGCTTCCCGAAAACTGTCGATCAGGAACTTCTTCGTAACCCAATCTATGCTCCCGATCAAGGACGCGTAGTCGGATTCAAGGGAATCGAGCGTCTGTTCCCACGCCTGAAGAACCCAGTCCGTTTCCGGGTCTTCGCCCGTGAAACGCTTCTGCGCCCGTCCAAGATATTCTCGCTGGATATCGACCGCGGGAATGAGACGGTTCGGAGATCCTTCGACCTCGGCCAGCCATTGGTAAGTCTGATCCAGTGCGATGTTCCGCATGGCGGACACTGGATTCCGAAGCACGATATCCGGTAAGTCGTCCTGCTCGATCAATCCCACGACCAAGGCCGTGGCCCCGACCTTCAGTGCCGTCGCGAACTCCGACATGTTGGAGTCACCGACGATCACGTGAAGCCTGCGGTATCGGTCGGAGTCGGCGTGCGGCTCGTCCCGCGTGTTCACAAGAGGTCGCTTGTGCATAGTATCGATGCTGGCGATCACTTCGAAGAACTCGGAACGCTGAGCAATCTGGAAAAGGCCGGCCTTCTTCCCGCGCTCTTCTCCAACCTTGCCCGCTCCCGCATAAATCTGCCGAGTGGCAAAGAACGGCAGCAACCCCTGAACGATCCGATCGAACGGCGTTATACGGGCCATCAGATAGTTCTCGTGGCATCCGTAGCTGTGGCCCTCGAAGTCCGTGTTGTTCTTGTACATCACAACACGTCCCGATCCGAGTGCTTCTGTTCGCCGATCAGCGCAGATACTGACGATTCGCTCCCCCGCCTTGTCCTGTGCGACGAGCTCGAACAGCCCGAGACATTCACCCGTCGCGTATTCCGGATGGGTGTGATCGTTGTAGAATCGGGCGCCGTTGTAGATGATCAGGTCGCTCTTCAGCTCCTTGAACGGAATCTTTCGCTCCCGATCCTGCTGCAGATGGACCTTTTCGTCAGTGTCGTTCAGCAGCTCTTTAACTTCAAACCCCCGAGCGTCCTTGCGTGGATTTTCGAGCTTATAGTCCCAGAGCGGCACGAATTCGGCATCAGAGTAACATCGAATCAGCTGCATGGACTCTTCGACGACGTCGATCTTGTCGACATCCTCAATCGTAATGCCGTACTCCGTTTCGATCCCGAAAAGCCTGTTCATCTGCTAGATAACGCTCTGCTGACTGCGTCGCTTAGTCGCCTCAGGACGAATCGGCGCAACCTTGACGACGTTCTCGGGTTCGTAATCGAGGAGTTTCAACCAGTCTTCCGTGCTATCGTTGGGAGGAAATATCTCGTTCTCCGCATACTCTGTCGCAACAGCGTTCATCAAATCCTCTAGCGATATCCCTTCGTCGTTCCCCGACGCAATCGACCTGAGGATCGCATACTCTTTCGCCCTTCGAACGATCGATTCGAGCACGGCGCCGCTGCAGAGATCCGCTCTGTGCAAAATCTCCTTCCGGCCGCTTTTAAGCGTCACTTCCAGGAAACGTGTGTCGTCTCGTCTGGCAAAAATCTCTTCCACCATCTCGTTGACGCAGTGATCAATCGCATTGAGCTCGGATCCACTTTCCTCTAATCCAAGATCGATCGGCAAATCCGGCGTGAGGTAAATCTTCAGGATTTCGCCAGCGTCCGCCTTACCTGGACGTGTGACCTTGATCTTTCGATCGATCCGTCCGGGCCGCAGGATGGCTGGATCGATAAGGTCTGGACGATTCGACGCCAGGATCAGAACCACGTCCTGCAGAGAATCGATCCCATCCATCTCGGCGCAGAACATCGGGACAACGGTATTCGATATGCTGTGTGACCGCATCGCACGACGCGTTCCCAAGATCGACTCAGCCTCGTCGATAAACACAACGGGCAAATACCCCTCTTTACGTTTTTCACGAGCCCGACTGAAGATCTCCCGTACTTGGCGCTCGGACTCACCCAGCCACATGTTCAGGATCTCGGGACCCTTGATGTGCATGAAGCACTGCTTCATATCCCGATTACCCTCCCGTTGGGCTTGGAGTGCCAAGTTGTAAGCCGTCGCCTTGCCGATACGTGTTTTCCCGCATCCCGGCGGACCATACAACAAAAAGCCTTTGGGAGTGCTGTACTGAAACCTCTCGAAGAGCTCAGGATGTAGAACGGGCATTTCGATCGTGTCTTTGATCGCGTGTATGGCTTCTTCTTGGCCTCCAATCCTCTCCCAAGGCAGATCCGGAATCTCCTCGAGGTAGTAGTCGCTAACCTCGGGGTTGTCGATCCGCTCAATGGCCACGCGGAAGCTCGGATCTACACGCACGTCCTCGCCCACCTTCAGATCCTCGTCTAGCAGCAGAGTCGACCGGGACAGGATGGTGGACTGGGCCCCGTGCTCCTGTCCGACACGAATTCGGCCGTCCTTCAGCACATCCGTGATCTTCGCGATGGAGCCCGCGAACTGATACCCGAGACAACCGACGACGGCGAACGCTTCGTTCACCCGAACACGACTACCGACCTCCAGATCGTCCGCGTTGATTCGGGCATCGACATTTGCGTAATATTCCGACCCTCCAACCGAGATACAGGCGACCCCGTTCTTGGGCGGCTCTAGTAGCGTCCCAATCCGGTTCGCAGGACCCGTCACCTTCTCCAGTGCCCCTTCAAGCTCGACGATCGTTCGGCGCGCCTCTTCAAAGGTGATCTCGTCTTCCTGGAGTTGGCGCCTTAGTTGATACAGCAGGGATCGACGTTTGTCTTTCTCGTCCATCGACATGAGGATCTGGTCGATGAGCGACAGGGACTGAAACGTATGCTGCATGTCCACATAGTCTTGTAGGAAGTCGTCGGGCGACTTGCGCTGGCGGCTATCATCATCTTGAGAGTTGATAGGTCACCCCCATAGGAGTTTAAGTCGGGAAAGGTTGACCAATGGGCTTAGTTTAGCACACCCATACCCGGGTGTCAAGACGACCCAGAATCATTATTTCAATGTAAAACAATATGTTACAACAAAAAACCGCCTCCTAGCCACGGAGCCGGTGAGGAAAGTAGGTAGCCTTCGTGGTTCAGGCCAAAAGGTCGATCCCCCCCGAAGATGGCGCGTGCTGCAATCCTGGATCTGGAGACTCCTCGTTGCCTGAGTCCGTTCCCCGTCCTCTTCTTTGAGCACCGTGGTCACGGGTATTCTGTTCCTCAATTTTTCTGTCGGGGTCCATTCGATCGGAAGGCAAGGGGCGAGAAGTGTCCTCGGCACGCTGGATAGCCAGCGATGATGCGGCGCCCTGAACAGTATCAGCCCCATCCCTAATTAAGAGGTTATGTTGCCTCGAAGCCTCTAACGTAACGAGACGGAAGTTCTCCTGAAATTCTACAGCTCGCACCTGCATATCGCGATTACCTGGGTTGGCCAGATGTTGATTACCTACATTAAAAAGTTATCCGGCTCGAAGGCAAAAGTCAACGGGTCACGACTCCACCGCGACTGGGTGGCCACCCTTTTCAGCCGACTCCCAGGCGGCTTCTGTCAATTGTATGACCCGTAGGCCACATATGGCCGGAACCTGTATCACGTCCCTGCCCAGGATGGCATCGATGAAATTCTGGTCAGGGCTTGTGAAACGAGTTGGCAACGAGTTGATTTCGATTGGCTCTGCGCCATACTTGCACGTGATCTGGCCGTTGCGAGAGTAGATAGCGCCCTTCTGTCCCCAAATCGTGATATCCTCCCACATGCCGGGTCCAGGCCCGTTTCCGACGACAGAAAACGTCCCCATCGTCCCGTTCTCGAACAAAACAGACATTGAGGTGTTTATGTCGACTTCAGCGTCAAAGTACTCCATCCGTGCGGAGACCTCTACGGGGGGCTGATCGATCATCCATAGGACGATGTCAAGTAGGTGGCTGCCCGAGTCATTCAGTTGCCCTCCACCGGAAAGGGATTTGGCCATCCGCCACGTCCCCTGCTGGTTTCTGTACCAGGCCTGATCCTGGAGAGCATTCACAAACTGGACATCCCCGATCTCTCCAGTGCGGATCTGGTTGCGAATATATCGAAAAGACGCTGCCAAATGCCGTTGATACGAAACCATTAGGATCTTATCTGCCCGCTCAGATAAAGCTATCACTTCCTTCGCGTGGTCGACTTGACACACCATCGGTTTCTCTACAAGGACGTGCAGACCGGCCTCAAGTCCGCAGACGATTTGTTCGTAATGCATCGTATGCGGTGAGGAAATAACGATCGCATCAAGCCCACCTTTCTCGATCAGATCTTTTAGCGAGGCGTGGGTAGTTAACCCTGTGGCGTCTGGCACGCGCTCTTTCATCTTCGAGATATTGGCTGCACTGGGATCCGTCACCCCCACAACCTCGACCTCCGGAATCTGGATCAGTCGTTTCAGGTGGCCAGTCATGTTTCCACCACATCCAACGAGTCCAACTCTTATCTCAGACAAAACGAACTTCCCTTCGGAAAAAAAGAAAAGCCGCAGGCCCTTAATAGGCCCTGCGGCTTTACCTTAATCGCATAGGACTCGATTACTTCAGGAGCAGCATCTTCTGCGAGGCTGAAAACTGTCCGGCCTCAACCTTTGCGATGTAGACACCGCTACCGACACCACGACCCAAGTTGTCGAGCGCATCCCACTGGACCGTGTAGCGACCAGCGTTTTTTTGCTCTGTCACCAAGCGACGGACTTCCTGACCCAGGGCATCGTAGATCACGATCGAAACGGCCGACTCACTCGGCAGATCGTAGGCGATCGTCGTTGCTGGGTTGAAAGGGTTCGGATAAATGTGCGTTCCGAATTCCGTCGGAAGATCGAGAAAACGTGCACCGAGGATCACTTCGATCGGGGCAGAACTATGAATGGCTCCGTCGAGATCGAGCTGGTCGAGGCGGTAGAAAACCTTCTCGACACCCGGGACATTCGAATCTTTAAATCCGTAGTTCAGGACTGCATCAGATGTTCCGGCACCCGGAATAAAGTCGCTCACGACTTCGTAAGTGATTCCGTCCGTGCTCCGCATCACCTGCCAGCCCGCGTTGTTCGTTTGTGAAACCGTCGTCCAGTTCAGGGCGACGCTTTCTTCTAGGACCGAGCCGCCGAAAGAGGCAAGCTCAGCCGGAACCTGCTCACTGAAAGTGACGCTGACAGCTGCTGTAGTCGTCGTGCCATCAGATGCTGTGACATCGGCCGTTGCCGCACCGGAGCCGCTAGCGGTCAGTGTGAGCGTGCCGTCACCGTTATCTGTATCACTGATCGTAGCCGTACCGCCTGTTGAGGTAACCGTGAAACTGACGACTGCGCCAGCCGGGAAACCCGAGGCTGTGACTGTGATCGCTGGTGAGACTCCACCCCGCGGGATCTCGACAATGCTTACATCTGCCGCCGCTTTGGGAACGGCATTGAAGGCCATCGTCTGGGAAATTGTTCGTTTGTCGGTCGCAGATGCAGCTAGTTCTACGCTGACTGTAACCGAAAACTCCACACCTGTTACATCAGCTACCGTAACAAGCGTGATTGCTCCCAAATAACCCGCTGTTGGCGTTACCGGCCCCGTCAGTGACCCAACTGATTGGGCCGTGGCTGTCCCGGGTAGCTTGATCCCAAAAGGGGTGTCCATATTCGCATTTGCAGCTGAGTCCATCGTTATCTGTGTGTTATCTGCAGTCAGGCTGAAATTGGCTCCGGAAAGTCCTGTGGTTACTGGATTCGCGAAGACTTCAATAACAACAGCCGTACCTGCACCTGCTACTACACCACCCGTCACGCCATCATCCGTCTTGTTACCGGTACTTGCGTCTGCTCCGACATAGTCAAGCGTCAGAACCGCATCTAAGTTGGAGGTCTGACCCAGCACCTCCGTTCCGGTGAAGAGCCAAGCAGCCGCGACGAGCCAGAGAACAACCATTCTGGTACTCTTCATTGGATTTTCCTCATTTACCTTCGAAGATTCGCAAAAAAAAAGCGGAACCAAGGCCCTCATCCGAAGATGAGGGCCCTGATCCACTCATACGGCTACTTCAGCAACATCAGCTTCTTGACGTCTGAGTAGTCGCCAGCAGCGATCTGGTAAAAGTAGATCCCACTGGAGACCGACACACCCCGATCGTCCGTGCCGTTCCACCGGACCGTGTAGCGACCGGCGTTCTGCTGCTCGGCAACAAGCGTCCTTACAACCTGGCCAACCACGTTGTAAATCCGCAGCGACACGTTCTTACCATCGGCGAGATTGTACTTAATCGTCGTCTCCGGGTTGAACGGGTTCGGGAAGTTCTGCAACAGAGCGAACTCTGTTGGTGTGCTCTCAACGTTCAGGTTTCCAAGGGCCACCACGAAGTTCGTGAGCTTCGAGCCGTCAAAGACGACACCCTCAGCGATCTCGAACCGTGCGTTGTCCTCGAACTCCGTGAGAACGCGGAACGTCAATGAAACCACATCACCTGTACCGGTAACGGGCGAACCGTCGACGATAGCGTTAGCGATGCTGAGTTCACCCGGTGCATCCTCATTCATCAGGAATACCGGTGTCTCGGCGCCATCAGCCTTGAGGAGATCCTCTTCGGCCGGTGTCGCGTTGACGAACTCAAACTTGTCTGTGTCATACGTCAGGCCAAAACCGAATCCTTGGAGCGATGCAGCGTTGTCGACCGAAACGTTCAGCGTAACCGTCTGACCAACAAGCACCTTGTTGCTCTCCAGATTCAGCGAAAGCTCGACGTTGTCGTTCACACCAGGCTGCAGCGTGCGCGGGATAACCTTCGTGCTACCTGCAGGCTGTCCGTTGACGGTTGCTGCGACCGAGTTGAAGGAACCAGCGAAGTTCAGGAAGTCAGTGAAGTCCACCGCTCCGTCATCATTGGTGTCGGCGTTCGCGATGTAGCCCGGACCGTCAATCACCGTATTGAAAGCGCCCGCGAATGCAATGAAATCACCGAAGTCGACTGTCAACGGCGTACCGTCGTTCTGGTCGATCAGGTAGATTGCGTTGCCACTGGCGTCGAGCGCAACAACACGTGCCGCAACCGAAACGCTGACTGTCGGCGCCGAAGTGGCGTTGTCCAGATCAGCTGCATCAACGCGGTAGATAACGTTCGTCAGTGAACCAATGTCTTCAGTGAAGCTCGTCACACCACCGTCAACGCTTCCGACCAGCTCAAGGCTCGCTTCGTCAGCACCGCGGAGGATATCGTAACGATCGACACCATCGATCGGCATGGAATAGCCCTTATACGATGAGTAGGCTACAACCTTGTCGTCGACCGAAGCTGTCCACGAAAGTGTGACCACGCTGCCGTCGTTGGCACTCGCGAGCTCCGTGATAGCAGCAGGCGGAATGTTATCGACAGCCTTGACCGCTGTTTCGATCGCCGTACGGCTAGAGACCGAAACCTTCTCGGCCTGCGTGCGGATGTTCGTCGGAACCGTTGAGGCACCACCGAGCATCGCAGTCAGGTCGGGATCGATGGCCACGAAGCGGAAGCCCGTGTCACCGATGATCGACTTCACATAGTCATCACCAGGGGTGAAGACCTGCTCGAGCTCTGTCATCGACAGGACACGATTCGGATCCACACCCAAGAACTTCACCATATTCTGGACGATCTGCTTCGTAAAGACGCGCTTTGTGGATGCGCGCTCGGAGGAAGATCCTCCGGACTCAGAAGCAACTGCCCATTTCGTCGCGACGTTATCGAGCGTCGGTACGACTGCACGCTGGACATCGTCTGCGGCGATGTTATCGATGACCGTCCAAGACACCCAAGCATTCGCGGGTGTCTCGAGGGCAACGAGTTTACCGTCTGCATCGAGGCCTGTAGAGACGCTGACCTCGCGGAAGATCCGGTAACGATCTGCACTAGCTGCCTTCGGGAAGGCTACGCTAACGAAACCACCGTGGTCACCTTTACCATCCGCTCCCTTCCAATCCTGAACGAGCAGGCTTGCCGGGGCTGCGAGAGTGGCTGGGGGCGCGGCTACACCTTCAGGTGCGAAGGCAAGCGTGACACTACCAGATGCCAGTGCGTGATCCTTGGTTGCGTCGCCACCGATGCCCAGTGTGTCGGAATCGGAATTAACCGTCCTTACCGAAATCACCAGATCGCTTCCTGACGCGCTTGCTCCACCAATGGTAAAGGTGGAACCGCCCGCCGCGACGGACTGCGGACCCTGCGGAAGTGCAACGTCACCGCGGTTGGACGAGAACTCTGCAAGAATTTCTACAATGCTCTCATCTTTGCCGACCTTAGCATCCGTCAAGGATGTTGAGTCAGCGCGCGTTGGGGCCGCCTGCATAAACACCTTGGCTGACGGATTACCAAACTCATCAGCGGGCGTTACTGAGACTTTGAAACCACCCGATACGCCCGTTGCCGTATCGCCACCATCTGCATCAGCGACCACCGCAACGTTGTATGCAGAGAAGTTAGAAGAATTGACCGAAAGTGAATCGATCATTCCACTAAAGTTCACGTCGGTGCCGGTCTTGTCTTCCACGTGGGCATTGAATGCTGTCAAAGCCTTCTGTGAGGTTATGTTGACCGAACGCGCACCAAGTGTCCAACCATCAGCAGACAATGTTGCCGTTCCATCCTTGTTGTCTGTAACACCAGTACCAGAGAACACCACGGTGCTCAGATCATTGGCGCCATTGGAGATACGAATCGTGGCGGCTGTTTGGTGTGTAACAGCAGCACGGTTCGATCCTGCTGAGTTCGTCAATGCTGTGTCGATACCTGTGATGTCAAGAATCAGAGCTTGTCCAGCGATAACAGTGTCATCGCTACCGTTAGCCTTTACGACGAAAGAGTCGGCTACCGGGTTCTTGAAATCGGCATCAAACGTCAGCGTATCAGCTGCAGTCGCATTGTGGTTACCCGCTAAATCTCTCATGAGGAACTGAAGCGAGTATTCACTATTGGACTTGAGCGTATCGACGAAGATTACCTTGATCTCAGAAGTCGTGTTCGCAAGATCGGCAGTACCTGGTGCCATCTTGTGCTTTATCTGAGTCGCGGTTCCAGCTGTTACCGTTGTATATGTTACCGCCATCGAGTCCGTGACTTCAAGAAGCTGCAAAATCGGCATCATTGTGTCACGGTTAACCGTTGGCTTGTTCGCATTGGCAGCATCCGTTGGTGCAGAGCTGCTGGTCGGGAACAATGAACCAGACTTGATACCAGGAGCAGTCTTGTCATATGTCACGGATGCCTGGCTGCTCTTCGTCTCGTTACCGACACTGTCCTTAAACGCGATTTCCAGCGTTCCAGACTTACCACCTTGAGCCGCGTTGCCCGCGCCGAAATCGACCGCGAAGTTCGATGACAGGCTGCTGCTCTTAATTTTAGTGGCAATTCCTGTCAGTGTACGCGTCGAGTCGCCGAACTTGGCGGTTGCCGAGTTCGCACCCTCGCTGGCCGCGAATTTAAGCGGCTGGGCAGCGAACGTTGTGGTTGTAAGAGTTCCCGACGCGGCCACTATCTTAAGCGAGGTGTCCACCACCGCTGTGAAGTGGGTACTGTCCGTTGCGCCTGACTTCGGGAAGTGAGGCGTTATTGTCGGAGCAGTTAGGTCGAGGACGTGCATGTCGACGTCCGTCACGCCAACAGGCGTTACGTCTGAGGCGTTTGTCGAACTGAGGTTGCCTGCGGCATCCTTTAGGAAGCCGACAGCCACGATTCGACGATTGTCACCCTTAACGTCTCCCGCGCTCAGCGTTACGGATGAATCGGTTGCTGATCCAGAGACCAGATCGCTGAAGGAGAAATTGACCGTCTTCATTGCACTGTCAGGCAGCGCGTCGGCGTTGGCCGTGTCAGCCAAGTGCACGATTCCTGAGGAACCGCCCGGAACGTTCGACACAAAGAAAGACACCTTGACCTTCGATCCAACCTTGTAGGCTTTCTTCGGGTTGTCGGATTCGTTCAAACCGTCGCTGCCGGTTCCACCGCCGTCATTCGGGAAATTACCGATACCCGTCGTATCCAAGCGCACACTGTCGATGTTAGCCGCCGGACGCTGTGCATCGATACCGATTTTTACTCCGTCACCAACATTCCCGAACGAGGTCGAACCGGTAATGGTTGCTTCTGTGTTCAGGTTTGTCAGGTGCGAAAATGCCGCGCTCCCCGTCGTGCTGACGAGCGCGCTCAGGCTCAGAGTCTTCGCGGAACTCTCGACTGTCTGGCCTGCTGTGACCTTGAATGTTGCCGTAAAGGTCTTGAATCCAGTTGCGTCCGCAGCGGACGCATTGGCCGCATTGAACCTATGGACAAAGTCGTCAGCAGAGTCATTGGTCAGGGAGCCGATCGCATCAGAGATCGTCGAACTGGAAGTGTCTTCGACAATCGCCACGACCACACTGTCCAAAGCTGCGGTACCTGGAAGATATTGAACTTTAACAACCACCGAATCGCCGATCCCCGACCAAGCATCATTGGCAGGATGGGTAACGCGGAGGCGAACGCCCTGCGGTGTCGCTGCATCTGCAACGCCGACCATACCGGCGAACAGGAGCAGAACAATGCACAGGCAACTAATTTTCTTGAGGCTCATTACATCTTCTCCTAAGAAAAACAGACTCAAAGGCAGATGGATGAATCATTCTGTGTTTTCATCTACAAAAAATCTTCTTGCCTTCGGAAATTAACTTCTCGTTTCCCCGAACTTCCAGCCCAAGTCAGAGATTTCTGGGGTGATGGGCGGAATGAAAAACGAGCTGCGGCACTTAGCCTATATGGATCCCTCCCTTCCTTGCGTCTGAATTTTTCGCTGCATTGACTCTAATTTATGTTTTGCTTTTCAAGATGGGCCCAGCCCTTTATTTCGACCAGAACCAGGCTGTTGTGCACCTAAAATAGGAAAACACAAAGATGCGGCCACCCCCCAGGGGGCCCGCAACTTCATTAAAAACAACTACTTAGATTTCAGTTACGTGCTTTTCACCCTAAAGCAACGGCCTTATTATACAGATACAAAAATGGGCTGTCAAGCGTTTTCTCGGTGATTAAAATGCACCAAAAGCCTCAGAAAATACGGCACTTTCGTGCACTATTCGGTGTCAATTCGACCCAGTTCGTCTCTGATCTTCGCGGCCTCCTCATACTCCTCTTTTGAGACCGCGTCCTTAAGTCTTTCCCTCAAAGTTACGACACGAGTATCGACGTCTTCAAACGTAACTTTGTCAATCTCCGAACTGGATGATGGTTGACCGAGGGATTCTATCTCCTCCTCCCAAATCATCGGAGAATCTTCACTCTCAACCTCTAAACCAGCCTCTTGAAGCACGCTGTCAGCGGCGTAAATCGGGGCCTTTGTCCTTAGAGCTATGGCTATAGCATCACTGGGTCGGGAATCGATCGTGAACACGCCCTTCTCACCCCGGACTACTATCTCCGCGTAGAATGTGTCATCCTTTAGATCACTGATCAGGATCTGATCAACTGCGGCTTGCATTTCGCTGAGCACCATACGAACTAAATCGTAGCAGATCGGTCGAGGTGGCGGCTCGTCATATAGCTCCATATATATAGCGGTCGCCTCGAAGTTTCCGATCGAAATCGGAAGGAAGACCTTCTGATCCTTATCCTTTAGCCAAACCAGCGGTTTGTTGCTGTTGGGCTCTGGTGCAACCCCTACTACTTCCATCTCAACCATGCTCGGTGCCTCGCAGAACTCATTGATTAAACTCATCTTGACACAGCCTGACGAGTAACCGGAAATATAAACCGGTCCGAACTGGGCCCGCAAGTCCAAAGACGGTGCCTTGCGGGGGCTGGCTCACCGGGGTATTTTGGCTCTGACGCCGGCCAGGAATAGGCCAGACCGACGATAACCACCAACCTCGAGATGCAAAGTGCAACCATGATTCATTCACTCGTAATCTTGTTTTGTCTCTATCTGCCTTTGGGCGCATCGCCTCTTCTCCTGAACTACACAGGCAGCATCGCGGGAACGGATACTAGCGCAACTGTCATTTTCAGCATATGCCCGGATGCAAACTACTCAGAAGCATTGTGGACCGAGACCCACTCTGTCACAATAGCAGGTAACCGGTTCAGCGTCCTACTCGGAAGCATCACGCCACTGCCTTCTGATCTGTTCCGAGCAGACACACGATACCTGTCTGTTAGCGTTGACGGCACGGTCCTCAGTCCACGCCAGCAGATTGTCAGTGTGGCTTACGCCATCGAGGCGGCCAATGCCAGAAATGTTGACAGGCACGATATCACACCTTTAAGTGTCACCTTGGCCAACGGATCCGCCACGTGGGATTCCACCGGCCAAGTGACAACACCGATCGTCAGAACCGATAGCCTTGTGGCCGGCAACACACCCATCGTGGACAGCCAGGGTAACTGGATCGGCCCGACCCAGTCAGGCAGTGATGGCCTGACCCTTCGCACATTCACCACCACCACGGTTGACGAGGAAGAGGTCTTCTTCTTCCGTTCGAAATGGCTACCCTTCCCCCAGTTCGACACATTTGTCGAGGTCGAAAATGACGGCATGCTCGACATCTCCTTTGTCGGTCAGATACAATGCAACAATTCGTTTAACACGAGGATTAACCTAAAGCAGGTATCTCCCTCAAACCAGTTCCTCGGACAATTTGGCAACACTTCTGGCGGCGAAGGGACAACCGGGACACACGGTTCGGCGGTCAAGAATCAAGCAATCATAGGTGTTACGGCAGGTACATACAGGGTCTTCATCGAGCACCAAAGCATTTCAACTATCGAGGGCACCTTGAAGAGCGGAAGCCTCATTGTCCGCCATTACGACTAACTCCTGAATTTAAGGCATTGTGATGAACACACCGTGCTGTTCTGCTAGCCGTTCACCAAACCAGAGGCCTGGCGGGAACAAGGGCAGTGGGCTGAAGCGGTCGAAGAGCCGAAAGAGTAAGAGAGCCAGAAAACAATCCCTCGCCGACTCGATACTGATCGGTGCCACAACGTTCGCCATGGGAACGGATGACGATAAAGGGTTCCCCGAGGATGGCGAGGGACCTATCCGTGAAATAACAGTCGATGCGTTCAGAATCGACACAACAGCCGTGACGAACGCGCAGTTCTCGCGGTTCGTGAAGGACACTGGCTACAAGACCGAGGCTGAGGGATTCGGCTGGTCCTTCGTGTTCCACAGCTTTGTTGACGAGAAGACTGCGTCGTCCGTGGAGCAGACCGTCGAGATCACACCCTGGTGGTGGCCCGTAGACGGGGCACACTGGGCAAGTCCTGAGGGACCGAACAGCTCTCTGGCAGGTCGATGGGATCATCCAGTTGCGCACGTCTCGTGGAACGACGCAACCGCCTACTGCGATTGGGCGACCAAGCGTCTTCCGTCAGAGGCCGAGTGGGAATGCGCCGCTCGTGGAGGAATTCAGGGCGCGCGATACCCTTGGGGTGACGACCTGACCCCTGAAGGAGGTCACCTCTGTAACATCTGGCAGGGCGCCTTCCCGGATGAGAATACCCAAGAGGATGGGTTTGCCGGAACAGCCCCGGTCAAATCCTACCCGCCCAACGGTTACGGGCTTTACAATGTGTCGGGCAACGTCTGGGAGTGGTGTCAGGATTGGTTTTCACCGAGCTACCATCTCGAGGGCTCGACAGACAACCCACAGGGGCCTGACCATGGAGACGCGCGATCTATGCGCGGCGGATCGTATCTTTGTCACGAGTCCTACTGCAATCGGTACCGTATAGCCGCACGTAGCGCGAACACCCCGGACAGCTCCACCGGCAACTTGGGATTCAGATGTGCACAGGATGCGTGATAGCATTCAGGAGGTTGCACGAGTAGGTCAGCGATTCTGACCGCGTGTCTGTTAAGCATTTTGGGGATTGGGGTCTGGCTCGTTCGGCCAACCCAAAACATTAAAAAAACGGTGGGATTAAACAGTCTGTAGATACAGCCCTTACACGAGGCAAAGCGACAGCGCTCTCAAGAAACCTCACCGCTTGGGCGAAGAAAGTCGAGAAGTGGCTTCCTCACACCGAGCCGGTGTTGAAGTCGTGGTTACATCCTGCAGCACCGTCGCTAGCGGCTCTGTTCTGCCACAATTCTACGAGCACGATTCAGCGCTCCAGCAATTTCATGAGCACGGATCATTACAAGTCGGCCAGTGGGACGGTCTGTTAATGAATCGAGCCCTTGATCGTAGACCTTCCCCACGGCCTTTGTCACCACCTCCTTGAGCACCGTTCCCGATCCGATCTCGTCTGCGCAATGCTTCAGGAAGTGACCCAAACTCGTCATTTGCCCCTCTATACAGAGTTGCTCCAAAGCTGAACAGTCTATTCGGTCCTCACCGACCTGAAGCTCTCGACCGCGATGTCTGACTCTGATTCCTTGAGTGCTCCTGCCTACGACCCACTGAGCTATCTGCCTAGACCGACGCCATTCCTGAAACGAATTACACTCCTCTCCTGATCGAGGCACCTCCTCTGCGATGCGCTTGGCCTCGCGGGTCACGTCCTTTATTTCATAGTTGGTTATTCGGAGAACCGCGTCTGCTGTCTCGAAGAAGGCGCCCGACCCGCCCATCACCAGAATCGTCGAAACTCCGAAGGTAGCAAGCGACCTGACGTATAATACATAGGGACGCAGGGGCTCGTTCCTGTTTTCGATCAGGCGAGTCATCCGCTCATCGCGAATCAAAAAGTTCGTCGCAGAGGTATCTTCATCCATAAGAAGAACAGACCCCCCCATCTCGATCACTTCGTTCACACTTGCTGCTTGAGACGTACTCCCGCTTGCGTCATCAGTCGAGAACACGTCAGATGAAAGACCTGTCGGAAGTTCACCCACGAACGGACTGAGATCCACACAACCGACGCTTCGCCCCTCTTCGGCCCTAACCTTCACCGCATCCCGGTCCGTGACGACGTATTCCCGACCGTCTCCCGGAACGTGGTTGTAAATCCCCCGCTCAATCGCCTTCAACAGGGTCGACTTGCCATGGTAGCCGCCGCCCGTGATTAGCGTGACACCCTGCCGGATCCCCATGCCTCCCACCCGGCCCTTATTAGGTGTATCAAGCTCGACACGTAGCGTTTGCGGGGAGCAAAACGGGATCGCCGCATCGCCCGACATTGGCCGATCGTCTTCCCCGGATCGACGTGGCAGTATGGCGCCATCGGCGATGAAGGCAACCAGGCCGGCTTTTTTAAGCTGATACCGGATGACATCTTGGTCCTCATGCGTCTCTAAGTGTCTGCGTAGATGATCTTCAAGATCCTCCAGATCGAGTGCCTCTCGAATCGCTTCTGGAAGATCCCGGGTCAGCAATCGACAGGCGGCTTGGCCTGAAACTCTTCGACCTTGAGCCGGAAGGCCTGCATAAGCCCTGATCTCGAACCGTTCTCTATCTAGCTGAACAGAAGTTCGTTCAACGATCTCCTGACCAGGTATTGCGATCTCTAGCCTTCCGCTGCTACCAGAACCGGATCGCCTACTGCGGGTAGAAAGGGCATCAACCAGTCGTCGCGTCAGATAGTCACAGATCGCGATGCGCCGGGAATCGCTTGACCAGATATCCGAATCCAGTCCCGTTTCTCTGGAGTCGACAAATACGCGTATTAGCGTCGGAGGGGCGAACGGATCTCGCTGAACGCGATCGATCTGTAGCTTGAACAAGGGGAAAGCGTAGCTTCCCTCTAAGTCTCGATACGCTGGGTAGCCCCGACCATCGATCTGTTCGAGACGGCTGGTCAGTGATTCGGGTGTTCTATACATTTCCCGGCCCCAACAGAAAGAGGGGGACTCAGAACCTGAGTCCCCCTACGCACCACCCTTGCGGGTCGGTAACGATTACTCCTTGACCACCCACACCTTTACGGTCGTTTCCACCTCAGAATGCAGCTTGATCGGAATGTCGTAGACCCCGAGCGCACGGATCGGCTCATCTAGCTGAATCGTTCGCCGATCAACCTCGAAGCCCTGTTCATTCAATTGTTCACCAATCTGTTGGTTCGTCACAGAACCAAAGATCCGATCTTCCTCACCCACTGCAACGGCGATCGTCACAGACGCTTTGCTCAGGGCCTTGGCCTTCTCCTCAGCCTCACGCTTGTCTTTCGCCAGCTGTGCGCCGTGCTGCTTCTTAACCGACTCATATACCGCCATGTTTCCACTGTTGGCAATCAGCGCAAGCTCCCTCGGAAGCAGGTAATTCCTTGCGTAGCCGGGCTTGACCTCGACGATCTCACCCGCGTCACCCACGTGCTCGAGAGTCTTTGTTAAGATAACCTTCATTGATCCCTCCTACTTTGCCGATTCTGCGGCGTAAGGCAGGACGGCGATGTTCCGAGCCCGCTTGATGGCGGTCGTCAATTCACGTTGATGACGTGCGCACGTGCCGGTCATCCTCCTAGGGATCACCTTGCCACGCTCCGTCACAAAACGTCTAAGCTGTCTGTCGTCTTTGTAGTTGATCGTAACAGCCTTGTCTTCGCAGAAGCGGCATACCTTTACTCGGCCACGGACGTTCATTCCTTGCTCTCCTCGCTACTGTCCGACTGTTCCTCGCCTGAGAGCTCATCACCATTCTCAGAATCTGTCTCCGGCTCCTCGTTCGGAACGATCGGTGCCTGGTCCATCTTGATGAATAGATGTCGCAACACGCTCTGATCCAGCCTGAGCTGTCGATCCATTTCCTGGACCATTGGGCTCTCACCCGTGAACTGAAAGTAGGTGTAGTCTGCCTGGACCTGTTTCTTGATCTCGTAAGCCAGCTTCCGAACGCCCCGCCGGTCCGCAACCACCGGATCGGCGCCGTTGTCGTTCAGGAACGACTCGTACTTCTCTACGACCTGGCTGACCGCCTCATCGCCCGATTGTGAATCGACGATCAAGGTCAACTCATAGTGTCTTGACATACAACCTCCCTTGGACTGTTTGGCTCAGCTTTTCGTCTGAGCGGGAGTTGGGGGTGACTTCGGGGCGGTCCCGAAGTCTAGTATTACCAAGCTTTTAGGATGGGCGCGAGTACGAGTGATACAACGGACATCAGTTTGATCAGAATGTTCAACGCAGGGCCCGACGTATCCTTGAGCGGATCCCCGACAGTATCGCCTACAACGGACGCCTTGTGGGCCTCCGATCCCTTCCCACCAAGATTGCCATCCTCGATCCACTTTTTTCCGTTGTCAAGGGCGCCACCGGTGTTCGCCATCATCAGGGCAACAAGGACACCGCTCAACGTCGCGCCTCCCAGCATCCCTCCCAACGCTTCCGGACCCAAAAGGGTACCGACGAGCACAGGGCTGAGCACGGCAACCAAGCCAGGCATAATCATTTCGCGTAAAGCTGCTACCGTGCTGATGTCGACGCACCGACGTGTGTCCGGCTTTCCCGTCCCCTCCATCAGCCCGGGGATCTCTCTGAACTGACGCCGCACCTCCTCGACCATCTTGAAAGCAGCCTTCCCGACGGACGTCATCGTCAGAGCGGCCACAAAGAACGGAACCGCACCACCAACAAACAACCCGATCACGACAATCGGTTTGGTGAGATCTATCGACTCAAGACCGACCGCAGCAGTGTAAGCTGAGAACAGGGCGAGTGCCGTCAGAGCAGCCGATCCAATTGCGAAACCCTTACCGATCGCCGCCGTGGTGTTCCCGATCGAGTCCAAACCGTCCGTGATCTTCCGAGTGTCTGGCCCGAGTTCGGCCATCTCGGAGATACCGCCGGCATTGTCTGCGATCGGACCGTACGCATCGACGGCCATCGTCACACCGACAGTTGAAAGCATCCCGACGGACGCGATGCCGATCCCATACAGACCGGCGAAGTGGTAGCCAAAACCGATCGCCGCGCAGATCGCCAAGATCGGGAGCATCGTGCTCTCCATTCCAACGGCGAGGCCCGCGATCATGTTGGTTGCAGGACCCGTCTCTGAAGCGGTGGCGATCCGGCGGATTGGTGCACCACCAGTGTAATATTCCGTCATCAGGCCGATCGCGATACCCGTGACACCACCGAAACACACGGCGTAAAAGATCTGCTGCGACAGACCGACTGAATTGATAAAATAGTAGCTTCCGGCGAACATCAGAACTGCCGATATGAGCGGCACATTACGAAGCGCTGCAGCCGGACCTATATTTCGCAAAAACCGCATCGAAAGGACACCGAGCAGCGAGGAAACGAGACCAATCATCGCTATTGCAATCGGCAGCTGCATAGCCAGGATCTGAATAAGTGATGCATCCTGAGCCCGTCCGCCGAGCAGATCGAGCAATCCTGAGTTTGCTGTCGCCGCGATCGCGATGGTTGCGATGATCGAGCCGACATACGACTCGAAGATATCGGCGCCCATCCCGGCAACATCTCCAACATTGTCACCGACGTTGTCTGCGATACTGGCCGGGTTACGCGGGTCGTCTTCCGGAATCCCCGCTTCGACTTTGCCGACCAAATCCGCGCCCACGTCTGCCGCCTTGGTGTAGATACCACCACCCACACGAGCGAACAATGCGATCGAGCTCGCACCCATCGCGAAGCCGTTGATGATCTTCGCCTGATCGGGTGAACCGTAGTAGGAGAAGAGGATTCCAACACCAAGGAGGCCCAGACTTGCGACCGCAAGCCCCATGACCGTACCGCCAGAAAAAGCGATGGCCAGCGCTTGAGGCTGGCCATCCTGGTTTGCCGCATATGTCGTGCGCACGTTCGCTCGTGTCGCTGCCTTCATCCCGAGGAATCCGGCAAGGATCGAGCAGACAGATCCGAGGATGAAGGCGCCGGCCGTATCCGTACCGATACCCTTAGCAAGGGCGAGGGTCACGAGTGCAACGAAAACAGCGAGAACAACGTATTCTCGCTTGATGAATGCCATCGCACCTTCGTGTATGGCGTCAGAAATCTCCTTCATCCGCTCGGTGCCGACCGGCTTCTTGAGAATGCGCAGATAGATAACGAGCGCACAACCCAGACCAACCACGCCGAACGACGGTGCCCATTCGATCATCTTAAACTCCGGGGGTAACCCCTAATATCTGGAAAAGACACTGGGCTGTTACCTCCCATTGAAGAGGTTCATGGTGATGCCCACACCGTCACTGCACCAGCTGCGGACCGCATCCGCAGCGTTCTGGAACATAGTCGACACCTGACTGAATTCATTTTTCTCGAACTGGCCCAGCACGAAATCGATCTGTGACGAGTCGTCGGGAACAGTTCCCACACCGAGGCGAACTCGAACGTAATCATCACTTCTCATGAGCGAGGAGATTGAGGCGAGACCATTGTGGCCTCCATCGGACCCCGACCCTCTAATCCGGATACGACCCACATCAAGATTGATGTCGTCCACGAGCACGATCAGATCGCTGACCGAACAACCGAATCGCTTGAGCACATCACGAACGGCAACGCCCGAGTCGTTCATGTAGGTAGTAGGCCGCGTCAGGTGCACAGGTCTAGATCGCACCGTCACGTGCGCTACATCAAATGTTGATGTGCTCACCCAGCTGCGCGAGTTCGCCAGCCTTTTGACAACCTCGAAGCCGGCGTTGTGGCGAGAACCGTCGTAGCGCGGTCCCGGATTCCCGAGGCCGACAACAACCCTAGCCAGCCTACTCCTCGCCCGCTTCTTCTTCGTCGTCCTTTTTCCCTCGCTCGATGAGCTCAGGTTCTGTTGCACCCTCTTCGACATCCTCAAGCTCGCCCTCTTCCTCCTGCTCGTCCTCCTGGCGGACTGTCGGCGGAGCAACAGCAAATACGGACCGATCACTTTCAGTGACGAAAACAGTTCCTTCAGGGGCGACGAGATCTGAAACATGGATCGTATCCCCGATGACCATTTCGCTCACATCGTAGGTCAGCTCGTCGGGGATGTTCGTCGGAAGACAGTCAAGTTCGATCTCATGGAGCATGTGCTCGAGAATGCCGCCATCGTTGCGGACACCGACTGGAGTCCCTTCGCTGTGGACAGCGACCTCAACCACGATCCGCTGGGTCATCGAGATCCGGTGGAAATCGATGTGCAGGATCTCACCGGAGACCGGATGGTTCTGGATCTCTTTCACGATTGTCGAATAGTCAGAGCCTTCAACCTTGAGCGAAACGATCGCGTTTCGACCAAAGTTACTGATCAGGGTTCTGAACTCACGTTGGTCGACGGAGAATTTGACCGAATCGATCTCCGAGCCATAGACCACGGCCGGGACGGCCCCCTCACGACGGAATCGCCGGGAAACGCCCTTGCCGGCGCCAGCCCTCAGCTTGCCCTCCAGAACGGCTGTATCTGACATTCTCTCCTCCAACTCTGACCCCGGGCGTGTTGGCTGCCGGGCAGGGATTCGAACCCCGATAGGCGGCTCCAAAAGCCGCTGTCTTACCCTTAGACGACCCGGCAGCCCTGATCCCCAGTAGATTTATTGAACCTGACGACGCACGGGCCTGCAGAAACGAGCAGAATAGCCCAGGCTTCGCAGGTGCTCAATGGTTGACAGCGCATCCGATTCTAGCGCAAAACCACCGTATAGGGTCGATCCCGTTCCACTCATCGAGGCAACTTTTGCGCCTCCCCCGCGAAGAACGGAAAGGATTCGTTCCGTGCTTGGATACCGCGCCTCGACAACAGGCAAAAAATCATTTTTGATCAACCCGAACAGCTCGTAAATATCGACTTTACCCGAGCCGCGCGCAGAATTTAAAAATCTAATATATGGGCTATCAATTGTCAATTTCATATTAAGTTTTCCAAATGCCCAAGGCGTGGCCACCCGATAACCAGGATCGACCAAAACAAACCATACATCCCCTTCACAATCAATAGGTTGCACGATATCGCCCTTCCCTGAAACGCAGGCTGTCCCCCCCGTCATAAAGAAAGGAACGTCGGCCCCGACCGTCTCGCCAATCTTTGCCATTCGGGCTCTTTGTAGGTCAAGATCCCAGAAGGATGTCAGGCCAAGCATGGACGATGCAGCATTTGAGCTCCCGCCGCCGAGCCCTCCTCCCGCAGGGATGTGTTTCTCGATCTTGATATTGGCGCTCAGCTCGGGCCTCCTCAGCGCATCTCGGAGAGCCGCAGCAGCTCGATAGGCGAGGTTCTCCTCGCCATCCGGAACCGAAGGATCGTCTGATGTTACTGAAAGGCTCTCACTATTGCTAATCGTGATCCGATCCGCAAGATCGACCTCTTGGAAGACCGACTGGATGTCATGGTAACCGTCCTCTCGTCTGCCCACGACTACAAGACCGAGGTTCAGCTTAGCGTACGAATCTATCTTCATAGGATCTGCCAAAGTTGCAGATGGTGCAGAGATTGACAATTACTCTTCCCCAGTCTGAGACACATCGTTGACTGGTCCCGAAATATAGAGTAAATTTGCATATGTAACCATTTTCTGCCCACAGACAATTGGGGAATCCTTGATCGAGAAACGCAATCTTGTACGGCTGAGTAGATCGGCCATTTTGACTGTTTTGCTCTTGCTCCTCTTCGGTCCAGTCTACGGACAGCTTCAGGACGAACGCGAAGCCTTCGAGTATTCACAGGTTCTCTATTCTGACGGACTATACGAGACCGCCGCAGAGGAGTTCAGGCGTTTCATCCTGAACTACCCGACAAGCGAGCGGCTGGCTCACGCCCGGCTTCGCCTTGCGGAGGCCTACTACCAAGCAGAGTCTCTGACTGAGGCGGTCGACGCTTACCAGATCTTTGTCGACAGACACCCCGACAACATAGAAGTAATAGGCGCACTCCGGAATCGCGCCACAGCTCTGGAACGACTTGGCGAGCATATTCGCGCTGCGGCAGCCTTCAGCGACCTATATGAACGCTTCAGGACTGGCGAGTACGCTGTCCAAGACCTTCTCTCCGCTGGCAGCAACTCAAGAAGGGCTTACGATTATCCAGCTGCGGAGCAATCCTTGAGGACGATCATCACGAACCATCCATCCTCTCCGCTACTCAGAGAAGCGGCGTTCAACCTCGGCCTCACTCTGAGTGATCAGGAGCGACAATCCGAAGCTTTGCAGCAGTTCGAATCGATCGAGAACTCTGAACGCGAACCCGACGCTCTCTTAGAGATTGGCCGAATCTCTTTAGAACAGGACAATATCACCAAGGCCGAACGCACCTTCACAGAGCTGCGTAAGAGGTTCCCGCGAAACCGCTCTGCTCATCGGTCATACCTCATCCTCGGCGAGTGGTACGAGAATCAGGCGGAATGGTCGAAGGCAATCAAGACATATGAAGCGGCAAGATCTGCGCGACTTGGAACTGCCCAGCAGCAGCTGGCAATCCTCGGGCTCGCACGCGTCTATCGGAAGACGAATCGAGATGGGCTCCAGCTCTACGCGCAATTCCTGAAGGTCTACCCAACGAGCGAATTCCTACCCGATGCTCGTCTGGGCCTCGGTCGCGCCTTCGTCGACAAGAAGCAATATCGCCAGGCGATCAATGCATTCAAGCGTCTCCAGGAAAGCTTCCCGGACCACCCATTTAGCATTACAGCACATCGCGACATCGGTGATGTCTACGCCGCGCTAGGGTCGCCTCGCCCTGCGCTTGCGGCATACCAGCGGCATCTCGATCGCGAAACGGACGCTCAGGAGTCGTCAGCCACAAGGCTGAGCATGGGCCGCGTCTACAGAGAGCAGCTCGGCTGGACCGACCTCGCGATCGAGACCTTCTCGCAACTCACGATTACCGCCCGGCCTAAAATCGCCGCTTCGGCTCAGTTTCAGCTGGGGCTCGTTCACGAGTCGACCGGCGTTTCGCACCTCGCCATACGTGAATATCGGAATTTCCTAGAGCGCTTTGCAGGTGAACCGCAGGCAGGCGAAGCCGAACGCAGGATCCGCTACCTGTCATCGCACGCACCGACTGACCCTATAGACCAAGAGCTCATTGACCTGCTCGACGACCTAACTTCCGAGTCGATGCCCGCTCGGCTGAAGCTTGGCAAGTTCCTCTTCAGCAAGCGGCACTACGACCGATCGATCCCTTTCCTTGAAGCTGCCAGTGCGGACACAGCCGGCACTAACTTCGCCGAGGCGTTGTATGTGCTCGGTCACGCGCTCAACGCGATCGACCGAAGAGAGGAGCTCCTCGATCCAGACGCGCCGGGCAACCGTGGTCGTATTCTGTCGATCTTCAGCAAACTCACCGATACAGAGAGCTCTTGGTCTGACGACGCAGCACTCGTCGCAATCGAGCTCAAGCACCCCGGTGCGGACACAGCATCAGCTCAACGGAGAGCGGACGCTTACGACGCTTTCCTCAAGACGCATCCGCAGTCTGACCGAATCGACGATGCTCGACTAAAGAAAGCCGACACGAACCTTTTTCTCGGCAGGACCAAACCCGGACTCATCGATCTCGCGCTCGCTGACTACAGCAAGGTCGCAAAATCAGGCTCTAGCAAACTCGTGGAAAAGGCTGCATACGGTACGGGTAGATGTTTGGCTCTTAAAAAAGACTTCGCTGCAGCCGAGGATGCACTTCGAGACTTTTTATTCAAGTATCCAAACAGCTCGCTCGGTGATGAAGCGCGCTTCCAGCTCGGGTTGATTCTCCTGGAACGCGGCTACCTCCAGAGCGCAGCAGCCGAGTTTGCCGATCTCCTGAGAGCACCCACCTCCGTAGACCTCGAAAAATCGAGTCGTGTCCTGCTCGCCGAGTGCTATTACCGGCTGGAAGACTTCGCATCGGCGATCGAGATCGACGAGACGCTGCTTAGTCGTGGCGCGGAATCCTCAATCCTCAAGCGGCTCGGTGAATCCTACTCCCGGACCGGAGAGAGCGAGAAGGCCTTGTCAGTCCTCGGACTCTACGTTCGCAAATTCTCGAATACACCCGGTGCCGACTCGCTCGCATTCAGGAGAGCCGAGCTGCTCGCGCAACTAGGTCGCACCAACCAGGCGATCGAGGCATTCGACAACGTCTCCACGCGGTATCCGAAAAGCGCACTCACATCACCCGCCCTTGCATCGGTGTCTCGGCTCTACTTCGAGAAACAGAACTACGAAGCAGCACTTAAGGCGGTGACCGGAGCAGGAGTTGCGGCCAACGAGGCAGCGGCAGAACTCAAGATCGTAACCCTCCTCCGTTTGGACAGAGCCAAACAAGCCCGAAAAGAAATCAAGACATTCAAAAAAAACCACCCAGAAGCGACGGAATCTCTCGCCCGGTTTGAGGTCGAGCAGGCACGGATACAGCTCCGTTACGGGAATCCCAAAGGTGCGCAAAAGACACTCGAAGGGGTCGCCAAGAAATATGCGGCCACACGGTCGGCAGCTGATGCGGAGTTCCACCTGATAGAGGCTCTTGAAAAGATCGGCAAGCCGGAGGAGCACTTTGCCGCTCTTCTGTCATTCGTAAAAAACAGGAAGAACAACGCCAACTGGGCGTTGGCCAATCTGGAACTCGCCTCGATCTATACTAAAGACCAGGATTACGTAGGTGCCTCGCGCGCCTACCTCAACGCGTTGACAGGGCAGCTTGAGGAAAGTCGGCGACCTGAAGTCCTCGAAAAATTGTACGAGTCACACGTCAATCTGCGGCTCTACGACTCGGCCATATCCTACGCACGTGATCTGATAGAACAGCATCCGCTCGACTCCAGAGCACAGGATGCGCGCATTAGTGTTGGCGAGATCTACAGCGAGAAGGGTGAGTATGAGAAATCGATCGCTGAGCTACGACCGCTGCTGACAAAGCTCAGCGGAGACAAGTGGTCGAGTGCTCAGTACGTCATCGCTATGGCCTACCAGAAGATGGACGAGTATGAAAACGCTCTAAGAGAGCATCTCAAGCTGGTCTACACACCTCAGGGCAGCGTCAACTGGGTGGCCAACTCACTTATGGGTCGCGCCCAGTGCTTCACCGCGCTCGGTCGGTCACGTGAGGCGATCGAAGAGCTCGAGAAAATTCGGACGCGTTTCAGCGGCACATCCTTTATTCTGCAAGCAGACCAGATGATCGCAGAACTGAGACAGAATCAATGATCGCTCCTGCCCCAAGCACGGGCACACATTCACCTTTGGAGGGCTGGGAAATGCACGGTGAACTCCTCAAACGAGTACCATTGTTCGAGGGACTCTCTAACAACGAGCTAACCGCGCTCTCTGACGTCGCAACGCTCAGGGTCTTCCCGAAGGATCGTGTTGTCATCATGGCAGCAGAGGAAGGTGACAGTCTCTTCGTGATCCATCAGGGACAGGTCAAAGTCAGTATCGTCAGCGAGGACGGACGCGAGGTGATCCTGTCCATCCTCGACGAGGGCAACTTCTTTGGCGAAATGTCACTCCTGGATGGACATCCGCGATCAGCAAATGTGACCACCACGACGGAGACAGAACTCCTGATGGTCAGGCGTGCGGACTTCCTACATTTCATCCAGAAATCTCCCCAGACAGCGATCAAACTGCTCTCTGTGCTCGCAAATCGACTCAGGAAGACGGACAGAAAGATTGAGGGACTCGCTCTGTCCGATGTGACAGGCAGGATCACACAGACGCTGCTGCAGCTGGCAGAGGAACAGGGATCCCCCACCCTTGATGGCGTGCTGATTAAAGACCGGCCGACACATCAGGACTTGGCGAACATGTCCGGCACCACAAGAGAAACTGTCTCAAGGATCCTGAAGCGTCTGGAGAGCCAGGGCTACATCGTCCCAGAGGGCAAAGACCTCTTGATCGTCGGAACCGAAATACAGCAGGGCGAAGACACTTAATAGATGGGCGACTCGGACGACATCCTCACAGAGGCGCTTGCCATTCTGCGGAACCCCGATCGGTTTGGTAACATCAGGGTCATACTAGAGGAAATGGGGTGGCGCGCGATCGTCACCAATACGGTAGGACCTGCACGCAAGCTCTTGGAGCAGGATCGGTTCGGTATCATCATCATAGATGCCGACAATTTGGTAGAAGCGGATGATCCGATCGGCCAAGCTGTTGCCAAGGCATCAGAACCCCCAGGCGTGATCGTCCTAGGGTCGCTGGCGGACTCACCGGATCTCCTGACGCTTTCACCGAACGCCTTCGTCGACAGCCCCGTCAATCGCGGCGAGTTGGAGACGGCTATCCGCAAAGTCACGCTCTCGAATCGGACAGACTCGGAAATTCTGGGTCGATCTCCTGCGATCCAGCAGGTCCTTCAGACCGTCGACCAGATCGCCCCGACCCCTGTCAATGTCCTGATCACGGGCGAAAGTGGAACTGGAAAGAGCCTTATCGCTCGGGTCATACACGACCGCAGTACGCGCGCACGGAGTCCATTCCTCACACTCAACTGCGGATCGCTTCCTGAAACGCTCCTGGAGAGTGAACTCTTTGGCCACGAGAAGGGCGCCTTTACTGATGCGCGGTCTCAGCGAAGGGGTTTGTTCGAAACAGCCGAGGGGGGTACCGTATTCCTCGACGAGATCGGTGAGATGTCTCTTTCTGCTCAAGTCAGGCTTCTCCACGTGCTCGACCAGAGAGAGATCACACGTTTGGGCAGCAGCAATCCGATCGGGGTAAACGTCCGCGTCATCGCCGCCACGAACCGAGAGCTCCACCAGGCCGTGGCCGAGGGAACATTCCGCCGGGATCTTTACTACCGACTCCGAGTTGTTGAAATCGAAGCACCTTCGCTGCGAAGCATCTCGCAAGACATCCCTCTGTTCTCAACCCATTTCATCTCGAAGATCAGCAAAGACCATGGCGTCCCCCTGATCCAGTTTGATCCGGGAGCGCTTTCTGTCCTGCAGTCCTACGCTTGGCCAGGCAACATCCGTGAGCTGCGCAACCTGATCGAGCGGTTGATGGTACTTTCGATCGATCGATCCATATCTGCCGAGGTCCTCGCTACCTACTTGGAAGACCTCGACGGACCGCTCACCGATGGGTCTCAGGCTTTACCTGTCCATCTGGGCAAGACTCCGGAGGAGTCTTCACGTGACCTTCTCTACTGGGCAATCCTAGAAGTCGCCAAAGACATCAAAGAGCTCAAAGCATTCCTGATCGATAGGGAAGGCCAAACACAAGCCAGACCGCTGCCCGTCTACCAACCCGACGAGACACCGATCGAACAGGGTACAGAAGTCGAGTTCTCCGAAACAGGTGTCGTTTCTCGGAATCAAGTCAAGACCATGGATGAAATCGAGCGCGACGCGATCCTGAATGCTCTGCAGGTAACGGACGGACACCGGAAGCAAGCCGCAAGGCTCCTAGGGATGGCTGAGCGCACACTCTACCGCAAGATCCGCCAATACGGCCTGTGAGGTTGCTTCCCACCAATTTTTGGGAACCTTTTCGCAGACAATCGGTCATAATCGGCGAGACGAATACCCCTCTCCGCATCTGCAGAAATGAATCAACCTTTCCCGAAACATAGGAGTAGATGGTTTTATGACACGCAAGCTCATCATACTCATTGCCCTTTTGGCGGGGTCGGCGCTTCAAATCCCGGATGTGGCGGCGATGACCGACGATCAGGCGATCGCCCAGCTCAAGACGTTCAACCAGGCTTACACGGCCATCGCCGAACGAGTCACCAGAAGTGTGGTAACTATCACGACAAAGCGGACAAAGGATCCGGTCGAACGCGGTAGGCGGATACCCAGATTTCATCAGTTCCAGCTTCCTCAGCCCGAAGAGCGGGAAAACTCGGGTCTCGGGTCCGGCATTATCATGTCCCAAAGTGGCTACGTCCTCACGAACAACCATGTCATCGAGAATGCGGATGAAATAACCGTCGTAATGAACGACAACCGTGAGTATGTGGCCGAGCTCGTGGGACGCGACGAACTCACCGACGTTGCCGTCGTCAAGATTGACGCGAAAGACCTAAAACCCATCTCTATAGGTAACTCCGACGGTGTTCAGATAGGTGAGTGGGTCCTCGCGGTCGGCGCACCTCTGGACCTTCGGTCGACGGTGACATCGGGCATAGTCAGCGCAATCGGCCGAAGCCTCGATATCATTCGCAACGAACTGTCCGTGGAAGATTTCATACAGGTCGACGCTGCGATCAACCCGGGGAACTCGGGCGGTGCGCTCGTCAACCTCGATGGTGAGCTGATCGGTGTGAACACGGCGATCGCCACACGCAACCGCGGCTTCGTCGGATACGGGTTTGCAATCCCGATCGACCTCGCGAAGAAAGTGATGGATGACATTATCGCTCACGGTGAGGTTCGTCGAGCCTACCTTGGAGTCGGTCTACGAATGGTCACAGCCGCAGAGGCTGATGCATTCGGCCTTGATCGACCGAAGGGTGTCCTGATCGACCTAGTGATGGAAGGCACGCCGGCGGATAGGGCGAACTTTAAGCGTGGAGATATCGTCCTAGAGGTGAATGGCGAGACAGTGAACCGGCCAAACCACCTTCAGAGCATCATCGCAAGGAAGCATCCGGGTGATATGGCGGAGTTCACGGTTCGCAGAAACGACCGCGACCTGACGCTCGAGACAACTCTCGGTGCGATCCCGAAGGACAACGACCAGCTTGCTGCTGAGGGAGACGAGTACGGCGCCGAAACTTCGAGTCTCGGGCTGACCGTCACTGACCTGACACCTCAGGTCATCGAATCTTTTGGCCTTTCTAAAGACACCAAAGGTGTCGTCGTCACTCAGGTCTCGCGAGGTCCCGGACGCAGGGCCGGATTCCTCCAAGGCGACGTCATATTCGCCGTCCGACAGCAGGGCCTAGATGTCTCGATCGAAAGCGTCCAGGATTTCAAGTCGGTCCTGTCCGATCTTCAACCCGATCGCAACGCGGCGTTCTCGGTCATTCGCAAGAGCCGTTCGGGCGCTGAGCGTTACTTGTTCCTAACCCCCAGAATTCCGAGCTGACACGTCAACCGATCCGAATACTAAAGGGCCCCGTTCTCTGATTCGAGAACGGGGCCCTTCTTGTTTCCTGCGTCATTCGGAACTTACGCGCGCGGATGGAAAGTCTTGTGGACCTCCTTCAGATATTCCCGATCGATGTGCGTATAGATCTGTGTCGTCGAAATATCCGCGTGGCCGAGCATCTCCTGTACTGCACGCAGATCTGCTCCGCCCTCAAGTAGATGTGTCGCGAAAGAATGTCGCATCGTATGAGGGCTGACGGTCTTCCCGATCCCGGCAGCGAGCACGTACTTCCTAAGTAGCTTATGGATTCCCATCCTCGAAAGTCTTCCCCCCCTAAAATTCAGGAAGAGGTTCGGTGGCGAATCCGGCTTCACCAAATTGGCACGCCCTGATGACGTATACCGGGTGACCCAACTCTGGGCCTGCGAGCCAACAGGAACAATCCGCTCCTTGCTGCCTTTCCCGAACACGCGCACCACACCCACGTAGAACACGAGTTGGCTCGGTTTCAGATCGACCGCCTCGGACACCCGCAACCCGACGCCATACATCATCTCTAAAAGGGCACGATCGCGCAGCCCAAGGTCGGTCTCCACATCGGGCATATCGAGCAGCGTCTGAACTTCGTCGACCGACAGTACCTCGGGCAGCTTCCTCCCAACCTTCGGCGGGCGCTGATTCTCTGTAGGATCCGAATCGCGAATCCCTTCGGTCACGAGAAATTTGTGGAACACCCTCACCGCCGTCAGATTTCGTGCTACGCTTGACGGGGCCAGACCGACGTCATCGAGTTGACGCACGAACTCGGAAACATCCTTTGCCTGAATCGATATCACCGAATCGAGTCTACGCTCGAACATGATCTGGAGATACCGGACCAGATCTCGCTCATAGGCCTCGACGGAGTGATCAGATAGGCCCTTCTCAAGACGCACATAGTCCAGAAACTGGCATAGAGGCCAGCTCAGGGACTCTGGTATTTCGAGCTGGGTCAAACCTGAGCGCACGCCGTCCACGACGGCTACAGGACCAGCGAGAGCTGCGGCATCTCAAGACCAAGCAAAGCTCGCTTCCACGCCAGCCCGCCTCTGAACCCTGTCAAGTCGCCCGACGATCCGACGACTCGGTGACACGGAACAATCAGCGGCAGCGGATTCTTATTGAGCGCCATACCAACGGCACGCGACGCGGTCACATCCTGCCCAATCCTCTCTGCGATTTCACCGTAGCTGACGGTCTCGCCATACGGAACAACAAGAGTTGTCCGCCAGACGTTCATCTGGAAAGCGCTCCCTTCAGGTATCCGTTCGAAAGGCGTAAGCACTTGGCGGTCGCCATCCAAATACGCCGCCAAACCTTTCGCAACATCTCTTGCAAACGGAGGCACTTCTCTGACCTTGTGTTCACGCTCGCTGTATCGCCCGAACACGATCCGGTCGAGTATCGAGCCATTCCACACGGTCTTTAGCTCCCCAAACCGGGTATGTATAATCACCTCACTCATCCGGGGCTCCTGCCAGAGTGTGCACAATCTGTTCGGCCAGCTTTAGCCCTAGGCCCTCAACGGCCTGGACATCTTCAAGTGACGCTTCCCGAAGTCGCTTCATCGATCCGAAATGGCGAAGCAGCAGCTTCCGTCTCGCAGGCCCAACACCTTCTATCTCCTCGAGCGTGGAGTGCAGCGTCCGCTTCGCTCGAACCTGGCGATGGAAAGAAACGGCAAACCGATGTGACTCGTCCCGGAGCGCCTGAAGGAGCTTCAACGAACTCGACACTTTCGGGATGTTCTGCGGATACGAATGGCCGGGGATGAAGACCTCTTCAAGCCTTTTGGCCAGACCAATCGCGGGCTGGTCCTTGATACCCAACGAACTCAACGCACTGATCGCGCTCGACAACTGACCTTTTCCACCATCGATCAGAAGCAGATCTGGAAATGCCCTACCTTCCTGCTGCAGCCGTCTGAACCGACGCGTCACTACCTGGTGCATCATGGCGAAGTCATTCGGTCCCTCGATCCCCGTGATCTTGTAGTGACGGTAGTTCTTCTTTGAAGGCCTGCCGTCGATGAAACAGACAACCGACGCGACCGGATCCTGTCCCTGAATGTTCGAAATATCCATAGCTTCGATCCTACGAGGTGGAGCATCGAGATTCAGATCACGCTGCAGCGAACTGACCAACGCCGGGACCTGCTTCCTCCTGTTTTCCCTCTTGAGACGTCGTTCGGTCAAAAGAAGACCGGCGTTGCTTTCCGCCATCTTCATCAACTGAGCCTTATCGCCTCGCTGGGGTACCTTGATCGTCACCGGGCCTCCCGCTCGGTCGTCAAGCCACTCGCGAATCGTCTCCTCGTCGTCCACATCCACGGAGACGTAGATTTCGCGCGGCACAAACGAAGCCGTCAGGTAGAACAATCGCAGGAATGACGATCGTATCTCGGCCTCTGGTGCATCCAAGACGCCTCCGATGAAATAGTGCTGTCTCCCGATCAGTCGGCCTTCACGGATCTCCATGACAACGCCGCAGGCTTCTTCATCCTCTCGGAAGATCGCGATCAGATCCCAATCGGCATGATCTGTCGACATCATCTTCTGGCGGTTGGTCACGCGCTTGAGCGCGTCCAGCCGATCCCTGAAGATCGCAGCCTCTTCGAAGCGAAGCTCCTCGGAGGCTCTGTCCATCTCTCCCCGCATGATCCTCGCAACCTCCCTACGTCGCCCGCTCAGGAAGAGAACGGCCTCATCGATCAGCTTCTTGTAGTTCTCGGACGTAATCAGATCTTCGCACGGGCCGTCACAGCGTCCGATCTCGTAGTCGATGCAGAGACGCACATTCTTGTTCGGCAGAGCGTAGTCGCAACTTCTGACGCGGAACAGCTTGTGCATAAGATTCAGCATGTTCCGCATAGCCTTGACGTCCGTGTATGGACCAAGATACCGGCCTCCGTCCTTCTCGACATCGCGTGTCACGATGATCCGGGGGAACGGTTCAGCCGTCACTTTGATATACGGGTACTTCTTGTCATCCTTCAGCGTGATGTTGTAGCGCGGCTTGTGCTCCTTAACCAGATTCGATTCGAGAATCAGGGCCTCTCGATCCGAATCGGTCACGATATATTCGACTTCCCTAACGTTCCCGACGAGTGCCAGGAATTGTCCGCGACCGTCGAATGCGCGCGGCGTGAAGTAGGAACGGACGCGGCTTCGCAGCGACTTCGCCTTGCCTATGTATATGAGCTTACCTCCGGCGTCACGCATCAGGTACACACCCGGCGCACGAGGCAGATGGTCGAGTGCCTCTCTCAGTGCCGACTGCGCCTGGCGGCGGTCGACCTTAAAGTAGGACGATATATGACCTTGCGATAGACTGTCCAAGATCCGTTCTCGCGCTTCTTGGGAGAGGGTTGGTAAGAGAACTGGAAGTGCTGGCCTTGGGACGCGAGCACTGAGTAGAAGATTCTGCCGGATGTCTTCCTTGTATTTCGCGCCCGCCAAAACGCCGCAGTGTCGACAACGCAATATCACTGTCCGCCGCACTCGAACCACGTCGGGACGCGTTCTGCCGTCAGGACACGAGACTCGCAGGCCGGGACGCTAGCCGATTCGTTCGGGAACGACGAGATCCACCCGACGGTGAATCCCAAAGTCGCTTCATAGGACTTGAGACATGCACTCCGCCTAACGCGACGTCTCACGCCCGACGGGTGCAGCCTCAACCCCGGGAGGAACTTCACACACAGAGATCCACGATCTCGACACCCATCGAATCCAGGTCTAGAAGGGCGACGGTCCCGCGCCCCGTCGTCCATCCTCCCGTCTCGCCTGGATTGATTACGACCGTCTTGTCTTCCCTGACATCGATCTCGTGTGTATGTCCATAGACAATCACGTCGTAGTGCCCGCTTGCCTGCAGAGCATCAACCTCATCCGGCTCGTGAAGCATCAGAAATCGCTTACCTGCGTAATCGAAGGGATGCGGGGCTCGGTGTATGTCGCCCAACTCTGCGAATCGAGATTTCAGTCCGAACTTCTCGCCATCGTTGTTCCCGAAAACACCGACCATAGTCACACCGATGTCCTTCATCCAACCCGCGTTGAACGGCGCAATATAGTCTCCGGCGTGGAGAAGTAGGCCGATCTGCCGATCTTTAAAAATTCGGATCGCGGCCTCTACCCCCACCTTGTTGTCGTGACTGTCAGCCATAATGCCAACGAGATGGCTATTTGTCATAAAATATTGTTTTTAATGGCCTTTTTGGCTTAGGACGTCTGGGACACACAAGGCACGTTTGCCGAACTTTAATCTTACACATCCCTTGGGGCAAGAAGACCTTGGAAAGTGCACAAAAATTTAGGTTTGAGCCATGGGGTTGTCAACCGGACGACACGCCCAGTTATATTGTGTTTGATGAACGATTTTCATTTCATTGCAGTCTTCTGGCTATATCCTAAGTTTCATAAATATATGGCATTTAGACTTTTTTACAGAGGTCTGTCACACTGGTCCGAATATTCAATCCATTCAAAAAGGTAGCGGTAATCGCAGGAGAAACACCATCGAGAAAATCCTTACAGATTTTGCTCAGATGGGGTCGAATTTCGTCAATTGGAGCTAGCAAACGGTGAGAAGGCTGACGAGGATATGGATCGTGAGTTTCAAGCACGGTGACGATGTCCTCCTTCAGAACAAGCATTGCCGCGAGATCCATAACTCCCTGAACGGCCTGATCACCCATGTCGAAAGTCAGACAAGATAGACCACTCGGGCCAGTCAGTAGTCAGCCCATTAAATCTACAAGTAAGAAATAAAATCTGTATCTTTTCAGTCTCTGGAGTTTGATCCGCCGGATCGCACCGACCGTTGGCCTACATCCGGTATTCATCAAACTCGGAATTGGAGATCGCAATGTCTAGACTGAAGATGGGGCTTCCGTCAGGAAGCCTGCAGGAATCCACGATCAGCCTTTTCGCACGAGCTGGTTACAAAATCAGAGTCAGCCCTCGATCCTACACGCCTTCCATCGACGACCCTGAGCTCGAAGGACTGCTTCTACGTGCCCAGGAGATGGCACGGTACGTCGAGCGAGGTGTATTGGATGTAGGACTAACAGGGCTCGATTGGATCCAGGAAAACGACGCTGATGTCGTTGAGATTGCCGAACTCGCTTACAGCAAGACCACTGCAATGCCCGCCCGATGGGTGGTTGCTGTGCCTGAGGACTCGCCGATCAAGACGGTCTCCGACCTGAACGGCAAGCGCATTGCGACAGAGCTCGTCAACGTTACACAAAAATGGCTGGCTTCTAAAGGCGTTGAAGCGGAGGTCGAGTACTCATTCGGATCCACGGAAGCGAAGGTCAAGCAAGAGGGCATGGTCCACGCGATCGTAGAGATCACGGAAACAGGATCATCGATCCGTGCTAATAAGCTGCGAATCGTCGATACCATGATGCAGACGACCACCCGATTCATCATGAACAAGCAAGCGTGGGATAATCCGTGGAAGCGTGAGAAGACCAAAAGGATCGCAAATCTTCTCGTCGGAGCTTTCCAGGCTGAGGACAAAGTCGGCCTGAAGATGAACCTTCGACGAGACAACGTCGACAAGGTTGTCGGTCAGCTTCCGGCACTCAACAACCCCACCATCTCGAACCTGCTGGACGACGAATGGGTGGCGATCGAAGTGATCGTCGACGAGAGCACGGTCCGTGACATCATTCCCAATCTCTTGGACGCAGGCGCCGAAGGGATCATCGAGTATCCGCTGAACAAGGTCATCTACTAGTCCCGTGCTCGACCCAATCCCCTATAACCCTTCCTCTCTGGACTCGAAACTCCGCGACATCCTCGCGCGACAGATCGAATTCACACCCGAGCTCGAAGCCTCGGTCAACCACATCGTCAGTGAAGTCGAATCGCACGGCGACAGCGCCGTGCTGGCCTTCACAAAGGAATTCGACAGGGTCGACCTGACCGCCGACCAGCTGGTCGTCAGCAATACGGAACTGGACGCCGCGGCCCGGAAAGCCGACCCGGCGCTTGTCAGGGTGATCGAGGAAGCCGCCGAGAACATCCACAGGTTTCACGGCAACCAGAAACGCAAATCTTGGCAAGTCGATGACGGAGACGGGGTTGTGTTGGGCAAAAAAATCGTCCCGATTGAACGAGTCGGCCTTCTTGTGCCAGGAGCAAGCGCACCTCTCTTTTCTACGCTCCTGATGGCTGCCATACCGGCAAAGATCGCCGGATGCGATCACATCGCCGTGGCCACACCCCCGCAGCCGGATGGAGACATTCACCCGTCCGTCCTAGCTGCTGCAAAGATCGCCGATGTTGACCGAGTCTACAGGGCCTTCGGCGCGCAGGCCGTGGCTGCCCTGGCTTATGGGACCGAGTCATTCACGCCCGTCGACAAGCTCGTAGGACCGGGACATCCCGTCGTCCAGATCGCCAAGAAACGCGTCTTCGGCCGCGTAGACATCGACATGGTCGCCGGTCCTAGCGAAATCGTGGTCGTCGCAGACAGCTCGGCGAACGCAAAGCACGTTGCAGCGGACATGCTCTCGCAAGCAGAGCATGGTAGTGGCTACGAGGCTGCCGTTTGCGTCACACCCGATCCCGACCTTGCTGCGGCCGTTGCCGAGGAGCTCGACCGCCAACTGGCCGACCTCTCGCACAGAGAAGCAGCACAAACCGCTCTCTCCCGGTATGGCGCGATCGTAACGGTCGACGATCTGGGCCAGGCCTCGGAGCTGGTCAACCGCATCGCCCCCGAGCACGTCGAACTGATCGTCGAGGATCCATGGGAAATCCAGTCCGGGATCAGACACGCCGGTGCCATCTTCCTGGGAGCAGCTTCGAGCGAACCCGTCGGCGACTACTACGCGGGAACGAACCACATCCTGCCGACAGCCGGTGCTGCACGATACGCCTCTTCTGTCGGGGTTGACACCTTCCTCAAGGACATCAGCCTCATCTCGTACACGAGCCATCGACTAAAGAGGGTCGCCGGATCGATCGTACAGATGGCAGAGGCAGAGGGTTTGGACGGACACGCCAACGCCATCAGAGTCAGACTACAGTCTCCGGAATGAGTGTGAAAGCGATTAAACGTATTCGTCCCGAGGTCCGGGCGATCGATGGGTATCACTTGGTCGCTTATGACTGCGCGGTCAAGCTCAACCAGAACGAGAGCCCATTCGACGTCCCACCTCACGTCAAGGACCGGATCCTTGCCCGGATCCGCAATCTCCAGTGGTCTCGATATCCCGAGCCTATGCCACAGGATCTAGTCCAGGCGGCAGCGTCTTATGTCGGTTTTGCGCCAGAGCAGGTCATGGTAGCCAATGGATCGAACTCGATCATTCAACACATCCTGAACGCTATCGTGGCGCCAGGCGTTTCCGTCGCCATTCCTTCTCCGAGCTTCTCTCTCTATGGCCAGTTCACCGAGATCCTCGGTGGCACACCGATCTACGTAGGGCTCGACGAAAGCTTCGGCTACGATACGGTTGCCCTAAACGAAGCGGCAGCATCGGGTGTATCCGCAGTCATTATCTGTTCGCCCAACAACCCAACGGGATGCGACATATCGAACGACGATCTTGCAGTGCTCCTCGAGGCAACGGATGCGCTTGTCGTCGTCGACGAAGCCTACGCCGAATTCAACGACCACTCCGCCCTCGATCTCCTGAGCGCTCACGACAACCTGATCATCCTGAAGACGCTCTCTAAGGCGTTCGGCGCTGCGGCGATCCGAATTGGCTGTCTGATCGCGCATCCCGACATCGTGGACGAAATCCACAAGATCAAGCTGCCATTCGATATCAACCTCTTCTCCCGGGTCGCAGCCATCGAGCTGTTGAGCGATCGAGAACAAATCGAGCAGAACGTAGCTTACGTCGTTGAGGAGCGGGATCGAGTCTTTGATCAATTGAGCGGGATACGCGGGATCACAGCTTACCCCTCGAAGGCGAATCTCATCCTGTTCGAAGTTGAAGACCCCGGATCAGTGTTCGAACAACTGGCCGAGAAGGGCGTGTTGATCCGAAACGTATCCGGCTATCCGGGACTCGCGAACGGTCTTAGAACGTGCATCGGGACGCGTGAAGAGAACGACGCCTTCCTAAGTGCCCTGGAATCGATCATGGAGCTGGCTTGAGCAAGCCGACTGACATCCGACCTGTGTTCACGACCGTTTACTTTCTGCCGGTCGACACACGTATCCCCTACCGCTTCGGCACGGAGGAGCTCAAGAGCGTAGTGTGCATTAGGGCGCGAATCGAGGCGGAGTCAGCCTCGGGCGACCGCACAGTAGGATGGGGTGAAGCGCCTCTGAGCGCACAATGGGCCTGGCCGAGCAAGTCGAGCTTCCTGGATCGCCAAGAGGCGATGACGGCACTCTGCCTCGAGCTTGGACGGCAGTGGTCATCGCTGCAGGAATCCGGTCACCCGATAGAGGTAGGTCACACTTTCCTGAGAGACGTTCTCCCTGGTCTGCTCGAAACCTTCAACCGAGATCGCGAGGAGATAATGCCCTGGCTTGCGGCCCTCGTCTGCAACTCGGCTTTCGATCTCGCCTTCCACGATGCCTATGGCCGTTGCCACGGCCTGCCCATCTACGACACATATGGCCCCGAGCACCTGAACCGTGACCTTTCTCACTACCTGACACCGGGAAGAGACACTGACGCAACCTTCGAAGGTCGATACCCTTCGGACTTCCTGATTTCGTCTCGCCCAGAGATAGTCCCTGCGTGGCACGCCATAGGTGGCAATGACCTGCTTTCGGCCGACGAGCGCACTGGAGAAGAGCCAGACGACGAATATCCCGTCGTCCTCGATGATTGGATTCGACGCGATGGACTCAACTGTCTTAAGATTAAGCTGACTGGACAGGAAGACGGCTGGGACTACAACCGGATTGTCCGCATCGGGAAGATCGCTGACGAATACGATGTCGATTGGCTGTGCACGGACTTCAACTGTACGGTTGAAACCGTCGAATATGTGAACGATATCCTCGACCGATTGCTAGCTGATCATCCGAAGACTTACCAGAAGATCCTGTATGTCGAGCAGCCCTTTCCATACGATCTCGAGCAGAACGAGATTGATGCACACAGCGTGTCGGCTCGGAAGCCCCTTTTTATGGACGAGAGCGCGCACGACTGGCGGCTCCTTGACATCGGTCGGGACAGAGGCTGGACAGGGGTCGCACTCAAGACCTGCAAGACGCAGACAGTCGCTATCCTGTCCATGTGCTGGGCTCGTGCCCACGGAATGGGTCTGATGGTCCAAGACCTAACCAACCCGATGCTCGCTCAGATTCCCCATGTCCTTTTGGCAGCGCATTCGGGCACGGTCATGGGGCTCGAAACCAACAGCATGCAGTTCTATCCGAACGCCTCACGACTCGAGGCTGCCGTTCACCCCGGCGTCTACACTCGCTCGGACGGCGTGCTTAATCTATCGACTGTTACGGGTAGTGGTTTCGGATACGAAGTCGAACAAATCGGGCGGGAGCTGCCCGAACCTGCAGCAACATTCGAATAGGATCAGGATGTCACGGCAAGCTACAATCACGAGAAAGACGACCGAGACGGATATTCGTCTCGACTTGAAGATCGACGGATCGGGCAACTGCGAGACCTCGACAGGGATCGGGTTCTTCGACCACATGCTCACCGCACTCGCCCGGCACGGTCAGCTCGACCTGAAGGTAGACTGCAGCGGGGACCTGGATGTCGATGCACACCACACCGTCGAGGATGTCGGAATCTGTTTAGGCCAGGCCTTCGATGAAGCGCTGGGCGACAAAGCGGGCATTACCCGTTTCGCATCTGCCTACGTAACAATGGATGAGGCTCTAGCGCGTGCTGCCGTCGACTTCTCTGGGCGCCCTTATCTGTTTATCGACGCCGCCTTCGACGAGGAAATGATCGGAGCCTTCCCTTCTGCACTGACCGAGGAGTTCCTCAGAAGCCTCTCGGACCACGCAAGAATCAACCTGCACATCGACCTGATCCGGGGATCGAACGCACACCACAGCGTTGAAGCGATTTTCAAAGCTGCGGCCCGAGCCATCCGAACGGCCGTCGCTCCGGACCCTGGTGTCAAGGACATCCCGTCCACAAAGGGTGTCCTCTAGCCCTCTACAGCCGCCCTCCAAGTGCATCAGCCGGGCGGATCTCCTTGAGAAAAAACAGGAGTGGTCTGCGTCCGGCAGGAC